>CAJFUP010000048.1 GCA_904420225.1 uncultured Lachnospiraceae bacterium
GGAACCCCAAGATGGCTCCGTACATCTACACCGAGAGAAACGGTATCTATATCATCGACCTGCAGAAGTCTGTGGGTAAGGTGGATGAGGCATATAAGGCCGTATCCGATATCGTAGCTGAGGGTGGCACCATTCTGTTCGTGGGAACCAAGAAGCAGGCTCAGGATGCTGTTGCCACAGAGGCTGAGAGATGCGGTATGTATTATGTGAATCAGAGATGGCTGGGCGGTATGCTGACCAACTTCAAGACCATCCAGAGCAGAATTGAGCGCCTCAGAGAGATTGAGACCATGTCTGAGGACGGAACTTTTGATGTTCTGCCCAAGAAGGAAGTCATCGCTCTTAAGAAGGAGTGGGAGAAGCTGGAGAAGAATCTGGGCGGAATCAAGAATATGAAGAAACTGCCGGATGCTATCTTTGTTGTGGATCCCAAGAAGGAAAGAATCTGTGTACAGGAAGCTCATACCCTGGGTATTCCGTTGATCGGTATCGCAGATACCAACTGTGATCCGGAAGAATTGGATTATGTAATCCCCGGCAACGATGATGCCATCAGAGCCGTTAAGCTGATTGTTTCCAAGATGGCAGACGCCGTAATCGAGGCAAATCAGGGTGAGGCTGTTTCCGATGTGGAAGAAGAGATGATGGAAGAGGCAGACGCAGCGGAAGAGACAGCAGAAGAATAAAAACAGCGGTTCTGCGCCCAGTGTGCAGGCTGTGTTTCATGGTTCATTCCCCAACTTTTCCCCATGGGAGGAGCTGGGGAATGCTGTGATATATGAACAGAGATATCGAACATTTGGAGGTAAGAACAATGGCAGCTATTACAGCAGCAATGGTAAAAGAGTTGAGAGAGATGACCGGTGCCGGTATGATGGATTGCAAAAAAGCCCTGACTGCCACAGAGGGTGACATGGACAAGGCTGTTGAATTCCTTCGTGAAAAGGGTCTGGCCGGAGCCCAGAAGAAGGCTGGCCGTATTGCGGCAGAGGGTATTGTGGCCACTTGCGTGACAGAGGATGAGAAGAGCGCAGTTGTGGTAGAAGTAAATGCTGAGACAGATTTCGTGGCAAAGAATGAGAAGTTCCAGACATATGTGGCTGAAGTGGCAGCACAGGCTGTAAACACCACAGCTGCCGATGTGGAAGGTTTCCTGGCCGAGACATGGGCTTTGGATACCAGCATGACTGTGAAGGAAAAGCTGTCCTCCATGATCTCCATCATTGGTGAAAACATGAATATTCGTCGTTTTAAGCAGGTAAAGGAAGAAAATGGTTTCATTGCTTCTTATATTCACGCCGGCGGAAAGATTGGCGTATTGGTGGATGTGGAAACTGACGTAATCAACGATGGTGTGAAAGAAATGGCAAAGAACGTTGCCATGCAGGCCGCCGCTCTGAAGCCTCTTTACACCAATAGAAATGAAGTGGATGCTGATTACCTGGCAAAGGAAGAGGAAATCCTCACAGCTGCAGCTAAGCAGGAAAAGCCGGATGCCAATGATAAGATCATTGCCGGAATGGTTAAGGGTCGTATCAACAAAGAGCTGAAGGAAATCTGCCTGATGGATCAGACTTACGTGAAAGCAGAAGACGGAAAGCAGTCTGTCAGCGCATACGTGGCAGAGGTTGCCAAGGCCAACGGCGCCAAGATCAATATCAAGGGCTTTGTTCGTTTTGAGACAGGTGAAGGTCTGGAGAAGAAGGAAGAAAATTTCGCAGAAGAAGTCGCAAAACAGATGGGAATGTAAACACTTTGCGCAAGTGCGGTGAAAATACAAAAAGAGCCGGTGCATATATGCACCCGGCTCTTTTTGTATTTTCACCGGTTTTACCGATAATACCATGGGGCTTTTCGTATCCGCAAATCCCATGTCTCGTAACCTACCGTGGAAAATTTCATGGAACGCATAGAAAAAACCAGGAAGAGTCATACTGAAGAAGTGGCATGAAATTCCATGCCTTTTTCCATGGCTGAGGAGAAATGCTGTATTAAAGATATCAAGGAGAGAGAATATGAATCTGGAATTCAAGGAAATTACAGCCAAAGATTTTGCGCGCATGCGTCCTTTCTATGAAATGCGCCGTAACCGCACTTGTGACAGTGTTTTTTTGGAGAGTTTCATTTGGAAGGGCAAGTGAACAAGGAAATTTGGAATTATTGTACCATAAAGATCGTCTGGTGGGTATGCAGGCATGGTGGGGAAGGGAGAAACGAGAGCAGCGCTTTTTATACGTGGATGAAATATGGTCTGCAGAGACGAAGGAGACTTTGACTATGATGGTCAGAATTACGGATTTCATGGCGCTGCTTCCGGTCTTTTCTCTGTGGGAAGAGGGAGAACAGATCATTTGCTTACAGGTGGAAGATCCTCTGATCCCAGGCAACTGCGGGACTTTCCTGTGGACGCTGACAAAAGATGGCAGTACACTGGCTCGGATAGGGGATCTGGGAGAAGAAATGACAGCGCCATGCTTGAAAACAGGTATTGGAGATTTGACATCTTGGCTGTTTGGATGGGGGGAAGCGCCATGCCTGTGGAGCCATATGGATAGTCATCTGATGAAGGAGTTGGAAAAAATAAAACGGGTGCAGGGTGTCTTCTTGGATGAGGTGGTATGAGCAGCCGGTATGCCCAACAGTCCTGTGAAAATGGCTTCCTGGGTATCATTCGCATAATATGGATCCCAAAAAGCCATGCTATGGTATGAGAAGGCATCACGGATCGGACTCCGGGGCCGTCTGGATATCCTGCGTGGACTCAGGAAGATCCTCTGCGGTGAAATGGGACTGCCGGTATTCTGTGGGAGACATACCGTATTCTTTCTTGAATGCCCGGTAAAAACTAGAGTAATCGTGGAATCCGTACTGAACCAGCAGGCGGCTGACGGGTACGGATCCCAGTATGGCGTTTTTGCAGGCGGCCAATCGTTTCTTCAGGATATACTGGTGAACAGGCAGCCCAATGGTGTCCTTGAATAAATGAGCAATGTAAAACTTGCTGACAAAGAATTCTCCGGCCAGCACGGATAGGGATAATTCATCGGCCAAATGTTCTGAGATGTAATCGCAGATGCTCTCATACAGGGAGTCGCTTCGCGGGCTGACAGAGGCATTCTGGTCATGGACCAGCCGATTAAGGTATAGCAGGAGACTGTCGATTTCCAGGCGAACTTTGGCGTCTTTGCCGAAACGATTGCCGCGGATTTCCTCCAAAATGGAGAATAGACGGGTATGAATGGTGTTGAAGGTGACAGTGTCGCTGGAAAAGAGATAGTTTTTTGATGTGGCCACATACTGCATCAGATAGCCGTAAGCGGTGGAGGTATCCATCAACCGGGCACAGTAGTCTCTGCTGATCCAGAGGACAAACCGGCGGTAGGGCTTATCCGGATTGATCACGGAGGGAGAGTGGGGAGTATCCGGAGGGATCAAAAGAAAATCCCCGGGAGACACCAGATGGGAGCGGCCATTGATGAGGATGGACACATCTCCCTCCAGAAAAAAATAGAATTCATAGTAATCATGAGAATGGAGGGATACTGGCTTTAAATGCAGATCGCTGTAATAATAAAGCTCAAAATCCTGGGAAATCATATGTTGGCGGGTGGAAAAAACCGCTTGGAGTGTGTTTCTTTTTGACATTTCTTCACCTCGGTTTGGTTCGTTATCATAATATCAGCGGGATATGGAATCAGCCTATGCCCCTGGTATCATTACTATAATAAAAAACAGCAATTTTTGCAATGCTTACAACAATCCCGGCAATGGAAAAAAATGCCGGAATTTTTTATAATGGAACCATCAAAAAACGGTAAAAATCACAGAAAGGAAGTAGAAGATTATGGAAATGACACTCAGATGGTATGGGAGTAAATTTGATACTGTGACGCTGCAGCAGATTCGTCAGATTCCCGGCGTGACAGGTGTGATCACCACCCTCTATGATAAGGCGGCAGGGGAGGTTTGGCATGAGGACGAAATCCGCGCCATGATTGCCGAGGTTGAGGCCGCAGGGCTTCGCGTATCCGGCATCGAGAGCGTAAACATCCATGATGCCATCAAGACAGGGGCGCCGGAGAGGGAAGAGTATATTGAGAACTACATCACCACTCTGGAAAACCTGGGGAAATGCGATATTCACATGGTATGCTACAATTTCATGCCTGTTTTTGACTGGACGCGCACCGAGCTGGCCAGAAAAAGGCCGGATGGATCCACCGTGCTGGCCTACACCCAGGAGGCGGTGGACAACCTGGATCCAGAGAAAATGTTTGACTCCATTGCCGGTGATATGAACGATACGGTGATGCCGGGCTGGGAGCCGGAGCGCATGGCCAGGGTAAAAGAGCTATTTGAAATGTATAAGGATGTGGATGATGAGAAGCTGTTCGCCAATTTGAAATACTTCTTGGAGCGCATCATGCCTGTCTGCGATAAGTATGACATCAATATGGCCATTCATCCCGATGATCCTGCCTGGAGTGTATTCGGTCTGCCGAGAATCATCACTTGCAAGAAAAACATTCTCCGCATGATGCAGATGGTGGATAATCCCCATAACGGCGTGACCTTCTGCTCTGGATCCTATGGCACCAATTTGGAAAATGACTTGCCGGATATGATTCGTTCGCTGAAAGGAAGAATCCATTTTGCCCATGTCCGCAACCTGAAGTTTAACTCACCCACAGATTTCGAAGAAGCCGCTCACCTTTCTTCCGACGGCAGCTTTGATATGTACGAGATCATGAAAGCGCTCTATGACATCGGCTTTGACGGCCCCATTCGTCCAGATCACGGCCGGATGATCTGGGGTGAAGTGGCCATGCCCGGATATGGGCTTTACGACCGTGCCCTGGGTGCCACCTACTTAAATGGTTTGTGGGAAGCCATTGTAAAGAGCAACAAAAAATAATGTGCGATACGGTATATTGGTGATGTGGGTGGTGTGCGTGATGTTCGCGGATTAATTTGCATGATTGAAAAAGCGAAAGATACCAATTGTATTGGCGTATCCTGGGGTTTTATAGATGAGGAAAGGTATGGTGAGAAATATGCAGCTAAATGAAAAGGGGCTGGAAAACAGAGAAGTCTGGGAAGCGGCTGGCTTTTCTCTTCCGCAGTTTGACAGGAAAAAAGTGACGGAAAACACAAAGAAAGCGCCGTTTTGGATTCATTTTGGAGCGGGAAATATCTTCCGCGCCTTTCAAGCCAATGTGGTTCAGAATCTGCTGAATGAAGGGGTATTGGACAGAGGTCTGGTGGTGGCAGAAGGCTATGACTATGAGATCGTGGAGAAAATGAACCGCCCGTGCGATGATTATTCCATTTTGGTGACGCTGAAGGTGGACGGAACTGTGGAAAAGACCGTAGTGGGAAGCGTGGTGGAGTCGCTGATTTTGGACAGCGAAGACGAGACGGAATATTCCCGCCTGAAAGAAATTTTTGAAAACGACTCTCTGCAGATGGTGTCATTCACCATTACGGAGAAAGGATATAGTCTGGTCAACGGAAAGGGAGAACTCCTCCCGGCTGTGGCCGCCGATTATGAGGCAGGGCCTCAGAAGCCCCAGAGTTATATCGGTAAAGTGGCATCCCTTCTGTATACCAGGTTTCTGGCAGGGGAAAAGCCCATAGCCATGGTCAGCATGGATAACTGCTCCCATAACGGCGATAAGTTGTATGCGGCCATCACCGCATTTGCCGATGCCTGGGAGGAAAACGGACAGGCGCAGAAAGGCTTTTCTGCCTATGTGAAGGATAAAACTAAAGTTTCTTTCCCGTGGACCATGATTGACAAGATTACGCCGCGGCCGGATGCCTCTGTGGAAGAGATTCTCAAAAACGACGGTGTGGAGGGACTGGAGCCGGTGATCACCTCCAAGAACACGTATGTGGCTCCGTTTGTCAACGCAGAGGAAGTGCAGTATCTTGTCATCGAAGATGCATTCCCCAATGGCAGACCAGCCCTGGAGAAAGGGGGATTAATCTTTACGGAGAGGGAAACCGTGGATAAGGTGGAGAAAATGAAAGTCTGCACTTGCCTGAATCCGCTGCACACGGCTCTGGCTGTATTCGGCTGTCTGTTGGATTATCAGCTGATCTCCAAAGAAATGCAGAATCCGCAGCTGAAGCGCTTGGTGGAGATCATCGGCTATGACGAAGGACTCCCAGTGGTGGTGAACCCGGGTATCATTGATCCCAAGACCTTCATCGATGAAGTGCTCAATGTCCGTGTGCCCAATCCTTTTATGCCGGATACGCCTCAGCGCATCGCCACCGATACCTCTCAGAAGCTGGCCATCCGCTTTGGTGAGACCATCAAGGCGTACCAGAAGTCTCCGGATTTGAAGGTCAGTGATCTGAAGATGATTCCGCTGGTATTTGCCGGATGGCTGCGTTATCTGATGGCCGTGGATGACAACGGCAATCCATTTACCTTGAGTCCGGATCCCCTGTTGGATACGGTGTGTCCGTATGTGAAGGACATCAAACTGGGGGATACTGTGAATGCGCTTGAAGTACTGCGCCCTGTGCTGTCCGATGCCTCCATTTTTGGCGTGGATTTGTATGAGGCGGGGTTGGCCGACCAGGTGGCGTCATATTTCAGCCAGCTGATTGCGGGACCGAAAGCAGTGGAAAATACGCTGAAGAAATATGTGAAATAGGAAAATGGTTTCTCCAAATATCCAGTTTTCCGGGTTCTGCTAAAGCCCATGAGAAAACAGAAAGAGAGACGATCTCATCAGTCAGATCGTCTCTCTTTCTTGTCGTGCCGACACGTTGCCGCGCCGAAACGATATCTCTCTTCTCATCACTCCATTACGGCGCCTGCCCTGCATCACCGGAGTTACGCATCTCCTGGGCGGCCTGGATGGCGGCTCGCTCCCGTTTCAGCTCCTCATAGCACTGGGAGATGGTCCAATGCTGGTTGGTGGGGGTCAGGACAGCTTTATAGGGAATGGAGCCAATCCCTCGTTTGTGGATGGCATCCAGTACCTGGTTAAGCCGGGAATGGGATAGACCACAGAAAATCATGGCTTCCGTTTCCAGGTCATCTCCCTGATAGTCTGGATAATCGTCTCCGTCCATGACGCCTGCCAGGACGCCCAAGGGCGTATTGTATTCCCAAAGCTCCACGCTGCGAATCTTGATTTTCATGGAAAGCAGGAGCATCTTGAGCCTGCGCGTCTGTTCCTGGTTGTCGAAATGGAAAAGTAAAATGGTTTCACGCATGGGGGGATCCTTTCATGTATTATTTTCCGGGATATGTGATCAGGCTTCTCACGTCATATCCGGAGAGCTTCTCACGGCCCTTCAGGCCAGCCAGTTCCATGACAAAACAGATGCGGACCACCTGACCGCCCAGTGTTTCCACCAGCCGGCAGGCTGCTTCCACCGTTCCCCCTGTGGCCAGCAGATCGTCCACAATGATGTATTTCCCGCCTTTTTTAATGGCGTCCTCATGGATTTCTATCTCTGCTTCCCCGTATTCCAGTGCATATTTGGCAGAAATGGTCTTCCGGGGCAGCTTGCCCTTCTTGCGGATGGGAATGAAGCTTTTTCCCGCCGCGTAAGCCACTGGCGTGCCGAAGATGAAGCCTCTGGCCTCCAAAGCCACAATCCCATCGTAATCGGCATCGGCGGTGAGACCCAACAGGCCATCCACTGACATATGGAATCCGTCCGGATCTTGGAGTATGGTGGTGATATCACGGAAAATAATCCCCGGTTCCGGGAAATCGGGGATGCTGGTGACATAATCCTCTAATTTTTCACGTTTCATGTAAAGCCTCATTTCTGTGGAACAGGGTGATGTCCACGTTTTTCTCATGATTAGTATACAATATTTCAGGAAAATGTGCAATGCAGGTTTTCTCTTGCCAACGGATGAAAAAAACACGTATAATAAAAATGGGAAATCAAATCCCCCAAGCTCCCATGAATTGGTGGGGGAGGGATTTGAGTTGGGGGCAGGACGAGCTGTCCATGGAAAGGAGATATGTATGGAACGATTCAAACGCATTTTTGTGGTGGTTATGGACTCCTTCGGCGCCGGGGACGCGCCGGACGCGGCAGAGTATGGCGATGAGGGGGCCGATACCATGGGGCATATCGCGGAGAGGACAGTGCTTCGCATTCCCCATCTGCAGAGACTGGGACTGGCCAATCTTCATCCTCTCAAGGGGGTAGATCCCGCAGAACACCCCATGGGATATTATACCAGGCTCAGGGAAAAAAGTGTGGGCAAGGACACCATGACCGGGCACTGGGAGATGATGGGTCTTTATACGCAGAAACCTTTTATTACCTTTACAGACACCGGATTTCCGCCGGAGCTGATTCGGGAGCTGGAGAAACGCACCGGCCATAAGGTCATCGGCAATAAAAGCGCCAGCGGCACGGCCATACTGGATGAGCCGGGGGAGGAAGAAATTGCCACAGGGCATATGATTGTCTATACATCCGCCGACTCTGTGCTGCAAATCTGCGGTAATGAGGAGACATTTGGGCTGGATGAGCTGTATCGCTGCTGTGAGATTGCCCGGGAGCTGACCATGCGGGATGAGTGGAAGGTGGGCCGCGTCATTGCCCGGCCGTATGTGGGGAAAAAGCGGGGAGAATTCAGACGGACCAGTAACCGTCATGATTATGCGGTAAAACCGCCAAACCCTACGGTCCTGAATATGATGAAGGACGCAGGGCTGGATGTGCTGTCCATCGGAAAAATCAATGATATCTTTTCCGGAGAGGGGATCACGGATGCCATCAAATCCAAAAGTTCCGTTCAAGGCATGGAGCAGACCATTCAGGCGGCAGGCAGAGACTTTCATGGCCTGTGTTTTGTCAATTTGGTGGATTTCGACGCCCTTTGGGGCCACCGAAGGGATCCGGAAGGGTACGGAGCCGAAGTCATGCGGTTTGATGAAAAACTGGGAGAGCTGCTGAATGCGCTGGAAGAAACGGATCTGTTGATCATTACTGCGGATCACGGCAATGATCCCACCTTTCATGGGACGGATCACACCAGAGAAACCGTGCCGTTTTTGGCTTGGTATAAAGGGCTGGAACGGGGCGGATGCCTGCCGCAGCAGGATACCTTTGCCGTCATAGGGGCCACGGCGGCGGATAATTTTTCTCTGGCACTGCGGGATTACATGATTGGCCGTTCCATTCTGGGACAGATAAAATAAAAGATACTCCATTTTCTTCTTCAAAAAGCATGCTATAATGGGAAAGCAGAGGCGGCAGCGTCTTCGGCGTACGAAGACGCCGCTGTGTCCATACAAGCAGGAGGAAAGAAGAACCATGAAACTATTTAAAAAATTTATCCGATATTACCGTCCGTACCGGAAGGTTTTTTACCTGGATATGGTGTGTGCACTGGTGATCAGCGTCATTGATCTGGCATTTCCCCAGATCCTCAATTATCTCAGCGATACGCTGTATCTCTCTGACAGACAGCAGATTTTAAACAGTCTGTTTCTGCTGGCCGCGGGATTGGTGGTTATGTATGCCGTGAGGGCGGTGTGCAAATATTATGTGTCGGCCCAGGGCCATATCATGGGCTCCCATATGGAGCGGGATATGCGGCAGGATTTGTTTGACCAGTATGAACGCCTGTCCTTTTCCTATTACGACAACAACAATACCGGCGAGATGATGAGCAAGCTGGTCAGCGATCTGTTTGATATCGCCGAATTTGCCCACCATGGTCCGGAAAATATCTTTATTTCGCTGCTGAAGATTATCGGATCTTTTGTGCTGCTGTGCTGGATCAATGTGCCGCTGACCATGCTGCTGATTGCGGTGACACTGGTGATGCTTTTGTTCTCCCTGCGCCAGAACAAACGGATGCAGGCCACATTCATGGACAACCGCCGTAAGATCGCAGGGGTCAATGCGGCTCTTCAGGATACGCTGGCGGGGATCCGAGTGGTGAAATCCTTCACCAACGAAGAGGTGGAACGGGAGAAATTCGCTGACAGCAATGAAAAATTTCTTCAGAGCAAAAAGGATAATTACCACTGCATGGGCCGGTTCCAGGGAGGAAACAATTTCTTCCAGGGTCTGCTGTACGTCACCATCCTGGTGGGCGGCGGTTTTTTCATCGCCAACGGCTCGCTGGAACCCATTGCCCTGGCCACATATGCCCTTTATATTAATATTTTCATCACTCCCATTGAAGTGCTGGTGGAGTTTACGGAAATGCTTCAAAAAGGCTTTTCCGGATTCAAGCGGTTCAATGAGGTCATGGAAACCAAAGTGGATGTGCACGATGAGCCGGGATGCGTGGATTTGAAGGATGTGGACGGAGTAATCGACTACAAAGATGTCAGCTTCAGCTACGACGGCAATGAGACGGTTTTGGATCACATCAATATCCACATCGAGGCGGGACGATCCATCGCCCTGGTGGGCCCCAGCGGCGGGGGCAAGACCACCATCTGTTCTCTGCTGCCCCGATTTTATGATGTGACCGGCGGCAGCGTCCAAATCGATGGCAGAGATATCCGGGGCTTTACGCTGAAATCTCTGCGCCAGGCCATCGGCATTGTACAGCAGGATGTGTATTTGTTTACGGGGACTATCCGGGACAATATCGCCTACGGAAACAGGAAAGCCAGCCAGGAAGAGATCGTGGAAGCCGCCAAAAAGGCCAATATTCATGATTTTATCATGAGCCTTCCGGATCAGTACGATACGTATGTGGGCGAGCGGGGAACCCGTCTCAGCGGCGGACAGAAGCAGAGGATCTCCATTGCCCGTATTTTTCTGAAGAACCCCAAAATCCTTATTTTGGATGAAGCCACCAGTGCCCTGGACAATGAGAGTGAGCGCCATATTCAGAAAAGCCTGGAGGAACTGGCCAAAAACCGGACTTGCATCACCATCGCTCACCGTCTGTCCACCATCCGCAATGCCGATGAGATCATTGTCATCGGTGAGCATGGCATTGAGGAGAGGGGAACACACCAGCAGCTGCTGGAGAGAAATAATATCTATGCCAGGTATTACCGTCTCCAGTTTGAAGGGCTGGAGGACAGCAAATAAATACATAGGAGATAGTCAATTGCTCTGAAAGATTGCGGGGCAGACGTCTGACACAACCGAAAAATGAGGAGGATCGCCATGGGATATATGGATTTGAGCGGAAGCTGGCGTTTTGAGACCGATGAGAAAGACAGGGGGATACAGGAACGGTATTATGAAAGACCACTGAGGCAGGAGGGATTTTGTCTCCCCGGTTCCGCCTGCCAGAATCATGTGGGAAAGAAGCAAGAGTATTATTCGGAGTTTTCCAAGGAGGCTGTACGGGCGCCCCGTGAGAGGTATGAGTATATCGGACCCCTGTGGCTGGAACGAGAGGTGGAGGTGCCGCAGGAAGCGGAGGGAAAAGCCATTTTTTTATTTCTGGAGCGAGTAAACGTGGCATCGGAACTGTGGCTGGATGGGAAACAGGTGGGCCGTCAGATTCTGGAGCTGTCGGCTCCCCATTGCTATGATTTGACAGGAGTGGTAACTGCCGGGAAACATCGGGTGACCCTCCGGTTGGACAATCGCAATCTTCTGAATCTGGGGGATATGGCCAGCGGCTACAGCATTGATACCCAGGGATACTGGAATGGAGCCATTGGGGCGCTGCGCCTGGAGTGGAGGGAAATCTGTCATGTGGGAACGGTTCAGATTTATCCGGAAACAAATGGGATCCGCGTTCATGTGACGGTTAAGAGCGACAGCTCTTATATGAACCGGCAGCAGGCCAGACTGACCCTGACGGTGACCGATCCGGACGGACGAAAACTCCAGAGCCGGACATACGAAACCACGCTGTTCAACTCCGGTCAGGTGGAGCATCTCTTTTACGGAATGGATGCCATACGCTGGTGGGATGAGTTCCATCCAGACCTATATCGTCTGACCGTTTCCATAGACGCACATTCCACAGATACATCTGCTGGAAAAGCGCATTCTTTGGAACGTACTTCCACAGGGGAGGTGTGGAAACAGACGGATGAGCGCACGGTGACATTTGGCATGAGAAGAATCGCCAGGGAGGGGAGAAAGTTTTTGCTGAACGGAAAGCAGATTTCTCTCAGGGGAACCACGGACTGTGCCATCCATCCCATCACCGGCTATCCGCCCATGGATCTGGAAACGTGGAGAAACAAGATGCGGATTGTCAAGGAGTATGGTATGAATCACGTTCGGTTCCACGCCTGGTGTCCTCCGGAATGCGCCTTCCAGGCAGCCGATGAGGCAGGTGTATATCTGTCTGTGGAGATGCCGTTCTGGCTCAACAAAGATGTGTGCCCTCTGGAAGCCGGAGACGACCCCATTCATCGGCCATATTTTACCCAGGAAGCCATCACCATTTCCAAGACATATGGCAATCACCCATCCTTTCTTTTATTTTCCAATGGAAATGAAATCATGGGCGATTTCGAGCTGCTGGAGGATCTCACCACCATGATGAAGGGGATGGATCCCAGGAGACTGTACACCCTCACATCCAATTTTGATCATCCTGTGGCGCCCTGTGAAGATTACTTCTGTGCTTTTGAGGCAGCAGGCCACAGGACGCGGATCCAGACGCTGCAGGATGAGGCGGCAGAGCATACCTGCCTGGACTATCGTGAAGCGGTGGAGGCTATTTCGGTTCCCGTCATGTCCTTTGAGGTGGGGCAGTACTGCCTGTATCCCGATGTGGACGCCATCCAGCGGTATACGGGAAATATGCTCCCTGTCAATTTGGATGTGATCCGCAAATCCATGAAAGAAAACGGTATTTACGGAAAGAGAACATGGTATCAGGAAGCTTCCGGCAAGCTGGCGGTCAAGCTGTATAAAGAAGATATGGAATGCGCGCTGCGGACCAAGGATTTCGGCGGTATCGGTCTGCTGGCGCTGACGGATTACACGGGCCAGAGTACGGCCACAGTGGGGCTTTTGGATGCATTTTGGGAAAACAAGGGAATCATCACGCCGGAAGCATTCCGCCGCTTCTGCGGCCCGGTGGTGCCGTTGTGGAAGGCCAGGAGAGTGTATCTTCGGGAAGAAACCATTGAGGCAGAGCTGGATCTGTACCAGTTTGGGGAGACACCTGTGGAGAATCCGCTGTTCTGCCTGAAGGTGATGAACAAAGATACGGTATTTTATGAAATTCAAACCAGAGAAAGCCATGTATCCATCCCTCTTTCCTCTCTGAAAGAGTCGGTCATGCTGCAGGTGATCCTTACGGTGGAGGGATATACCAATGACTGGACGGTATTTGTGTATGCGGGATGTGACGGCGGGGAGACCATTCCCATGCTGCGGGGCGATTCCCAGGAATTGAAGGCCTTGATGGAGCAGGGAGGACGGGCCATGGTGGGACCGGAGGGACTGCGCCGTCCCATGGAAGGCAGCTTTACACCGGTTTTCTGGTCTCCGGTACATTTCCCCACATCCCAGCCATGCGGAGCCATGATCCATGCCGATCACGCTGCGTTAAAGGGATTTCCCACAGATCAATTTCTGGACTTCCAGTGGAAACACCTGATGGATCACTGTCAGGCAGCCGATGTGGGAGCGTTTCCGGAGTCATTTCGTCCAGTGGTGGAATTGGTGCCCAATTTTGTGGATAACCGTCCCTCATCGCCTCTATTTGCGGTAAAGGCAGGAAAGGCCGAAATTCTGTTTTGCGGGTTTGACCTGGAACAGGAGGATCCAGCCACCCGGCAGCTGAAGGCCTGTCTGGCCCGGTATCTGCAATCCGGTGACTTTACAGCGGAGCAGGAAGTGGAGCCGGAAGTTTTTCTGGGGCTGTTCCAGTGAGAACCGGCAATTGATGGGAATGGCAAGGTTATGGGGATAACGATTGTATCACCCATTGCTGGTGGCCTGGGGAGTGAATAGTAATTAATATTGAAATGATGCAGCGGCCGAGGAGGACGGTGCCTTTTCCAATGAGAAAGGACCCGCCCTCCTCGGCCGCTTTCAGCTTCCTCCATAATTCAGGGGATAAAATCCCATGAATCAAATGGGAAATTAAGGAGTTTGTGAAAAAAATGTCGGCAGATGGTAAGGTTTCCTCAATATCTTACGGAAGGTGAGATGGTATAATGCCATCAGGCATGATACCAAGGGAGAGTAAGGAATGCCGACAAAGGAAAGGATGAGAGCATGAGAGGAAAGAAAAAAGCAGGGATGGTATTGGGGATTGGGATTTTGGCGGCGGGGGCTGCCTGTACCTGGTTTTGGATGAAAGGAAATACAAAAGGTCAGGACAAAGTATTCGTCAGCAGCTTGGCGGCGCTGCAGAGTATGGAGGGCAGCGGAACCGGCAATCGGTATGCCGGTGTGGTGGAGACACAGGATGTCTGGGAACTGCCTTTTCAAGAGGAGAAAAAAGTGGCGGAATGGTTTGTGGAAGAAGGGCAGGAAGTGGAACAGGGAACGGTGCTGTTTCGCTATGAAACAGGAAAAACAGAGGAAAACCTGGCCCAGGCACAGTTGGATTTGGATACCATATCCAATGATAAAAAGAACTTAAACCAGCAGCTGGCCGCGCTGGACCAGGCCAAAAAAGAAGCGACCAAAGAAGAACAGGTTTCTTATGATATTGAAATCTTAAATATCCAGTCTGGCTTGAAGGCAAAAGAACTGGAGGAAATCAATAAAGCGGCGGAAATTGCGGCATTTCAAACTGCCATCGCCGACGCATCGGTGAGCAGCCCCATGGGCGGCGTGGTAAAAGACATCAATCAAACCGGGGAAGAAAAAGGAGCGGACGGCACTCCGGCGCCTCTGATCTCTGTGGTGGGTACCGGCGGCCTGCGGGTTAAAGGAAGGATCAATGAGCTGAATGTGGCACAGATTTCTTTGGATACTCCGGTGCTGATTCGATCCAGAGCCGATGCCAATGCCATATGGAAGGGGAACATCAGCGGAATTGATGGAAACAGCCCGTCCATATCCGGCGGTGATGGCGGTGATTCGGGTCAGGGCAGTACATGGTATCCTTTTTATGTGAAGCTGGAAAATGGAGAGGGACTGATGTTGGGTCAGCATGTGTATGTGGAACCAGACCTTGGCCAGGATGAGAGAAAAGAAGGGCTTTGGCTGGACGCTTATCTCATCGGAGAGCCGGATGGCAGCGCATACGTCTGGACGGACCGGGATGGCAGCCTGGAAAAGCGGGAAATTCGGCTGGGCCAGTACGACCCTGCCAGAGATCAGTACCTTGTGGCAGAGGGACTTGCCCTGACAGACTGGGTGACGTATCCGGAAGAGGAGCTGAGGGAAGGGATGGAAACGATCAAGAGCCATTCCATGGAAATGGGAGTACAGACTTTGGCCGGGGAAGACGGTATTTCTCACCCGACGGATGCGCATGAACAGGGAGCCACGCCGGACGAAGCGGAGGAAGGAGAAACAGTATGATGCTGAACCTCAGTCATATATGCAAAGAATATGTACAAGGGAATATGCGGGTCCCGGTGCTGAAGGATATTTCATTTTCCATGGAAGAGGGGGACTATGTGGCGGTCATGGGTCCTTCCGGGTCGGGAAAGACCACACTGATGAATATCATAGGATGCCTGGATCAGGCCACATCGGGCCGATATCTGTTGGACGGCACCGATGTAAACCGGTGCCGGGAAAGGGAAATGGCTCAAATTCGCTTGAAAAAAATCGGGTTTGTATTTCAGAATTTCCAGCTGCTTCCCAGGCAGACCGCTCTGGAAAATGTGGAGCTACCGCTGATTTATGCCGGGGTGTCCAAAGGAGAGAGAAAAAGGAGAGCCCGAGAAGCCCTCTGCCGAGTGGGATTGGGAGAGCGGCTGCGGTTTTTGCCCGGCCAGCTGTCCGGTGGTCAGAAACAGCGGGTGGCCATTGCCAGAGCTCTGGTGAATCATCCCAGGCTGATTTTGGCTGATGAGCCCACCGGAGCGCTGGATTCCCGTTCCGGAGAGCAGGTCATGGAGCTGTTTGAGCAGCTGAATCGGGAAGGCACCAGTATCTTAATGATCACCCATGATGGGGAGGTGGCCTCCAGGGCCGGGCGATGCATTCGGATCCGGGACGGAAGACTGAGAGGAGGGGAAACGCCATGAAAAAAAGAAGGAATCTCGCGGTTCTTGCCGCCGGTGTCCTGTGGATCAGCGGCATGTTGGGAGCATGCGGGACAGGGGAGGCCGTTCCGGTGATGCCGGTGGAGGAATTGAACGGAGGCGGCTATGAAAAAACGGTAACCATAAACGCTCGTGTCACCGACGAGGCAGCGCAAGCCATTTATCTCACCGACCGCAAAAAAATTGAGGAAATCCATGTGCAGCCGGGGGAAACCGTCCACAAAGGACAGGTTCTCCTATCCTATGACAAACAATCAGTGGCCCTTGAAATGGAAGCCAAGGAGTTGGAATATGAAAGTATCCGGCTTCAGCTGGAAAAATGCCGCAGTGATCTGGAACAGCTGGGGAGGGGAGTGATTCCACCGGAAGTGATCATAAGGCGGGAGACCGCCACAGTCAAGGGAAGACAGAAAATAAATTCGGGCCACGAGACGATGCAAGATCCGACGTTGGAGATGCCGGGAGAGCCGACGGCATCGGAAGGCTGGGATGCGCAGGAGACCTTGGAAATGCCGGAGAGCGGCGGGGAAGCATATCCGGACCAGACATCTGGGGAAACTGCGGCTGAAAGCACCGTCGCCAATGGGGAAACCATTTTTCCCGGCGCAGAGGAACCCTGGGAGGAAGAAGAAAATATCTGTGGGGAATTGGAGCAGGAGAGAGAAGAGAATGAAGACAAAGATGAAAGCCCATGGGACAGTGAGGAGATTGAGGAGGATATGGACGCGAGTATGGATCCGGATCAGCTGAAGAAGGAAATCGCTTCCAGAACAGCGGAGACAGAAAAAGAAACGCGCAGTCTGGAACTGAAACTGCGTCAAGCGGAGCTGGACCGCAAGCGGTTGAGAGAAGAGTGGGAACAGAGCGCGGTGGTCAGCACTCTGGAGGGCGTGGTAAAAACAGTGAAGGATCCAAGGACGGAAACGGTCGCCCCGTCGGAGCCTGTTGTGCAGGTGGTCGGCCAGCAAGGATTGTATCTGGTGGGACAATGTCCGGAAACTCTTTTGGGCCAACTACGCATCGGCGATTGGATTTCCGGATATTCCTACGACAGCGGCCTTTCGTTTCAGGCGGAAGTCCAGCAGATCAGTCCGTTTCCGTCCGATACATCGCCGGAATACAGCCAGGAAGAAGGCTCTTTCTATCCGATGACTGCTTTCTTGGAAGAGGACAGCGGACTGAAAAAGGATGAATGGGTGGAGCTGACGGTGGAGATGGGAGAAAGCGGGGCAGAAGGAATCCGCCTGAACCAGGCGTTTATCAGAAGAGAAAATGGGAACGATTATGTCATGAAGCGGGGAGCAGACGGCCTTTTGGTGCGGCAAACTGTGGAACTGGGAAGCATCATGGGAGGCGATAGCTATGAGATCCTTCGAGGGCTTTCTTTGGAAGACAGTATTGCCTTTCCCTATGGAAAAGCAGTGAGGGAAGGGGCAAAAACACGGGAACAGTCGGCGGCAGAATTTTGGGAGGAAACCTATGATTGAAAATATCCGGTTGTCATTTCGAGGTATATGGTCCCATAAGATGCGGTCCTTTTTGACCATACTGGGGATCATCATTGGCATCGCATCCATCATATCCATTGTATCCACCATCCGGGGAACCAATGAACTGATCAAAAACAATCTGGTGGGAGCGGGGGATAATAGCATTCAAGTGAAATTGTATCAGGGAGACGTGGAATATTATCTGGAAGGCGGGACGCCTCCAGGCATCGTTCCCCTTTCTCAGCAGCAAAAGGAATCGGTGAGAAATCTGGAGACAGTGAAATCCGCATCTTTTTACAGAAGCCGATCGTATGTCTCTGTTCGGGGGAATCAAAGGACCTTTGATGCCAATGTCATCGGTACCGATTCCTCTTATCTGCAAACCTGCGGGTACCGGCTCATCCAGGGAAGAAATTTGGTGGACAGCGGTACCTTTCAAAAAACGGCCCTGCTGGACCTGGCGGCAGCCAGAAGCCTGTTTGGAGGAGAGGATGTACTGGGCAGCACCATAGAAATCAAAGGGGAGCCCTTCATTGTCACCGGCATATTTGAAAAACAGGAAAAGAATGGGCCGGTCATCCAATCCATGAAAGAATACCTCATGTATAAACAGGAAACATGGACAGGGCTGGTGCTGATTCCTTCGGAAGACTGGCCCATTCTGTATGAATTTGACGAGGCGGAAAATGCCGTTATCCGAGCCGTGGGCACCGAACAGATGACCGATGCGGGAAAACAGACGGCGGAACTGATGAACCAGTCTGTAAAGGGAGAGAATGGATTTTCCTACCAGGCAGATGATCTTTTGAAAAAAGCCAGGGATCTGCAGGCGGTGGGGGAAAATACCAACCGGCAGCTGCTGTGGATAGCCGGTATTTCCCTGCTGGTGGGAGGCATCGGAGTCATGAATATTATGCTGGTTTCCGTGACGGAGCGGACCAGGGAAATCGGTCTGAAAAAAGCCATTGGCGCCAGAAAGAGAGCCATTCTGGCCCAGTTTCTTACAGAAGCAGCTGTGCTTACAAGCATGGGAGGGATTCTGGGAACGGCGGGAGGTATCGGTGCGTCCCGGATTATTGCCGGGATCACCCAGACTCCCGTCAGCATCAGTATCCCGGCCTGCGGGGCAGCGGTGCTGTTTTCCATGGGAATCGGAATTATATTCGGCCTTCTTCCCTCCATGAAAGCTGCACAGATGAGTCCCATTGAAGCGCTGCGGCATGAATAAAACCGGTGCTGTGTTCTATCTTCATGCCGCTATGAAATGTCTGGATTTTTTATGTTGTATTGTCCGTTCGTCTGTTTCTGGTTATTATATGGAGAACAGCAGCTGGTCGTATGTGGGATAGGGAAGCAGAGCGTCCGGAACCAGAGACTCCGCTTCGTCGATCTTGACACGGAGGGCTTCCATGTGAGCCAAAACCACCTCATGGTAAGCTTTGGCGGTCAGCAGCGCAGATTCTTTGGCATCGGCGGCATCGGCATCGGCCAAAAGCTGCTCCAGTCCGGAGGCGATTTCAGCCTGCAGGCTGCTGAGCTTGGTGATCAGAGAAGTCTCATAGGTGAGAGGCAGTCCGGGAACCAATGTCTTCTTTTTTACGGCTGTGTCGGAAATCTGTTCCACATAGGCAGACACAGCGGGAAGGAAATCTTTCTTCAGCATGTCATCGAGAGTTTTTACTTCGATGTGAATGGACTTGGAATAATTTTCCAGAAGAATCTCATCTCGGGAGAAGATTTCCTCTTTGGTGAATACACCGTGACGGACAAACAGTTCCACATTTTTGTCGTCCGTGAAATGCTCCAGGGCATCGGGAGTGGAAACCAGGTTATAAAGACCTCGCTTTTTTGCCTCTTTGACCCATTCGTCTGTGTAGCCGTTTCCATTGAAGATGACCCGCTTATGGGCTATGATGGTTTCTTTCAGCAGAGCGTGCACAGCGTCACCCATTTCTTCCGGTGCGACTCCCTCCAACTTTTGGGAGAACTGACGGAGAGATTCCGCAACAGCCGTATTCAGCACGATGTTGGGGGTGGATACGGAGGCAGAGGAACCCAGCATACGGAATTCAAACTTGTTGCCTGTGAAGGCAAACGGCGATGTACGGTTCCGGTCTGTGGTATCCTTGGTAAAGTGAGGCAGAACATGGGCGCCGGTTTCCAGCTGTTCTCTGTGGAGGCCTGTGAAGAAGGTGTCATTCTCGATGGAATCCATCACTGCCTGCAGCTCATCGCCCACGAAGATGGACACAATGGCCGGCGGCGCTTCGTTGGCGCCCAGGCGGTGGTCATTTCCAGCTCCTGCCACAGAGATACGCAGCAGATCGGCATAGTCATCCACTGCCTTGATGACGGCCATGAGGAATACCAGGAACTGGGTATTTTCTCCCGGAGTCTTTCCGGGGTCCAGCAGGTTGACGCCGGTGTTGGTGATGAGGGACCAGTTGTTATGTTTGCCGCTGCCGTTGATGCCTTCAAAGGGTTTTTCGTGGAGCAGGCAGACGAAACCGTGTTTTCTGGCAACTTTCCGCATCATCTCCATGGTCAGCTGATTGTGATCCACCGCCACATTGGTGGTCTCAAAAATGGGAGCCAGCTCATGCTGGGCGGGAGCCACTTCGTTGTGCTTGGTTTTGGCGGGAATACCCAGCTTCCAAAGCTCTTTATCCAGATCATGCATGAAATCTGCAATGCGGGGCTTCAGGGCGCCGAAGTAGTGATCCTCCATTTCCTGTCCCTTGGGGGCGGCGGCGCCGAACAGCGTGCGGCCGCAGAACACCAGATCCTTTCTCTTTTTATACAGATCCCGCTCCACAATAAAGTATTCCTGCTCCGGTCCCACGGTGGTGCTGACGCCCGTCACATCTGTATTTCCCAGGAGATGGAGCATATGGGTGGCTTCCCGGTTGAGCGTTTCCATGGAACGCAGCAGGGGCGTTTTCTTATCAAGGACTTCACCGCTGTAAGAACAAAAGGCAGTGGGGATATAGAGGGTGTGGTCTTTGATGAAAGCCGGTGAGGTGGGATCCCAGGCCGTGTAGCCTCTGGCCTCAAAGGTGGCGCGCAGGCCGCCGGAGGGGAAACTGGAGGCATCCGGCTCGCCCTTAACCAGCTCCTTGCCGGAAAAATCCATGATAATCTGCCCGTCCCCTGTGGGAGAGATGAAGCTGTCATGCTTTTCAGCCGTATAGCCGGTCATGGGCTGGAACCAGTGGGTGTAATGGGTAGCGCCGTTTTCCACCGCCCATTCCTTCATGGCCACCGCCACGGCGTTGGCCACGTCCAGTTCCAGGTGGGTGCCGTTTTCAATGGTCTTTCTCAAAGCCTTATAGATATCTTTCGGCAATTTTGCCCTCATGATCTTATCGTTGAACACCGAGCTGCCAAACAATTCGGGGATATTTGTTGCCATAACAAAAACACTCCTTTCAGATATGGTGAAACCTTGCAAGGGGCCGGTCCTCCCGGCAAAAGAAAAAGGCGCCTTGGATAGTATTCCAAAGCGCCTTTGCTTTCTGTGAAACAGTATACACGATTCTGAGAAGATGTCAAGAGACTTTTTTAAAATATTTTTTACAGGGCTTCACTGCGGTAGACCCCCTGTTCCCCGGTGGATTCATTGGTTAGGATGAAAAATGTCTCTTCCTGCTGGGAAATCCGCACCACAGAGAGGCGCTGACCGGATTCTCCCATCATAACTGAGGTGATGCCGTCCTGGGAGGGAAAGCCAAACACGATGACCGCATCATCCAAAGGCTCCTGCGCAGAGAGTTCTCGGACGGCAGCGGCCTCTTGGGGAGTGACAGCAGTAAGCTGATATACGGTGCCGTCTATGCGGATTTGATCTTCGCATTCCCAGCGGCCGTCCTGGTATGTCCCCTGTCCTGAACTTTGGTAAAGGGCATAGGTAAAGGCGCCCAGTACGGTATCTTGATCTTTGAATAAATAATATTCAACACCGTCCCAGAGACTTTTGTAGACCGATACGGAAGCTCCGTCGGAGACGGATGGAGAAAATTCGGCGGTGGTGGTCATATCTTGCCTGGGTGCGTGGGAGACGTAGTGCATGCGGCCGAAGTAGTTTTGCTGCGGGCTGGCGGCGATGGCAGTCATATCCGCTGGATTTGCCGGAGTCAGCTGATACAGGGTGCCATCGATCATGGCCTGGTTGGGAAGAAAGGAATCGCTCCCGGCAACCAGAGTGCTGTCATGGGCTTCCACAGAATCGGCTTCTGTGGAGAGAGAAACAGATGGAGATGGAGGTTCCGGCTGCGCGCAGCCAGAAAAAAGAAAGACAACACCGGTTAACAATAATAAAAGTGATGAGAAATGCTTCATAGACGAAATCACCTCCATAAAAGAAAAAGGGCCGAGGGAAACTTTAGTACTTTTATTATAACATATAGTTCTGTGGTATTCAATATAAATTGAAATGATATAATAAATTTAATAGATAATATTTTATTCAGGGCCATCTGCTTGATGAGTGTGCTTTGTCAATTAATAAAAGAATCGTTTTTAGCAATGCCACTTGACAAAAACATGAAAAAATGATATTTTCTAAATATAGCATACAGAATGTGAGAACGTGAACACAAAAACATTTCTAAGACAGAACTACCATGGGACCGTTTTGTTCCCTCCAGTCTGTAAAGTTCTGGAGCCAGGCGACCTACCATGAGGAGAGATACGGGTGGGCTGTTTCAAAAGCATAGTAACTACACAGGGCTTTCAGAGTTTTGCAAACGTCCAATGGCTGTGGGGGCGGAAAGGAGAAAAGAGTATGAAGAAAAAGATGGGAATCATTTTAGGTGCGGGCATGGGAATCGTTATCGTCATATTGGGAGCGGTGTACGTTATGAAACCGCGTCCTCAGCCCGCGGATCCTGTAGATCCCGTAGATCCAAAAGATAAGGTGGTGTTATCAGATCAGGCCAATTTATCAAGAGTTTCTCCTCCTTGTCTAGCCAACGATGTCTTGATGGTCAGGGAAATGGCGGAGAGCGGAGAAAACGGATACATTGTTAAGGGAACCATCACCAGTGAAGAGCTGACCAGAGTACCATTTACGGGAGAAGGATCAGCGGAATTTGCCCAATTGTATGGCGATAACCTGGGAACAGATTATATGGTTTACGATGTGGATGTGGATGAGATTTGGTTTGGGGATGAAGTGGGGGAAACATTTACCTTTAAAATCATGGGTGATAAGAATTCGGTGATTACGAAGCCGAATATGGGAGATGAGGTAATCGTGTTTGCATACCAGACAGAAGGTATGGATCTCCCACAGCTGGTGGATCTGGAACACAGCATATTCACAAACAATGGATCGCTGTATTCCTTTTCCAATACGGAAAATCTTTCTTCCTATGACACCAAGCCGGATGGGACTTTGAAGTCGGATGTGGAAGAACTGATGGGAAAAGATATGGAGGAGCTGCTCCGTATGGCCAGGGAGGCTGAGTGAAAGAATCCCATGGCGGTAACCAATTTGGGTATTGACAAACAGGGGAAGTTTGTGTTACTTCATATAAGGATGAAAGCAAAGGGGCTTCGACCGAGAGGGTCGAAGTCTCTTTTCATGCTGCAAAAATGATCTGCGGGATTGTACCGCCACCCCTCTCCTGTTCCGAAGGATTGCCCCGCACGGTGGGCCGGGGCAGGGCAGAGGAAGCACCGTGCAGAAACGAGGAAAATCATGGAAGACAGAAGAATCAAGGAAGCATGCGGCGTATTTGGCATATACGATATGGACGGAGAGAATGTGGTTCCCTCCATCTATTACGGCCTGACGGCCCTGCAGCATAGAGGCCAGGAGTCCTGCGGCATCGCCGTAAGCGATACGCAGGGCCCCAAGGGAAACATGGGGTATCACAAGGGAATGGGGCTGGTCGGCGAGGTCATGAAGGAAGAAAATTTAAACAAGCTGCGGGGGAATCTGGGAATCGGCCATGTGCGATACTCCACCACGGGAGCCTCCACAGTGGAAAACGCCCAGCCGTTGGTCTTATCCTATGTGAAGGGCTCTCTGGCGCTGGCCCACAACGGAAACCTGATCAACGCCCACCAGCTGCGCCGGGAATTGGAGGAAGGAGGAGCCATTTTCCACACCACTACGGATTCAGAAGTAATGGCCTATCATATTGCCAGGGCACGGGTTTCGGCTGGGACGGTGGAGGAAGCCATCAAACGGACGGCGAAAAAGATTCGGGGCGCCTATGGTCTGGTGATCATGAGCCCCCGAAAACTGGTGGGTGTGAGGGATCCTCTGGGGTTAAAACCCCTCTGTTTGGGAAAACGGGGAAACGCCTATGTGATTGCCTCGGAGAGCTGCGCTCTGGAGGCTGTTGGGGCCGAATTTATCCGGGATATCCGGCCGGGAGAGATTGTGACCATTACGCAGGATGGAATTGTTTCTGATATGGAGCTGGCTCAGGAAGCCCATGCTCACTGCATTTTTGAATATATATATTTTGCCAGATTGGACAGCACCATGGACGGCGTCAGCATCTATGAGGCCAGAACCCGCGGAGGAAAAGCTCTGGCCAAGGCATACCCTGTGGAGGCGGATGTGGTCTGCGGTGTTCCCGATTCCGGTATTGCGGCAGCACAGGGATATGCCAAGCAGTCGGGCATCCCCTTTGGACTGGCTTTCCATAAAAATAGTTATATCGGCAGGACGTTCATTAAGCCCACGCAAAAGGAGCGGGAATCCAGTGTCCATATGAAACTCAGCGTACTGGAGCCGGTGGTGCACGGAAAGCGGATTGTTTTGGTGGATGATTCCATTGTCAGGGGAACCACCATTGCCAATTTGATTCACATGCTGAAGCAGGCGGGAGCCAGGGAAGTTCATGTGCGCATCAGCGCTCCGCCTTTCCTTCATCCATGCTATTTTGGAACCGATGTCCCGTCCAATGATCAGCTGATCGCGGTCACCCACACTCCGGAGGAAATCTGTCGGCTAATCGGCGCTGACTCTCTGGGCTATATGAAATTGGAAGATCTGCCCGCCATGGTGGGAGATTTGCCTTACTGCAGCGCCTGCTTTGACGGGAGATATCCCATGAAATTGGAATAACTGCCATTCCTTTGCTTCCATGGAATGACTGTGCACGGGAAGCGTATCCGGCAATTTTTTAAAATAGGGGATTTACAAATCGGAAAAAATAGTATATAGTAACACAAGGTCTGAATGCGGATCAGCCGCATGGCGGTTCGTGTTTACGATCCAGAATGAAAAAGTAATCGGCTGACAAAGGCGTCAGGAGCAGTTTTTAGGGGAAAGTTTCCCCCAAAACGCTCCCGACGCCTTTTTTCTTTCCGCAATGGGAAGCGGCGGAAATGGGTTTGGCGGCAGGCGGAAGAGAAACGGGCAAAACGGCAGGAGGAGCATTATGGCAATCAAATATGTATTTGTGACAGGCGGTGTAGTCAGCGGGCTTGGAAAAGGAATCACGGCGGCATCTTTGGGCA
This sequence comes from uncultured Lachnospiraceae bacterium, assembly GCA_904420225.1. GTDB lineage: Bacteria > Bacillota > Clostridia > Lachnospirales > Lachnospiraceae > Fimimorpha. The sequence continues at coordinate 25,088 of CAJFUP010000048.1, forward strand.
GGCTGCTGAAAGCCAGGGGATACCAGGTGACCATGCAGAAATTCGACCCCTATATTAATATCGATCCAGGCACCATGAATCCCATCCAGCACGGGGAAGTATTCGTGACGGATGACGGTACGGAGACAGATCTGGATTTGGGGCATTATGAGCGGTTCATCGATGAGAGCCTGGACTGGAATTCCAATGTGACCACGGGAAAAGTATACTGGTCAGTGCTTCAGAAAGAGCGCCATGGAGATTTCGGAGGGGAGACCGTGCAGGTGATTCCCCATATCACCAATGAGATCAAGAGCCGTTTTTACCGGGGAAAGGATGAAACGGAGGAGAGGATCGCCATCATCGAAGTGGGGGGCACCGTGGGAGATATGGAAAGCCAGCCGTTTTTGGAATCCATTCGCCAGTTTCAGCATGAAGTGGGAAAGGACAATGCCATTTTGATCCATGTGACGCTGATTCCCTATCTGAAAGCCTCCGGGGAGATGAAGACAAAGCCCACACAGGCCAGTGTCAGAGAACTGCAGAGCATGGGGATTCAGCCGGACATTGTGGTCTGTCGGTCGGAGCATCCGCTCACAGAGGATGTGAGGGCGAAAATTTCTCTATTCTGCAATGTGCCGGTGGGACGGGTATTGCAGAACCTGGATGTGGAATACTTATATGAGGCGCCGCTGGCCATGGAAAAAGAACATTTGGCCCAGGCAGTTTTGGAATGTCTTTGTCTGGAAAACAGAGAACCGGATTTGAAGGAATGGGAAGAAATGGTTTCGGCCCTGAAATATCCCAAAACCACCGTGGAGATCGCCATGGTGGGAAAATATACACAGCTCCACGACGCCTATCTCAGCGTGGTGGAGGCACTGAAGCATGGCGGCATCCAAAGCAGCAGCCGGGTGCAGATTCGCTGGGTGGATTCGGAACACCTGACAGCGGAGAACATGGATGAGCTGCTCCATGATGTGGACGGGATCCTGATTCCAGGAGGATTCGGCAATCGGGGAACCGAGGGAATGGTGCTGGCCGCCCGCTACGCCAGAGAGAAAAAAATCCCATACCTGGGGATTTGCCTGGGTATGCAGATGGCCATGGTGGAATTTGCCAGGGATGTCATGGGATGGGAAGACGCCTCCAGCGCCGAATTTGATCCGGACACGGCCCACCCGGTCATTGCTCTGCTGCCGGATCAGGAGGATGTGAAAGATCTGGGCGGAACCCTGCGGCTGGGAAGCTGTCCCTGCGTGCTGCGGGAGGGCAGTCTGGCCCGCAGACTGTATGGAAAAGAAGCCATCAGCGAGCGCCACAGACACCGCTATGAGGTCAACAATGCCTATAGAGAGGATTTTGAGACGCATGGAATGAGAATATCCGGCACATCTCCCGATCATCGGATCGTGGAGATCATAGAAATTCCGGGACATCCATTTTTCATCGGCACTCAGGCCCATCCGGAGTTCAAATCCAGACCCAACCATGCCCATCCTTTGTTTGGAGGATTTATTGGGGCAGCGCTGCAGTGCAAAAACAGCAGGATTTGACGAAACGGGGATGATGAAACGGAAATGGACGCAGGATTTGGGAAAAAATATGGAAAGGAAGAAGACAATATGGGAGACGCAAACAGAATAAAAGCCATGGACAAAACCAACCAGCCCGGTCTTTACCGGCCGGCGTTTGAGCATGACAACTGCGGTATCGGCGCCGTTGTCAGCATAAAGGGCGAGAAAACCCACAGGGCCGTGACCGATGCCCTGAAAATCGTGGAAAATCTGGAGCACCGGGCCGGAAAGGACGCGGAGGGAAAGACGGGAGACGGTGTGGGCATCCTGCTGCAGATTTCTCATAAGTTTTTCTCAAAAGTATGTCGGAATCTGGGAATTCCTGTTGGGGGAGAGAGGGAGTACGGCATCGCCCAAATCTTTTTTCCGGCCGATGAGCTGAAGCGAAACCAGGCAAAGAAAATGTTTGAAATCATAGTGGAAAAGGAAGGCCTTCATCTTCTTGGATGGAGAGAGGTACCTGTGTACCCGGAAGTGCTGGGGCAAAAGGCCCGATCCTGTATGCCGTACATCATGCAGGCGTTCATCGGAAAGCCGGAGGATACGGAAAAAGGCCTGGACTTTGACCGGCGCCTGTATATTGCCAGACGGGAGTTTGAGCAGAGCACGGACAATACGTATGTGGTATCCATGAGCAGCCGAACCATTGTATATAAAGGTATGTTTTTGGTGGGGCAGCTGCGGACGTTTTTCCAGGATCTGCAGGATCCGGACTATGAATCCGCCATCGCCATGGTTCACTCTCGGTTCAGCACCAACACCAATCCCAGCTGGGAGAGAGCGCATCCCAATCGTTTCATGGTTCACAACGGAGAGATCAATACCATCCGCGGCAATGCCGACAAAATGCTGGCCCGTGAGGAAAACATGGAGTCGGTTCATCTCAAAGGACAGCTTCATAAAGTGCTGCCTGTCATCAACCGAGACGGGTCCGATTCTGCCATGCTGGACAATACCCTGGAGTTTTTAGTGATGAGCGGTATGGATTTGCCTCTGGCTGCCATGATCTGCATTCCCGAACCCTGGTCCAACAACGACACCATCTCCATGGAAAAAAGAGAGTTCTATCAGTATTATGCCACCATGATGGAGCCCTGGGACGGTCCCGCTTCCATCCTGTTTTCCGACGGGGATGTGATGGGAGCCGTGCTGGACAGAAACGGTCTGCGTCCTTCCCGGTATTACATTACCTCCGACGATATGCTGATCCTTTCTTCCGAAGTGGGGGTCCTGCCGGTGCCGGAAGAGAGCATTTTGGTGAAGGAGCGTCTCCATCCCGGCAAGATGCTCCTGGTGGATACGGTAAAGGGCAGACTCATCGGCGACGATGAGCTGAAGGAATCCTATGCCAGAAAGCAGCCCTACGGAGAATGGCTGGACAGCAACCTGCTGGAGCTGCATGATATTAAGATTCCCAATGAGCGGGTGGAAGAGTACAGCCCGGAGACCAGAGCCCGCCTGCAAAAGGCATTCGGGTATACGTATGAGCAGTACCGCACGTCCATCCTCTCTCTGGCCAGAAACGGAGCGGAGAGCATTGGGGCCATGGGCGCGGATATTCCCCTGGCTGTGCTGTCGGAACAACACCGACCGCTGTTTGATTATTTTAAGCAGATGTTTGCCCAGGTGACCAATCCGCCCATTGATGCCATTCGGGAGAAAATCGTCACCTCCACCACTGTCTATGTGGGAAAGGACGGCAATTTGCTGGAAGAAAAGCCGGAGAATTGTCAGGTGCTGAAAATCAACAATCCCATATTGACCAATACGGATATGCTGAAAATCAAAAAAATGTCCTATCCAGGCTTCAAAGTGGCGGTGGTGTCCATTCTGTATTATAAGAGTACCAAACTGAAACGGGCCGTGGACCGCCTGTTCGTGGAAGTGGATAAGGCATACCGGGACGGCGCCAATATTCTGGTGTTGTCTGACCGGGGCGTGGATGAGAACCACATGGCCATTCCCTCCCTTTTGGCGGTTTCCGCTGTCCATCAGCATTTGGTGAAAACCAAGAAGAGAACGTCCCTGGGCATCATTTTGGAGTCCGGCGAGCCGCGGGAAGTCCATCATTTCGCCACGCTGCTGGGCTACGGAGCCTGCGCCGTGAACCCGTATCTGGCCCAGGAAACCATCCGTGAGCTCATCGATAATCGCATGCTGGATAAGGATTATTATGCGGCGGTCAACGATTACAACAACGGTATTTTGGACGGCATCGTGAAGATCGCCTCCAAGATGGGCATTTCCACCATCCAGTCCTATCAGGGCTCCCAGATTTTTGAGGCGGTGGGCATCTCCGATTCGGTGATCCGGGAATATTTCACCGGCACCGTAAGCCGCGTGGGGGGCATCACCCTGGAGGACATTGAAGAAGAGGTGGATCGTCTCCACTCCCAGGCCTTTGATCCTTTGGGGCTCACCAATGATCTGACTTTAAACAGCATGGGAATCCACAAAATGCGCAGCGAGGGGGAAAAGCACCGCTACAATCCCGGTACCATCCATCTGCTTCAGGAGTCCACCAAAAGGGGCGACTATGGAATGTTCAAAGAGTATACCCGTCTGGTGGATGAGGAAAATACCGGCAATCTGAGAAGTCTGTTTGACTTTGCCTTTGCCAAAACCCCTGTCCCCCTGGAAGAGGTGGAGCCGGTGGAATCCATTGTCAAGCGATTCAAGACCGGCGCCATGTCATACGGCTCCATTTCCAAGGAAGCCCACGAAACCCTGGCCATTGCCATGAATCATCTTCACGGCAAGTCCAACACCGGCGAGGGCGGCGAGAGTGAGGAGCGTCTGGACTCGGCGGGAACGGACAATGACAGATGTTCTGCCATCAAACAGGTGGCCAGCGGCCGATTCGGCGTCACCAGCCGGTATTTGGTCAGCGCAAAAGAAATTCAGATCAAAATGGCCCAGGGGGCGAAACCCGGAGAGGGCGGTCATCTTCCGGCCAAAAAGGTATATCCCTGGATTGCCAAGACCCGTCATTCCACGCCTGGTGTCAGCCTGATTTCCCCGCCGCCTCATCATGATATTTACTCCATTGAGGATCTGGCACAGCTGATCTATGATTTGAAAAATGCCAACAAATATGCGGATATCTCTGTGAAGCTGGTGTCGGAGGCAGGAGTGGGAACCATCGCAGCCGGCGTGGCCAAGGCCGGCGCCCAGATCATTCTCATCGCCGGTTATGACGGCGGCACAGGCGCCGCGCCCAGAAGTTCCATTCACAATGCCGGTCTTCCCTGGGAGCTGGGGCTGGCGGAGGCCCATCAGACACTGCTGCAGAACGGACTGCGCAATCGGGTGCGCATCGAGACAGACGGAAAGCTCATGAGCGGCAGAGATGTGGCCGTGGCGGCCCTTTTGGGAGCCGAGGAATTCGGATTTGCCACCGTGCCGCTGGTGACCATGGGGTGCGTCATGATGCGGGTCTGCAACCTGGATACGTGTCCGGTGGGGGTGGCCACCCAGAACCCGGAGCTGAGAAAACGATTCCGCGGAAAACCGGAATATGTGGAAAACTTCATGCGTTTTGTGGCCCAGGAGCTGAGGGAATACATGGCGAAGCTGGGTGTCCGCTCTGTGGATGAGATGGTGGGACGCACGGATCTTTTGAAACTCTCGCCCCAGGCGCTGGAACCCCATCACGGGAAACTGGATCTGCGCGCCATTTTAAGGAATGATTATCCCAATGAGCGCGCCGTATTCGACCCCAAGGCGGTGTACGATTTCCAGCTGGAAAAAACACTGGATGAAAAGGTACTGCTAAAGAGATGCAGCCGCTCCCTGGAAACAGGAGAGCCGGTGACAATTTCTCTGGAAGTGGGCAACACAGACCGGACATTCGGCACCATTTTGGGTTCCGAGATCACCCGCCGCCACAAAGACGGTCTGCCGGAAGATACCATCCGCATTCTCTGCAAGGGGGCAGGCGGCCAGAGCTTCGGCGCGTTCATCCCCAGAGGACTGACCCTGGAGCTGGAGGGTGACTGCAATGACTACATGGGCAAGGGTCTTTCAGGAGGAAAACTGGTGGTCAAGACACCGGCCAAGGCGGCGTACCGCGCCGATGAAAACATCATCGTGGGAAATGTGGCTCTGTATGGCGCCACCAGCGGCACCGCCTTCATCAACGGCGTGGCGGGAGAGCGGTTTGCGGTGCGCAACTCCGGAGCCAATGCGGTGGTGGAAGGCGTGGGCGAGCACGGCTGTGAATACATGACCGGCGGCCGGGTGGTGGTCCTGGGAAAGACAGGCAAAAACTTTGCCGCCGGCATGAGCGGGGGCATCGCCTACGTGCTGGATGAGGAAAATCAGCTGTATAAGAATCTCAATAAGGCCATGATCAGCATTGAGAGGGTGGAAAACAAGTACGATGAGCAGGAACTGAAAGATTTGATCCGTGCCCATGTGGAAGCCACAGGTTCTGAGAAAGGCCGGGAAGTATTGGAGCATTTTCAGGAGTATGTGGCTAAATTCAAAAAGCTGATTCCCAAAGAATATAAAAAGATGATGGTACTGAGCGCCAAGATGGAGGAAAAAGGCCTCACAGGCGAGCAGGCACAAATGGAGGCCTTTTACGAGAGTATAGGGGAAAAACGCTGACAAGGAGGAAGTAGCATGGGAAAACCAACAGGATTTTTGGAATATGAAAGAGAAACGGCTCCGGCGGAGACGCCGAAACAGAGGATTGGCCATTTCCGTGAGTTTCGGACTCCTTTGAATTTGGAAAAACAGCAGCGTCAGGGTGCCAGATGCATGGCCTGCGGCGTGCCGTTCTGTCAGTATGGTCAGATGATTGGCGGCATGGTATCCGGCTGTCCCCTGCACAATCTGGTGCCGGAGATGAACGATTTGGTGTATACGGGAAACTGGAAGGAAGCATATATGCGTCTGTCCAAGACCCACTGCTTTCCGGAATTCACTTCCCGGGTCTGCCCGGCCCTGTGTGAGGCGGCCTGTACCTGCAGCCTCAACGGGGACGCAGTGTCCACCAAGGAAAATGAGCGGGCCGTGATAGAGAAAGCGTTTCAGGAGGGCTGGGTGACGCCCCAGCCGCCCAAAGTACGGACGGGGAAAAAAGTAGCCGTGGTGGGAAGCGGGCCTGCTGGCCTGGCGGCAGCCATGCTTTTAAACCGTCGGGGCCATGAAGTGACGGTGTTTGAGAGAAGTGACCGTGTGGGAGGCCTGCTGCGCTATGGCATCCCCAACATGAAGTTGGAAAAATCCGTGCTGGATCGCCGTATTCATCTGTTGGAGGAGGAAGGTGTCCGTTTCCAGACCGGTGTGGATGTGGGACGGGATAAAAAGGCGGCAGAGCTTTTAAAGGAGTATGACCGGGTGCTGTTGGCCTGTGGAGCGTCCAATCCCAGAGATCTGAAACTGCCGGGCAGAGACGCGGCGGGAATTTATTTTGCCGTGGATTTTCTTGGGCAGGTGACCAAGGCACTGCTGGACAGCGATTTTAAAAATCCGCCGTACGCCCTGGCCAAGGGCAAGCAGGTTTTGGTCATCGGCGGCGGCGATACGGGAAATGACTGTGTGGCCACTGCCATTCGTCTGGGGGCCAAATCCGTGGTCCAGCTGGAGATGATGCCCCAGCCGCCCCAGAGCCGGGCCGAGTCCAACCCGTGGCCGGAGTGGCCCAGAGTGCTGAAAACTGATTACGGTCAGGAAGAAGCCATTGCTGTATTTGGAAAGGACCCCAGAGTATACCAGACCACGGTGACGGAATTTTTGAAAGACAAAAAAGGGCATGTGTCCAAAGCAAAACTCGTCCATCTGGAACCCAAAAAGGATGAGGCCACGGGCCGTGTGCAGATGGTGCCGGTGGAGGGAAGCGAGCAGGTGGTGGGAGCCGATTTGGTGTTGATCGCGGCAGGCTTTTTGGGCAGTGAAAAATATGTGACCGATGCCTTCGGTCTGGAACTGGACAACCGCACCAATGTGAAGACCCGAGAGCCGTATCAGACTTCGGTGGGGCGCGTGTTCGCGGCGGGAGACATGAGAAGAGGCCAGTCTCTGATCGTATGGGCTATCCGGGAGGGCGAGGAAGCCGCCCGGGCCGTGGATCAGTCGCTGATGGGATATACGAATCTTTAGAAGGAGAGAAGGTTATGAAAGCATTTCTGATTTTGGAGAATGGCCGGGTCTTTTCTGGTGAAAGCATCGGCGCGGAAAGAGAAACCATCAGTGAGATTGTATTCAACACATCCATGACCGGTTACCTGGAAGTGATGACCGATCCGTCCTATGCCGGTCAGGCGGTATGCATGACGTATCCCCTGATTGGCAACTATGGAATTTGTCCGGAGGATGCGGAATCGGACCGCCCGTGGATCAGCGGATTTCTGGTACGGGAGCTTTCCCGGATTCCCAGCAACTTTAGAAGCAGGGAATCCATCCAGGCTTATCTGGTGCGGCATGGGATCCCCGGAATGCAGGGACTGGACACCAGGGCCCTCACCTGTTTGCTTCGGGAGGCCGGTACCATGAATGGAATGATCACCACAAATCCCGCCTTTGATCTGGAAGATGCGCTGCGACGGATCCACACCTATCGGGTGGAACGGGCTGTGGAGCGGGTCACCTGCTCCAAGCCGTACACCCTGCCGGGAAGCGGATACCGGGTGGCTCTCCTGGATCTGGGAGCCAAGAGAAACATTGCCCGATCCCTGGAAAAACTGGGCTGCCAGGTTACCGTATATCCGGCCTTTACCAAGGCCCGCACCATTTTGGACGATGAGCCCGACGGCATCCTGTTGTCCAATGGACCGGGGGATCCCAAGGAATGCGGGCCCATCATAGAACAGCTGAAGATCTTATATGAATCAGAAGTGCCCATACTGGCCATCTGTCTGGGGCACCAGCTCATGGCTTTGGCCATGGGCGGGGATACCCATCGGCTGAAATACGGCCACAGAGGAGGCAATCATCCTGTGAAAAATCTGGAAACGGGTCGGGTATCCATCACTTCCCAGAATCACGGCTATGTGGTGGATGCGTCCCGGATGGATCCTTCCGTGGCGGTACCTGCTTTTGTCAATGTCAACGACGGAACCAATGAAGGCATCCGGTATGTGGGAAAAAAGATACTCACCGTCCAGTTTCATCCAGAGGCCTGTCCGGGTCCTCAGGATTCCTCGTACCTGTTTGCAACATTTCTTGAGATGATGGGAGGAGAAAACCATGCCGAAAAATCCGAATATTAAAAAAGTACTGATGCTGGGAAGCGGCCCCATTGTCATCGGACAGGCGGCCGAGTTTGACTATGCCGGAACCCAGGCCTGCCGTGCCCTGAAGGAAGAGGGGATCGAAGTGGTTCTCTTAAATTCCAATCCCGCCACCATTATGACGGATAAGGACATTGCGGACAGGGTATACATTGAACCTCTCACCATTGAGGTGGTGGAGCAGCTGATTGACAAAGAAAAGCCCGACAGCGTGCTGCCGACTTTGGGAGGACAGGCCGGGCTGAACCTGGCCATGGAGCTGGAGGAAAAAGGATTTTTGGAAAGCCGCGGCGTACGCCTCATCGGAACGACAGCCGCCACCATAAAAAAAGCGGAGGACAGACAGGAATTCAAGGACACCATGGAAAAGATCGGTGAGCCTGTGGCTGCCTCCATGGTGGTGACCGATGTGGAGCATGGCCGCCTTTTTGCGGAACAGATTGGTTATCCTGTGGTGCTGCGCCCGGCGTATACCCTGGGCGGCAGCGGCGGCGGCATTGCCCATAATGCGCAGGAGCTGGAAGAAATTCTGGCCAATGGTCTGCGTCTGTCCCGGGTGGGAGAGGTGCTGGTGGAGCGCTGCATTGCCGGATGGAAAGAGATCGAATATGAGGTCATGCGGGATGGAGTTGGCAACTGCATTACCGTCTGCAATATGGAAAACATCGATCCGGTGGGCGTCCACACCGGGGACAGCATGGTGGTGGCGCCTTCCCAGACCCTGGGGGATAAGGAATACCAGATGCTGCGCAGTTCAGCGCTGAACATCATCACAGAGCTGGGTATCACCGGCGGCTGCAATGTGCAGTACGCGCTGAATCCCCACAGCTTTGAGTATTGTGTTATCGAGGTTAATCCCAGGGTCAGCCGTTCCTCAGCTCTGGCCAGCAAAGCCACCGGCTATCCCATAGCCAGGGTGGCAGCCAAAATCGCCCTGGGATATACGCTGGACGAGATCAAAAATGCCGTGACGGGAAAGACGTATGCCAGCTTTGAACCCATGCTGGACTACTGTGTGGTGAAGCTGCCGCGCCTTCCCTTCGATAAATTTATCCATGCCAAGAGAACGCTGACCACGCAGATGAAAGCCACAGGGGAGGTCATGAGCATCTGTATGAATTTCGAGGGGGCTTTGATGAAAGCCATACGCTCTCTGGAACAGCACACAGACAGCCTTTTGTCCTATGATTTTTCCGGATTGTCAGAACAGGAACTGAAAAAACAGCTGTGGACGGTGGATGATCTGCGGCTGTGGAGAATTGCCGAAGCGCTGCGCCGGGGCATGGGACTGGAGGAAATCCATGCCTGCACCAAGATTGACATCTGGTTTTTGGATAAAATCGCCGCGTTGGTGGAGATGGAACAGAGACTTCAGTCTGAGGAGTTGACAGAGGCGTGCCTGCGGGAAGCCAAGCGGATGGAGTTTCCCGATACGGTCATCGCCCGTCTCACGGGAACGGATGTGGGGACCATAAAAAAGCTGCGCCGTCAGTGGGGCATTGAGGCCTCGTATCGGATGGTGGACACCTGTGCCGCCGAGTTTGCGGCGGAGTCGGCATATTATTATTCGGTGTACGGCGGGGAAAATGAGGTGGTTCCCACAGAGGGCAAAAAGAAGGTGCTCATCCTGGGAAGCGGTCCCATCCGCATCGGCCAGGGCATCGAATTTGACTTCTGCAGTGTGCACTGTGCCTGGGCCTTTGAAAAAGAGGGATATGAAACCATCATTGTCAACAACAACCCGGAGACGGTCAGCACGGATTTTGATATTGCCAGCCGTCTTTACTTTGAACCGCTGACCAGGGAGGATGTGGAAAACATCGTTCGCCTGGAAAAACCGGACGGAGCAGTGGTCCAGTTCGGCGGTCAGACCGCCATCAAATTGACCAAGGATCTCATGGAAATGGGTGTGCCCATTCTGGGAACCTCCGCCGACGACGTGGACGCCGCGGAGGATCGGGAGCGGTTCGACGAGATCCTGGAGCAGTGCCGGATTCCCAGACCCAAGGGAGAAACCGTATTCAGTGTGGAGGAGGCTAAGCAGGCTGCGGCCAATCTGGGCTACCCCGTTTTGGTGCGCCCGTCCTATGTGCTGGGCGGTCAGGGCATGCAGATCGCCATTGATGATGAAGATGTGGAACAGTATATCGGCGTCATCAATCGCATCGCCCAGGAACATCCCATCCTGGTGGATAAGTATCTCAAGGGAAAGGAGATTGAGGTGGATGCCGTCTGCGACGGGGAGGACATCCTGATCCCGGGTATTATGGAGCACATTGAGCGGGCCGGCATTCACTCCGGGGACAGCATCTCAGTCTACCCCGCCCGCTCCCTGAGCGTTCATGTGGAGAGAACCATAGAAGAGTACACAGAAAGGCTGGCCAAAGCCCTTCATGTAAAAGGACTCATTAACATTCAGTTCATTGTCTGCGGGGAAGATGTGTACGTCATCGAGGTGAATCCAAGATCCAGCCGTACCGTTCCCTATATCAGCAAAGTGACAGGCATCCCCATTGTGCCCCTGGCGTCTCGGGTGATTTTGGGAGAGACGTTAAAGGGAATGGGATATCACCCGGGGCTTCAGCCCAGGTCCCGTTATTGGGCCATCAAAATGCCGGTGTTTTCCTTCGAAAAAATCCGCGGCGCAGATGTGAATGTGGGGCCGGAGATGAAATCCACAGGTGAGTGCCTGGGAATCGCGGATACCTTTACGGAGGCCCTGTATAAGGCATTTTTAGGCGCTGGAATTCGGCTGCCCCGCCACAAAAATATGGTGATCACTGTCCGCGATGAGGATCAGCAGGAAGTGATTCCCATTGCCCGTGTGTTTGCCCAGATGGGATACACCATCTATGCCACCAGCGGTACAGCCCGGGCGCTGGAAGCTGCCGGGCTGAAGGTGAAGCGGGTGAGAAAAATGGAAGATCCATCTCCCAACCTGCTGGATCTGATTTTGGAGCATCATTTGGATTTGATCATTGACATTCCCCACCAGGGAGCGGAACATTCCCAGGACGGCTTTTTGATCCGGCGCAATGCCATAGAGACCGGCGTCCATGTCATCACGGCTCTGGATACGGCCAGGGCATTGGCCCAGAGTATGCAGTCAGCCGCAAAAGAAAGTCTTTCCCTGGTGGATATCGGCACCATAGCGGAGCCGTGCTATCCCCAATGAAGCTCCCAGCGTTGCTGTTTATCTGTGAATGAGGTATCTGTGAATGAAGCGTGAAATTGGAAAAACCTATCTTGACAAGGGAACAGAGTCACTGCTATAATAAAAAGCGTGAACAAAGGCGTTTTCTCGTGGGGATTGCTTCCCTGGGGGACGCCTTTTTGCGTTCCTGCGGCCGCTGTCGGACGCCACGGCGTTGCGCCGTCGGATGTGCGGCAGGGAGGCGGGATAAGAAAGCTGGCAGAATGTGTTTGCCGCAGGCGATTCAGGTGCGGCAGATGGCCGTGAAAGAGAGGAAGATTATGGAACAGCTGACAAAGAAAGATGTATTGCGTTTGGTGGAAGAGGATGACGTAGAGTTTATCCGTCTGCAGTTCACCGATATGTTTGGCATATTAAAAAATATTGCGGTTACAGCCAGGGAGCTTCCCAAGGCGCTGAATAATGAGTGTATCATCGACGGAAGTTTCATCGACGGAATGGAAGGAGAAGAGGTGACGGATATGTATTTGCATCCGGATCCCAGTACGTTTGCCATTTTGCCGTGGCGTCCTCAACAGGGGAAGGTGGCCAGGCTTTTGTGTGATATCTACCGTCCGGATCAGACGCCGTATCCCATCAGCTCTCGGTATGTGTTGGAGAGGGTGTATCAGGAGGCAAAGGAAATGGGATATGATATCCTGGTGGATCCGGAGTGTGAATTTTTCCTGTTTCACACTGATGACGACGGGATGCCCACCACAGTTACCCATGAACGGGCAGGGTATCTGGACTTAAGCCCAGTGGATCTGGGAGAGAATGCCAGGCGGGATATTGTGCTGGCTTTGGAGGACATGGGATTTGATATCACTTCGTCTCATCACGAGATTGCGCCGGCACAGCATGAGATTGATTTTGACTATGCCCCGGCAGACAGAATGGCGGATCAGATCATGACCTTTAAGATGGCTGTCCGCACCATTGCCAGACGTCATGGACTCCATGCCACCTTTATGCCCAAACCGCTGGTTAATGTCAATGGATCCGGCATGCATCTTAACCTGGCCGTGTACAAGAACGGAAAAAATATCCTGCAAAAAGAGGAGGATACGCTGGGCTTAAGCAGGGAAGGATATTATTTCATGGGGGGGCTGTTGGCTCACAGCAAAGAAATGGCTGCTGTCACCAATCCCTTGGTCAACTCTTATAAACGTTTGGTGCCCGGGTTTGAGGCCCCCACGGAAGTGACTTGGTCCCAGGGAGATAAGAGTTCTCTGATTCGTCTGCCCATGGGCAGAGGCAAAGATACCAAGATTGAGCTGAGAAGTCCCGATGCTGCGGCCAATCCTTATCTGGTATTTGCCGCCTGCATCGCCGCCGGACTCCATGGCATAAAAAACAAAATTGACCCGGAGTGCTTTTACAAAAAGAAGGCCGCAGAGGAGGGAAAGACATTTGAGCTTCTGCCCAGAACGCTTAAGGAAGCCATTGATTTAATGGAACAAAGTCAGTGGATGCGCAGACTTTTGGGAGATCAATTTTTTGACCAGTATCTGGCAGCCAAGAAAAAGGAATGGGAGACGTACTCCAGGCAGGTTTCCAATTGGGAACTGGAAGAATATTTATATCGGTTCTAACCATGGCCCCAGATATGGAACGAGTACAGCGGCTCAAGGGCCAAAGCAGCAGGAAATGAAAAGGGGTGCATGGCATGAATAGCAGTATCATCATCGTATTGCCGAAATTGGAAGATGCGAAGAAAATCCATGGAATTCTCAACCGCCATGGATTTTCCGTTGCAGGCGTTTATAACACAGCTGCCCATGCACTGGCCGGGGCATCGGAACTGGACGGGGGAATCGTCATCAGCGGCTGCCGTCTTTCCGATATGAGCTGTGTTCAGCTGAGGGAATATCTTACCAGTACATTTGAACTATTGGTGATCGGATCGGAGAGAGCGTTGGCAGGGGTTCCGGAATCCATTCTGAAGGTCCAGGCGCCCATGAAGGTATTGGATCTGATCAATACCGTGGAAATGGTGCTGGCCCAGCAGGAACGCCGGAGGAAAAAAGAGAGAAGCAAGCCCAAACCCCGTTCCTGGAAAGAACAGAATTATATTAACAATGCCAAACGCCTCCTGATGGAGAGAAATCATCTCTCGGAGGAGGAGGCGTTTCGCTATATTCAGAAAAGCAGCATGGACTCTGGCACCAACATGGTGGAAACGGCACAGATGATTCTGATGCTGATGATTTATGAAGACTGAATGTTTGACTTTACAGTTGGTGCCCGATTATTGTTCCCAAGCGGGCTTGGATGGGGCGCTGTTTTTTTGGCATTTGCAGCACTGCCTGGGGACAGGAAGAATAGGAAGAAATGACAGTTCCATGGACAGACCTCCTACAATAGGCTGGCGCTGTCCTGGTCCAGATACAGCACCGGATCCGAGCAGACGCGCAGAACCGTGGCAGGACAGGTAGTGCCGATGGGAGCTTCCAAAGCGGCTTTCACAGCGTTGGCCTTGGCGCGTGCGGGCACGATACATAGATGATGGGCAGCGCTGGCCAAGGTGGGCACGGTCAGCGTGATGGCTGTTTCGGGGACTTGATCCAGAGAGGGGAAACAGCCGTCGTGAACCTGCTGCATGCGGCATATGGGATCCAAAACCACTGGTTTCACAGCCTTTGGATCTTCCAGATCCGCCGTGGAAGGAGCGTTGAAAGCAATGTGTCCGTTCTCTCCGATGCTCAGAAATACCACATCCAGAGGCGCTTCTTTCAGGAGAGCGGCGTATCGTTCACATTCTGCGTCTGTATCCGCGGCATTGCCGTTGATATAATGGACTGAGCCGAAGGGAAGGCGGTCAAAAATAGCGCGTCGCAGAAAGTTGCCGAATCCCTGGGGCGCGTCGGGCCGCAGTCCCACGTACTCATCCATATGAAAGGCGGTTACACGGCTCCAATCCACATGGGGGACCTGGCACAGAGCCTCCAAAAATTCATTCTGAGATGGGGCGGCGGCGAAGACGACACGCACAGTTTCCTGTTTCTCCAGAAGCCGACGCAGCAAAGCGGCCCCCTCTTTGGCTGCGGCACTGGCCATGGCCTGTCGGGTGTCGTGAATCTGTACGGAAAGATTTCCTTTTGTTAAGTATTTCATGAGAGCCATAAAAACCTCCTGAATTTGAGATGTTGGGGAAAAATATAGAGTTTCCGTGTTGTTTTCCATATGATATAATGAGGTAAGATCCGCCGGACAAAAGATATCATTTCCGTCGGCCACAATTTTATTTTCGCATTCTCCCAGATGGTTGTCAAGCCAAATCCGAGGCAGGGGCGCAAATGGAAGAACCATACGTGTGAGATAAATAGAGGACAGAAGGAGACGAAAGAGCGGATATGGGAGGAAACTGGATTAAGAGGGGAAAACATTGTGAAAAACAGAATGGAAAAGAAAGCACTTATTAAAGAGGAACACGCCATGACAGCGGAGAGGGGAAAAGCATTCGGGCCGACAAAGAAGCTTCTGGGAGTCCTGACATTTTTGAAAAAGGATCCTGTCCTAACGGTTTCTTGGATTCTCGCCATAGGGTCAGCCTTCTGGATCCCTCCGGACAGCGCGTATTTGGACTATTTGGATCTTCAGACTTTGGGGCTTTTATTTTGCCTTATGACCATTACAGGCGGCCTGCAAAATATGGGAATTTTCTCGCGAATTGGAGGAAATTTGATCCGTCATGTGGCCAACACGGCATCCCTGGCCGGGATATTGGTGGCGCTTTGCTTTTTTTCCAGTATGATCATAACCAATGATGTGGCGCTGATTACCTTTGTCCCATTCACCATGGTGATCTTGGATATGGTGGGAAAGAAAGAAAAAATGATTCCTGTTGTAACCATGCAGACCATTGCGGCTAATCTGGGAAGCATGGTTACTCCCATTGGAAATCCCCAGAATTTATATTTATATTCTCAGACAGATATGGGGCTGATTCCCTTTATAAGGATAACCCTTCCCTATGCCGCTGTAACGGCGTTTTTTTTGCTGCTGTTTCTGGCCGTACAAAAAAAAGAAAAGATTCATCATGTGGAAATTCGGATGGACAGGCAAGTTCGCAGCAGGAAAAAAGAGTGGATGTATGCGTTCTTGTTTCTTCTGGCATTGGGGGTGATTATACGCTTGATTCCCATGGCGCCCGTGTTTTTCCTCACGGCAGTGGCAGTGGCGGTGGCGGACCGAAATGCCCTGAAAAAGGTGGATTATGCCCTACTATTGACGTTCATCGGATTTTTTATTTTCATCGGAAATATGAAGCGAATTCCCTGGTTTTGCCAGATGCTGACGGAGGTTGTGAAAGGAAATGAAGTATTGACAGCGGTGATCACCAGCCAGGTGATCAGCAATGTTCCCAGCGCCCTTTTGCTTTCTGGATTTACGGACAAAGTGCGCGAACTGGTGATCGGCACCAATCTGGGCGGTCTGGGAACACTGATTGCCTCCATGGCGAGTTTAATTTCTTATAAACAAGTGGTTTTGCGGTTTCCAGAAAGAAAAGGGGCTTATTTAATCTATTTCACAGTGGCAAACGTGGTTCTCTTGGCCATTCTTTTGGCATTCCACTATTTGGTTATGGCATACTAGCCGCAGAGCGTCATGTAGTATAACCGATGCGGACGGGATCATACTCCACTGTATACTGCCTGAAGGCATTGACAATGGTGGTGTTTTTATACTGGGTAATCCGCTTGTAATTTCCGCCATACGTAGCGTGGACATGCCCGTGGAAAAAATATGACGGACTATATTCATCCATTAAGTTTACAAAAGCTTCAAAACCCATATGGGGCAGGTCATCGCTGTCATTGATCTTAAAGGCCGGGGAGTGGGTCAGCAAAATATCAAAGCCCTTATGGCGGCGCAGTGAAAACCATAGACGGCGCACGCGCTTATTCATTTCTTTTTGGGAAAATTGATGGGGGCCGTCCTTATAGCGCATGGATCCCCCCAGTCCCAGGATTCGCACACCTTTGTGAACATAGATCTGATTTTCAATGCAGAGACACCCTTCCGGCGGGGATGTTTCATAGCAGCCGTCATGGTTGCCATGGACATAGAGAACAGGGGCACTGGTAAATGTGGCGATAAAGGAGAGATAGTGGGGGGACAAATCCCCGCAGGATAAAATCAAATCAATTCCCTCCAGCTTACTCCTGTCGAAATAGTCCCATAACGATTTGCACTCTTCATCTGCCAGTACAAGTATTTTCATAAGTATACTCCATCCTTCTGTAAATCTTTTACTCCAACTCCCTGGAGCCGCACAATGGCCTGGGCCTCCGCTGAAAGCTCTTCCATGGAAGGAAAAGAACCAATGACATTGTTGTTGAGCCAGTCCATATGAATAATTTCCTCCGGCGTAAGGGCGGTGTTTTCATCGCTGTGTACAACACCTGACTGGGATGTCAGGATGCCGCTGAAAGGATTGAAATCCCCGGAAATGATATTGTTTTTTATCATTTCCACAAGGCGCTTTGTCCCGGCGGGAAGTTTTTGGGAATAAATAATATCAATAACATCGGCAGACATTCCCCACCAGTAATTGATGGCGTGCAAGCCTTCTTCCGTGTTATCCTCATCTTTCCAAGTCCCATTAAGAACCGTTTCAATGAGTTTTTTATAGAATACACCCCAGTGCCATACGGGCATAGCAATATTATCCATGTCTTTTCCGTTATAATGGCTCAAGCCAAAACGCCGATTTTTCAGGCCGGGAGTAATCAGATCCTGACTGGAGATGTAGGTGATTCCCCGGGAACGGAAATCATTGATGATGGTATTTTGACTTTTTACGGTACTCCATTCCAGAAAGACGCATGCCTTGGGGTTCACCATCTGTGCGCCCAGTGCAAAGGCATTGATTCCGGCAGTGATGCCGCAAATGGGGTAATCGGCGATATATCCGATTTTTCCGTTGTCAGCCAGAGAACCGGCAATAATACCTGCCAAAAACTTGGCTTCGTGAAGGCGGGCATAGTAGGTTCGTATATATCTATGGGGGCAATAAAGAGAACAGTTAAGGATCTTGGTCTCTGGATGACTGACGGCAGCCTTTAAACTGGCCTCCATGAATTGGGGAGTGGTGGTGAAGATGATATCATTCTCTTCATTGGCTGCTTTTTCCACCGCTTCATCGGCGGATTCTCCGGGCGTCACATTATCCGTGCACGAAGTTTCGATCTGATCGCCGAACGTTTCTTCCAGATAGAAACGTCCCAGCTCATGACCGTATGTCCAGCTGGACGTCTCTGCCGTCTTGTCGTGGATAAAGGCAATCTTCAGCTTTTTCGTGCTGGGGGACCAGAGACGGCCAAAAAATGTTTTTTTGGGCTCTTCAGAAGGATTCAGGAGCAGCTCCACCGAGCGGTTTTGATCCAACAAAACGATTTCATCCCAGATCTTTTCCAGTTCTTCGGACATCTGAGAGGGAAGTTTTTCCGTCATGTCCTCATATCCATATATATTTAGATATATGAGCATTGCATCGGCGGGAGTGATGGAGAGACGTTTTCCGCCTCGTTCCTGAAAGGCTTTGGCAAAACGATAGTAACAGGAACGGAAATCTTCTTTCTGCCGTTCTGTCCATGCCGATGAGGAATCAGGGCTGACAAACTGCAAAAGTTTGGCAAAGCCTCCCTCATTGCTGAACCAAATGTAATTAATGTTGGTGATTTTGTAAAAATCCAAAAATTCGTAGTAGATCTTATTTTCCTTTTCATCGGTGCGTTTGGGAATGATCCTGGTGACAATGCCGGGGATAGTGACAGCATCGAAATATTTTAGGACGCTGACCCGTTTGTTCCCCTCCACCACATAAAACCGGTTCATGAATTCGTAGGCTTTGATGGGATCGCGAATCCCTTCTGAGAGGTGGGAGTCGCAAAGAGAAGCCCATTTATAGGCAAACTCTGTCCCTGGATTTAAAAGGGGCATGAAATTGGGAGCAAAAGCAGTTCGCCTTCCCACAGCATATGTGCCAACAATCAGATCAATGGGAATCTGTACCAACCCCAGGGGGACTTCCGAAACCGTATCGGTGTGAGAGAGAATCTCTTCCAGAACCTGCAGGTATGGATACGATCCCCGCATCAGGTGTTCCTGATACGATTTTTCTCCTCTTCGCAGTGCTTTATTGTAATCACTAAATGACATGTATTTACCTCAACTTTCCGTGATGGGAAAATGCTGAAAACGCATTTCCCCATTTACAAGGATTGTTCCATCACTACAATATACGCAGAACAATCTCTTTGTCAAGGCAATTTTGCGGGACAGGAATCAGTATCCAGCCTGAAACGCCATTTCCCTTCTGCTCCAACGTGGGCGGGCGCATACCGGTCATTTATTTGGTTGCAATTTCCCCGATTTATGATATACTAAGGAAAAGATGCGGGGACAGACAGGTTTAAACCCTGCGCCAAATCAGGAGAAGCAATGAATTGAAGAGAGGTACCTTATGGATAAGACGAGGAGAGTTTTGCTGAAGCTCAGCGGCGAGGCGCTGGCCGGTCCCAAGAAAACAGGTTTTGATGAAGAAACGGTGAAAGGTGTGGCCGAGCAGGTGAAAGCATCTGTACAGAAAGGCGTGCAGGTGGGAATCGTCATCGGCGGGGGAAATTTTTGGCGAGGAAGACAAAGCGATGCCATCGATCGTCCCAAGGCAGATCAGATTGGGATGCTGGCCACTGTTATGAACTGTATTTATGTATCGGAGATTTTTCGCACAGCAGGTATGAAAACAGAGATTTTCACACCGTTTCTCTGCGGGTCTATGACAAAGCTGTTTTCCAAGGATGCGGCCAATGAGGCGTTTGCCCAGGGAAAAGTCGTTTTTTTCGCCGGTGGTACCGGTCATCCGTATTTTTCCACAGATACGGGGATTGTGCTTCGTGCCATTGAGATGGAGGCTGACATCATTCTGCTGGCCAAGGCCATTGACGGCGTGTATGACAGCGATCCGGCGGTGAATCCCAATGCTCAAAAGTATCATGAGATTTCCATTCAGGAAGTGGTGGACAAACGTCTTGGAGTCATTGATTTGACGGCATCCATTATGTGTTTGGAAAACCATATGCCGCTGGCTGTTTTTGGACTCAGCGGGGAAGACAGTATTTCCAATGCCATGGAAGGAAAAATCACGGGAACTATTGTGACCGCCTAGCCAATCAATGTGATGCGTCAGCGAAACGGAAGCTGCGCGGGAATAAATCAGAATGGGAGAGAATAGAATATGAACGAAGCAATTGCGAAATATGAAGATAAGATGAAGAAAACTCTAAACGGTCTGGAAGCTGAGTTTGCCACCATCCGTGCGGGCAGAGCAAACCCCAATGTGCTCAACAAGATTATGGTGGAATATTACGGGGTGCCCACGCCCATGCAGCAGGTGGCCAATATCTCTGTTCCGGAAGCCAGAATGATCCAGATCCAGCCCTGGGAGAAGTCGCTGATTAAAGCCATAGAGAAAGCAATTCTTGCCTCGGATTTGGGAATTACTCCGTCCAATGACGGACATGTGATTCGTCTGGTTTTCCCGGAATTGACTGAGGAGCGCAGAAAAGAGCTGGTTAAAGATATCAGGAAAAAGGGAGAAGCCGCCAAGGTGGCTGTCCGCAATGTGCGCCGCGATGCCAACGATGCTCTTAAGAAGCAGAATAAAGCCAACGAAATTACAGAGGATGATGTGAAAGAAGGCGAAGAGCAGATTCAAAAGATGACAGACAAATTTGTCGCAGAGATTGACAAGGCGGTGGAGAGTAAATCAAAGGAAATCATGACAGTATAAAACTGTTTTCATGGGATTGGAAGCTCTGTCCTGATGGACAGACGCCGTCCCATGAGTTTTAAACTGGGAATGCATGAAATGGGGTGGGTGAATGCCTGCCCTTTTTTAGGAGATGAGAGACGTCAGAAAAGGAGAAGCGATGGAACAAGAGAGAAAAATTCCTGCCCATGTGGCCATTATCCTGGACGGCAATGGACGTTGGGCCAAAAAGAGGGGACTTCCCAGAACCATGGGGCATACCGAAGGCTGTAAGGTGGTGGAACAGACAGTGGAGGATGCCGCAAGGCTTGGCATCCGCTATTTGACTGTATACGCGTTCTCCACGGAGAACTGGAAGCGCTCAGAGGAAGAAGTGGGAGCATTGATGCAGCTGTTTCGTTATTATATGAAAAGGCTGTTGAAGGTGGCTGTGAAGAATAATGTCAGGGTTTTGATGATTGGAGAGAGAAGTCGTTTTGCGCCGGATATTGTGGCCGGTATTGACGCGCTGGAGGAACAGACAAAGCAAAATACAGGTTTGACATTTGTAATAGCCGTTAATTATGGCGCCAGGGACGAGATGCGCCGAGCAGTGACGAAAATAGCCCGCGAAGTGCAGGAGGGAATTTTGGCCCCGGAAGATATTTCTGAAGACGTCATCAGCAGCCATTTGGATACTGCTAAGATACCGGATCCGGATTTGCTGATCCGTACCAGCGGGGAGTTGCGACTTTCCAATTTCCTCTTGTGGCAGTGTGCTTACACAGAGTTTTATGTCACAGAGATTTATTGGCCGGATTTCAATAAGGAAGAGCTTTTGAAAGCCATCGATAGTTATAATCTTCGCGACAGGCGATACGGCGGGGTGAAAAAGTAAGAGGAAGGGTGGTCCTATGGCAGAAAAGAAAAAGATTGATAAAAAATCCTTTACCGTCCGGCTCATCAGCGGCATTGTACTGGTATTGCTGGCACTGCTGACAGTGCCGCGGGGCGGTGCCGTGTTGCTGGCAGTGGTGGCAGCCATATCGCTGATTGGTATCAGTGAACTATACCATGTTTTTGGGATTCACAATAAGCTGCTGGGATTGGTGGGATATGCCGGGGCTGCGGCCTATTATCTTTTCCTGTTTTTAGATAAAGAGAATTTGGTTCTTCCCCTTTTGGTGGGTGTGTTTATCCTTTGTATGGCTGTCTATGTGTTTTCTTTTCCCAAATTCGGCACGGAGCAGGTGATGGGGGTATTTTTCGGACTGTTCTATGCAGGGATTTTATTATCATTTCTCTATCTCACCAGAGAAATGAAAGATGGCATTTACCTGGTATGGCTGATTTTTTTAAGTTCTTGGGGATGTGACACATCGGCCTATTGTGTGGGCATTCTCCTGGGGAAGCATAAAATGGCGCCGGTGCTGAGTCCCAAAAAGACTGTGGAGGGAGCCGTGGGCGGGGTCATTGGATCCGGCCTGTTGGGCTGTGCCTATGGAGTGTTTTTTGGCCAACAGATGGTGGAATTTTCCCATCCGGCTTTGGAGTGCGCCGCCATCTGCATGGTGGGTGCTCTGATTTCCCAAGTTGGGGATTTGGCGGCTTCGGCCATCAAAAGAAATCATGGGATCAAGGATTATGGAAAGATTATTCCAGGGCATGGCGGAATCATGGATCGGTTTGACAGTATTATATTTACTGCGCCGATGATCTATTATGCGGCCATGCTGCTGCAGACGGTTATTTGAGCGGAAAATAGAGGTGAAAAATGAAACAGATAGCAATATTGGGATCGACAGGTTCCATCGGCACCCAGACCTTGGAAGTTGTGAGGGCCAATGGAGATATACAGGTGGTATCCCTGGCGGCGGGCAGCAATATTGTGCGCCTGGAGGAGCAGATTAGAGAGTTTTCTCCCAAAGTAGTCTGCGTATGGCAGGAGGAACAGGCAAGAGAGCTGAAGCGCAGGGTGGCTGATTTGCCGGTGAAAATAGTATCGGGAATGGAAGGCCTTTTGGAAGCTGCCACCGTGCCAGAGGCAGAGATTGTGGTGACAGCAGTGGTGGGCATGATCGGAATACGCCCCACCATGGCCGCCATGGAAGCGGGAAAGGATATTGCGTTGGCCAATAAAGAGACGTTGGTGACAGCGGGACATCTTATTATGCCTCTGGCCAGAAAACGGAATGTGCGGATTCTGCCGGTGGACAGTGAGCACTCTGCCATTTTTCAGTGCCTCAATGGGGAGGATAAACGGCGGGTCAGCCGAATTCTTTTGACGGCGTCCGGCGGTCCGTTTCGGGGCAGAACACGGGAACAAATGCGGCACATTGGTGTCGAAGATGCGCTAAAGCATCCCAATTGGGCCATGGGCAGAAAGATTACCATCGATTCTTCCACCATGGTCAATAAAGGCCTGGAGGTAATGGAAGCCAGATGGCTGTTTGAGGTGGGCCTGGAGTCCATTCAGGTGGTGGTTCAGCCGCAGAGTATTATTCATTCCATGGTGGAATTTGTCGATGGAGCTGTCATGGCACAGCTGGGCACGCCGGATATGAAATTGCCCATCCAGTATGCTTTGTATTATCCTGGCAGACGCCCCCTGGGAGGCGGACGGCTGGATTTTGCCGTTCTTTCTCAAATTACTTTTGAAGCGCCGGATACCGTGAATTTTCCGGGGCTTGCATTGGCATACCGAGTGGGAAAGCAGGGCGGAACGGCTCCCACTGTGTACAATGCGGCCAATGAGATGGCTGTGCGGTTATTTTTAGAGAAAAAAATTGGATACTTGGAAATTACAGATATCATCGAGGCGGCAGTGGAGGAGATTCCCTTCCGGGAAGATCCTGGACTGGAAGAAATCCTGGAGACAGAGCAGATGACATATGAATTTATCAAAGGCAGGTGGAAGGTTTGATCATATTCAGTATTCTGGCAATTGTACTCATCATTACTCTGGTGATTGTTGTCCACGAATTCGGCCATTTCATCATGGCGAAAAAAAACGGAATTGCAGTGATTGAGTTTTCTGTGGGAATGGGACCGCGAATATTCAGCTTCGTGAAGAATGGGACACGCTATTCTCTAAAATGGATTCCTTTCGGCGGCTCCTGCCAGATGTTGGGAAATGATGAGGGAATCCCAGATGCCGATCAGGATATTAAAGCAGATGCGGATCACGCTTTTTACAATAAGTCAGTATGGGCCAGAATTTCGGTGTCCGCGGCGGGACCAATTTTTAATTTTCTGCTGGCATTTGTGCTGGCTGTCCTGGTGGTTTCTCTGGTGGGAGCCAATAAGCCGTATATTCAGCAGATTATAGATGGAAGCGCTGCTCAGCAGGCAGGCCTTCAGGCAGGGGATCAAGTGACAGAAATCAATGGAGAGAGCATCCATCTTTATAAAGAGATTATGCTGTATCTTCAGATGCATTCCGGAGAAACTCTGGAAGTGGAGTATATTCGCGATGGAGAGACACACCATGCCGCCATTACGCCGGTATGGGATGAAGAACAGCAAAAGTATCTCATGGGCATCCAAGGAGTACCGGGATTGTGCTATGACGCCAGTGTGGGGGAAATTTTCCAGTATGGATTTTACGAGATGAAGTACAGTATCGTTTCCACAATAAAGTCATTGGGCATGCTGTTTCAGGGGAAGTTGACTGTGAATGATTTTTCCGGTCCAGTTGGCATGACCACCATGGTCAATGATTTGGTGGAGGATGTCAGTGAGTCCACGCAAGGGGAAGACTTTGGCACGCGGGCGTTGATGATGTTTGTGAATTTGGCTAATTTTACGCTGCTTCTCAGCGCAAATCTGGGAGTGCTCAATTTACTTCCCATTCCGGGGTTGGATGGAGGTCAACTTTTATTTTTAATCATTGAGGCCATTAAAGGAAAGCCGGTTTCCAGTCAGAAAGTGGGGCTGATAACCATGGTGGGTTTTATCTGTCTGATGGTGTTTATGGTATTTGTCCTATTCAATGATGTGAGAAAGATTTTCATGTGATAAGGGAGAGAGGGAGAGTTATGTATCGCGATCATTCGAGAAAGGTAAAAATAGGCAGTAAGATCATAGGCGGTGGCAGTCCCATAGCCATTCAGTCCATGACCAACACTAAAACAGAGGATGTGGAGGCTACGGTGGCTCAGATTCACCGCTTGGAGGACGCGGGCTGCGAAATCGTGCGGTGCGCTGTCCCCACCCTGGAGGCCGCTCAAGCCATAGGGGAGATCAAAAAGCGGATTTTCATTCCCTTGGTGGCAGATATTCATTTTGATTATCGTCTGGCCATAGCCGCCATGGAAAATGGGGCGGATAAAATACGGATTAATCCGGGCAATATTGGCTCGGCAGACCGTGTTCGTGCCGTGGTGGAGAAAGCAAAAGAGCGCAATATCCCCATCCGTGTGGGGGTAAACAGCGGTTCGCTGGAAAAACATTTGCTGGAAAAATATCACGGTGTTACGGCGGAAGCGCTGGTGGAAAGTGCTCTGGATAAGGTAATGATGATTGAAGACTGCCACTACTACAACTTGGTGATCAGCATTAAATCCTCAGATGTCATGATGTGTGTGCGCGCCCATGAGCTTCTGGCCCAGAGAACACCTTATCCCATCCATGTGGGAATCACAGAATCCGGAACTCTGATATCTGGAAATATCAAATCTGCCATTGGGCTGGCTCTGATTTTGGAGCGGGGAATCGGCGATACGGTTCGCGTTTCCCTGACCGGTGATCCGGTGGAAGAAGTAAAGTCGGCCAAGATCATTCTCCGTACCATGGGACTGCGAAAAGGCGGTATTGAGGTGATTTCCTGTCCCACCTGCGGGAGGACACAGATTGACCTCATTGGGTTGGCCAATCAGGTGGAAACCATGGCAGCTGGATTTGACCTGGATATCAAAGTAGCGGTCATGGGATGCCCTGTCAATGGGCCGGGAGAGGCTAGAGAGGCCGATATCGGTATTGCCGGCGGAAAAGGCATGGGATTGCTGATAAAAAAAGGAGAAATTATCAAAAAACTTCCTGAGGACCAGCTGATACCGGCCCTGAGGGATGAATTGATTCATTGGAGAGGATAACGAAATGGCAAAGCGCTTTTTTGAGACATTTCCGACTCTGAAACTTGAACAAGAACTAAAAGAGCTTTTGGACCTGGCGGAAGTGCTTCATATCAATTACACCAGGAATAAAAGCTCTATTCTTATTTATCTGCGTTCACCCAGACTGATGCAGAAAGAGACGGTTTATGCCCTTGAAGAGGAGATTACACGGCAGCTGTTTGGGAACCATGGGCTTAGAGCCATCATCATTGAGCAGTACGCACTGTCTTCCCAGTATACGCCGGAGAAGCTGTTTCATGTATATAAGGATAGTATTCTCTTGGAGTTCAAGCGCAGCAGTGACTTGGAGTACAATTTGCTGCGGAAAGCGGAATGGGACTTCGTGGGGGATAATGTGTTGAAAATCACCATGGAGGACAGCATGTGGGCCAGAGACCGCAGCTTGGATATGAAGCACCAGCTGGATAAGGTTTTCGGGCAGAGATGCGGGTTTGATGTGGATATTCGTTTTGATTATACACAGACGAAGCAATCGCGTCTGAGGATGGAAGCAGAAGAGCGGGAAAAGAGGGAAATCCAGCGAGTCCTCTCCGGCCGTTCCTCCTCCCAGGCAGCGGTCAGCGGCGCCGGAGCCGATTCCCAGGAGCTGCCGTGGGATGCTGAGGAACAAAATCAATCCATGGAACCGCAAAAAGCGGTTTCCAGTGGCGCGGCAAATTTGGCAGCCGGTTCCCAGGCCAAGGGACGCCAGGGGACACTGAACCGGAAAGGCAGCCGCAATTTCCAGCGAAAACTGGTTCGCTCAGACAATCCCAATGTCATTTTTGGGCGAGATTTTGAAGATGATTTCATCAAGATTGAGGAAATCGTGGAAGAGATGGGGGAAGTCACAATTCGCGGCAAGGTTCTGGACGTCATCACCAGAGAGCTGCGCAATGGGGAAAAGACCATTGTTTCCTTCCCGGTGACGGATCTGACGGATACTATCATGGTTAAAATCTTTGTACCCAATGAGAATTTGCCGGATTTGCTGGAGAAGCTGAAAAAGGGATCTTTTGTAACGGTTAAGGGTATGAGCCTGGTGGATAAGTTTGACAAAGAAGTGGCTATTTCTTCTGTGGTGGGGATCCGAAAAAGTGAGGATTTTACCAGCAAACGGGTGGACAACGCGCCGGTGAAGCGGGTGGAACTGCACTGTCACACAAAGGCCAGCGAGATGGATGCGGTGACCGAGGTTAAAGACTTGATTAACCAGGCCAAAGCCTGGGGGCATCAAGCCATGGCTGTGACGGATCACGGCTGCGCCTACGCCTTTCCCGACGCGCTCCATGCACTGTCCAAAAACGATCCTTTTAAGGTTATCTATGGGGTGGAGGGCTATCTGGTGGATGACCAGAAAGAATGTGTAGTGGATCCGGCGGGGCAGAGTCTGGATGCGGTTTATGTGGTATTTGACATTGAGACCACGGGTTTTAGTCCAGTGAAAAACAAAATCATCGAGATCGGCGCCGTGAAGGTGGAGGCGGGAAAGATCGTAGATCGGTTCAGCACGTTTGTGAATCCTGGGGAGCCCATTCCTTTTCACATTGAGCATCTCACCGGCATCGACGACAGCATGGTGGTGGGGTGTGATCCCATTGAGAAGGTGCTGCCCCGTTTTCTGGATTTTTGCCGGGGCGCGGTGATGGTGGCCCATAATGCCTCGTTTGATATGAGCTTTATCATCCACAACGCCGGGGAATTGGGCATGGAGTTTCATCCCACCTATGTGGATACCGTGGGTCTGGCCCGATTTCTGCTGCCCAGGCTGAACCGCTATAAGCTGGATACGGTGGCCAAGGAACTGGGTGTGACACTGGAAAATCATCATCGGGCTGTGGACGATGCAGAGGCCACGGCGGGAATCTTTCAGCGCCTCCTGGAGCGGCTGAAGGCCCAGGGAATGGGGACGGTGGACGATGTGGCAAAAAAGGCCGTTTTGGGTCCGGAGGCCATCAAGAAGCTTCCCACATACCATGTGATTGTGCTGGCAGCCAATGAAGTGGGCCGAATCAATTTGTATCGGCTCATCTCCAAGTCCCACATCGATTACTTCGCCAGAAGGCCCAGAATGCCAAAATCTGAGCTGACCAAATACCGGGAGGGGCTGATCATCGGTTCCGCCTGTGAGTCCGGCGAGCTGTTTCAGGCCGTTGTGAGGGGAGAGTCAGAGGCCGACCTCGCCAAAATTGTCAGCTTTTATGATTACTTGGAGATTCAGCCCATCGGCAACAACATGTTTATGCTGGAAAAAGAAGATAGCCCGGCAAAGACGGTGGCAGATCTGGAAGATTATAATAAAAAAATCGTGGCGCTGGGCGAGCAATTTCACAAGCCGGTCTGCGCCACCTGCGATGTTCATTTCATGAACCCGGAGGATGAGGTGTACCGCCGTATCATCATGGCGGGAAAGGGATTTGCCGATGCCGACAATCAGGCGCCGCTGTATTTTCGAACCACCGATGAGATGCTCAAGGAGTTTGCGTATCTGGGCAGTGACAAGGCTTACGAGGTGGTGGTGACCAACACCAATCTCATCGCCGATATGATCGACCGCATTGAGCCTGTTCGGCCGGACAAGTGTCCGCCTGTCATTGAGGATTCAGACCGTGACTTGAGGGATATGTGTTATGCCAAAGCCAGGTCCATGTATGGAGAGCAGCTTCCCAAGATTGTGGAGGACCGCCTGGAAAAGGAGCTGCAGTCCATTATTTCCAATGGGTTTGCCGTAATGTATATCATTGCCCAGAAGCTGGTGATGAAGTCTCTGACCGACGGATATATGGTGGGGTCCCGGGGATCTGTGGGGTCCTCCTTTGTGGCCACCATGTCCGGTATCACAGAGGTAAATCCCCTGAGTCCCCATTATTATTGCCCCCACTGCCACTACAGCGATTTCGATTCGGAAGAAGTGAAGCAGTATGCAGGAGGCGCTGGGTGCGATATGCCTGATAAGACCTGCCCGGTCTGCGGAGAGCTGCTGAAAAAAGACGGTTTTGACATTCCCTTTGAGACCTTCCTGGGCTTTTACGGCGATAAGGAGCCGGATATTGACCTGAACTTTTCCGGCGAATATCAGAGCAAGGCCCATGCGTACACGGAGGTTATCTTTGGAGAAGGACAGACTTTCCGCGCCGGAACCATCGGTACCCTGGCGGATAAAACGGCGTTTGGCTATGTGAAAAACTACTACGAAGAAAGGGGAATTCACAAGCGAATTTGTGAGATCAACCGCATTGTAGAGGGCTGCACCGGCGTTCGCCGGACATCCGGCCAGCATCCAGGCGGAATCATCGTGCTGCCCCTGGGAGAGGAGATTTATTCGTTTACACCGGTGCAGCACCCGGCCAATGATATGACCACCAACATTATCACCACCCATTTTGATTACCACTCCATCGATCACAATCTGCTGAAGCTGGACATTCTGGGACACGATGATCCCACCATGATCCGCATGCTGGAGGACCTCACAGGTCAGGATGCCAAGACCTTTCCTCTGGATAGCAAGGAAGTGATGTCTCTGTTTAAGGATACATCCGCTCTGGGAGTGACGCCGGAAGAAATCCAGGGTTGCAAATTGGGAGCCTTGGGCATACCGGAGTTTGGAACGGATTTCGCCATGCAGATGCTCATAGATACCAAGCCCCGCTATTTCTCCGATCTGGTCCGCATCGCCGGTCTGGCCCACGGTACCGATGTGTGGCTGGGAAATGCCCAGACGCTGATCAAAGAGGGAAAGGCCACCATTTCCACGGCCATCTGTACCCGAGATGATATCATGATCTATCTCATCGGCAAGGGCGTGGAAAACGGAATGGCGTTTAAGATCATGGAATCGGTTCGAAAAGGAAAAGGACTGACGCCTGAGTGGGAGGAGGAGATGAAGAACCACGATGTCCCGGACTGGTACATCTGGTCTTGCAAGAAAATCAAATACATGTTTCCCAAGGCTCATGCGGCGGCTTATGTAATGATGGCCTGGAGAATTGCCTATTGTAAGGTCTTTTATCCGCTGGCCTATTATGCGGCGTTTTTCAGCATCCGTGCCACTGGCTTTACGTATGAGCTCATGTGTCTGGGAAAAGAAAAGTTGGAAGCCCACATGGCAGATTACAGAAAGCGAATGGATACGTTGTCTAAAAAGGAACAGGATACATACCGGGATATGCGTATTGTCCAGGAAATGTACGCCAGGGGATTTACATTTCTGCCCATCGATGTGTACCGGGCGCAGGCTTCACGGTTTCAGATCATTGACGGAAAGCTGATGCCATCATTCAATGCCATAGATGGACTGGGAGAGAAAGCCGCAGAAGCCATTGTGGAAGCCGCCGCCAAGGGACCCTTCCTATCCCAGGATGATTTTCGGGAGAGAACCAAGGTCAGCAAGACGGTGGTGGATAAGCTGGTGGAGCTGGGAATTCTCAAGGGGCTGCCGGAGTCCAATCAGTTGTCACTGTTTGATTTGGTCAGCTGATGGGAGAGGAATCATTTAGAGGGAGGAGCGCCATGGATAAGATGCATGCCAATGAAGCGAAAGAAACACGCGGGACCATCCTACTGTGCCATATTCCCACCGCAGCGCAGATACGGACCATAAAAAGGGAGTTTGGCGTGAAGGAAACGGATCCCGTGGATTTTAAAGCGGAGTATGAAAAACAAAAGCAGCTGCTGGAGCAGCAGCAAAAATTGCTGGACAAACTGCTGCAACAAAAAAAGCAGGCAGAGGAACAGGAACAGCGGAAAAGGGAGCAGGAGCGCCGGGAGAATGAAAAAAGGAAGGAGGAATTGGTTCGGGAGGAGGAGCAGAACAGAAAAAGGCAGATTGTTCCACCGAGCCCGGCAGTTGTGAAGCAGCTGTCAAAATTGGAAAAAAAGAGGAGGAAAATGGAAAATCAGCTGGCCATGCTGAACAGACAAAAGATTAAGGCATCCAAGTATTTCTTTATTTTTCTGTTTCTGACATTTCTCTTCGTGCTGGCAATAGGAGTCATAGGAATGCTGGAAATGGGGGAAGAGGGGGAGGCATTGCAGATGATGGCATTTGTCTATATGATTGTGTGTGGATTGGCCGCTCTGTTTTCACCCCTTCTTGCAAAACATGGACGGAACACCAATGAACGCCAAAAGGAAAACCTGACCCGGCAGCTGGAACAGACCAAAGAAGAAATAAAGCGGTATGAAAAAATGCTGTAGACCTGTGTCATACGAGTGAAGTCTGCCGGGGCAGCGCAAGCAATGCTTCGGCAGGCGTGACCGAAAAAAGAAAAGGGACTTGACAACCAATGATGGTGTGTTACAATTACTTAGGATACTAAGAAAGGAGAGGCCATGATTTCTTTGAAACAGAGTACCGCCAGAGCCGTGGGAAAACTTTCCAATAAGCTGCGCCGACAGCTGGATATGCTTTCTTCAAGAAAAGAATTCAGCGGTTCGCAGGGAAGAACGCTGCATTTCCTGCTGGCTCAGACAGAGGATGTTTTTCAAAAGGATATTGAGGAGGAATATGGCATACGTCCGTCTACAGCCTCCCAACTGCTGAAGCAAATGGAAAAAAACGGACTCATTGTGCGGGAATCGGTATCGTATGACAATCGATTGAAGAAAATTGTTCTGACAGAGAAGGCCCTGAAGTATAAGGGGCAGGTGGTGGATGACCTGACCAGACTGGAAGAGACGCTGGTTCAGGGGATTTCTCAGGAAGAGCTGAATATGTTTTTCCATGTCATCAGAAAAATGACGGACAATTTGTCGGAATAAGTACGGAAGGACTGCATATCATTGCCAATGACAGAGAAGGTTGGGTCTAACCAAATACTTAGGAAACTAATATAATGAGAAGGGGTAAGAAGAACGTATGGTGGAAGTAAAGAATGACTTTTTGAGAGGCAAACTGTTTCCGATGATTTTGAAATATTCCATTCCGGCGGCTATCTCACTGTTGATTACGGCTATTTATAACATTGTGGACCGTATTTTTGTGGGTAATTTCAATGGAACCTCTGCGTTGGCCGGTCTGTCCATCTGTTTCCCGCTTTCGTATATGATGATGGCGTTCGGACTCACATGCAGTGCCGGCGGAGCTTCGCTGTTTAGTCTGTTTGCTGGAAAAAATCAACAGAGGGACATGAACCGGTCGTTTGGAAATGCTCTGATTTTGGTAGTGGTGTCAGAGATTGCTCTGACCATTGTGCTGTTGATTTTTACCGATCCTTTGCTTCAAATTTTTGGTGTGACGGAGACCGCGTATCCATATGCATACGAATACTATCGGATTGTGGCATTGGGATGCCTATTTCAGGGGCTTACACAGGTTTTCTGTGATTTTGTTCGGGTTTCCGGAAAGCCGGTACTGGGAATGTGTGTCACCGGAATTGGAGCTGTGACCAACATCATTTTGGACGCTGTTTTTGTGGCGGTGATGGGCTGGGGAGTCGCGGGAGCGGCATGGGCTACCGTGATTGGACAGTGTCTCTCTGCTCTGTTTGGCGCGTATCTGGTTCTGAAAGGGTACACCAAGGTGGAAGTGAAAAAGGAGACTTTTCGTCTGGATTTTGGCCTTTCCCAAAAGATCATATCCTGTGGTTTTGCGTTCTGGATTTCTCAGATGGCCATGGGACTCATCAGTCTGGTTTACAACAGTCAGCTGGGAAAATACGGCGGCGATACTGCCATCAGTGTATACGCCGTGGTGGCCAGTATCATGACATTTGTCATCATGCCTGCCAGCGGCATCAGCCAGGGAATTCAGCCCATTGTGGGCAACAATTTCGGTGCGGGGAATCATAAGAGGGTTATGGCTACCCTGTATCAGGCTTCCGGCCTATCGGTGGGGGTCACTTGTCTCATTTGGCTTGTGGTGCTGCTCTTTCCCAGGGAAATTCTGCTGGCTTTCGGCGCCACGGAGGAAATGTTGGAGATTGGCATCACCGGGCTGCGGATCAATTTCTGCATTACGCCCATTTTGGGATTTGTCATGCTGGTGACCACTTTTTTTCAGTCTTTGACGAAACCCGTCCCTTCCATTGTCATCACGTTTTTGCGACAAATACTATTTTTGGTTCCGTTTATCTATATCTTTCCCATCTGGTGGGAGGTCAATGGGATCTTCATTGCACAGCCCATCAGTGACGCGCTGGCACTGATTGTATGCATTGTACTGGTGCTGAGGGAACAGCGGCATCTTTATAAAATGCTTCCGGAGCGTACTGCTTCATAATTTTTCTGGTAAAAGCGAAATCGCTGCGGTATACCAGCCACAAAGTGGCTGGTATCATCGGCAGTCACCCAATGTACATAAATGTTCATCCCCATGTCCGGGAATCGTCAAGCGGATGCAAAAAACTGAAAAATTGCTTGACACATTCCTGACAATATGGTATCCTATAACAGTCGCATAGGGGTATAGTTCAATGGTAGAGCAACGGTCTCCAAAACCGTAAATAGGGGTTCGAATCCCTTTACCCCTGTTCTTTATGGGTCCTTGCGGATGGTATATTCGCGGGGATTTTGTTTTTTGCAGACCATTATTCTCAACAGACATTGAGAGGCTGAAAAGAGAGATGGACAGGAAGGCGGAGATACCATGTTTTTTCGAAAAAAGAAGAATCCCCTGGATGATAAGCTCAATGAACTTCAGATGAATCTGGAGAATAATTATAAGGATTTGGCCATTGCTGCCAGAAAAGAGGCAGAATCCCTGTACGCCCGCATGATGGAGGAGGGAAAATTCAAAGAAAAAGAAGCAGTGGCATACAGAAAGCGTTTGGATGACTACGCCAAGCGTATGGAGCATTATGATCATACGAATATATCTGTTTTCCTAAAAGAAAGATATTGACGCAGAAAGTGCTTGCAATTTGTTTGAAATGTGGTATAATAAATAACACATTAATGATTCGCAGATATAGTTCATCGGTAGAATGCTAGCTTCCCAAGCTGGAGAGGCGGGTTCGATTCCCGTTATCTGCTTTAAACGGACCGGAGATACTGTTTTCAGTATTTCCGGTTTTTTGCTGCAGTAAAAATAGAAGACAGTTGGGGAAAAGGGATCCGATGGGAATGCGGGCATCAGATTTTTATTGATAATGGATTGGACCGGGCGTAAAATAAAAGTGGAATGAAAGCATCCATGAAAAGATGGAGAAGGAGGATAGTATGTATCGAGTGGTCGTTGTGGGCGGCGGCTGGGCCGGATGCGCTGCGGCGGTGGAAAGCCGAAAATTGGGGGCAGAGGTGACTTTGCTGGAGAGAACGGATATGCTGCTGGGGACAGGGCTGGTGGGAGGAATCATGAGAAATAATGGCCGCTACACAGCAGCAGAGGAGATGATTGCCATGGGCGGCGGAGATCTGTTTGCCATGGTGGAAAAAAATCTCACCCATAAAGAAATCTCATTTCCGGGACATGAGCATGCGGATTTGTACAGTGTGGCCGCACTTCCCCCTTTTGTTGCCCGCAGTATGGAGGCCATGGGGATTCACATCTTCCATCAGAGCCGTGTGGTTTCGCTGCGCTGGGATACAGATCAAGGTGCGATGCAGAGCCGGAAACCGGGAGAGCTTGGAACTGGACAGAAACTTGATGGGGCAAAGGGGCGTCGGATTGCCGGTGTGGAGGCCGAGGATGGCCGCTTTTTTCAGGGGGATGTGTTCATTGATGCCACCGGAACAGCGGGTCCCATGAATAACTGCGTCAAATACGGAAACGGCTGTGCCATGTGTATTCTGCGCTGTCCCTGTTTTGGCGGCCGGGTATCTCTGACTGGATTGGCCGGTGTGAAGGAACTGAGGGGGAAAAAGGCGGATGGTTCGGTGGGCTCCATGAGCGGTTCCTGCAAACTGCTGAAAGAGTCTTTGGCAGACCATATTGTGGAACGGCTGAATCGGGACGGTGTGGCAGTCATTCCCGTACCGGAAGAATTGCGGGAAGATCATCTGGATGCAAAGTGCTGTCAGCAATATGCCCTGCCACAATATCGGGATAATTTGGTGTTGCTGGATACCGGTCACGCCAAGCTGATGACACCGTTTTACGATCTTGCTCGTCTTCGCCGTATTCCAGGTTTGGAGAATGCCCGGTATGAGGACCCGTACGGGGGAGGGAGGGGAAATTCTATGCGCTATTTTGCCATGGCCCCCAGAGATAATTCCCTTCATGTGGACGGTGTGGAAAATCTTTACTGCGCTGGAGAAAAGGCGGGGCTTTTGGTAGGGCATACAGAAGCCATTGTGACGGGAGTTCTGGCTGGATATAACAGCGTGCGGTATGCCATGGGAAAGGAACCGCTGATTCTGCCGGATACCACCGCCATCGGGGATGCCATTGGTTTTGTGAAGGAAGCCATGGAGACAGAAGAGGGAAGAACAAAGAAATACACTTTTTCCGGTTCTGTGTACTTCGAGAGAATGAAAAAGAAGGGATTGTATACCACAGATGTGGCGGAGATTGCAGCTAGAATAGAAAATGCTGGATTATCCGGTGTATTTGGTACAATATTTTAGGTAATTGCGAAACTCATGAGAAAGGAGACCGTTTGTTTGTATTAGCAAAGCGGCATTGCCCACGGGCCGAAATGCATGTGATGATAGGAGACATCCATGACGCTTTTGGAATCCATGGGAAAGCGCCGAAGTCATGGAACCGGGACAGATCTTGACACATAAGA
>CAJFUP010000049.1 GCA_904420225.1 uncultured Lachnospiraceae bacterium
AAAATATCTATCACAAGAGACAGTCTTGTCATGCAGTATCCGGCATCCTGGTGGAGGGATACGTGGAGGGAGGCGCTGGTATGCGGCAACGGCCATACGGGAGCCAGTTTTTACGGTGGTACCAAGGAACAGACCATTATGGTAACCAATGGAGATCTGTGGTATGGCGGATTGGAAGATGAACTGCCGGATGTGCATGAACATCTGGAGATCATGAGAGAAAAAATGGACCGGGGAGAATATAAAGAAGCCAGCTGGGAAATCGTCAATGCGCTGAAGCAGCGGGGATACGGATCCCAACTGGAATTTCCCCTTCCGCTGGCTGATCTGAAGATTCAGATTATTCCCAAAGGGACATTTCACCAGTACTTGCGTGTCCTTCAGATGGATACAGGGGAGGCATCCTGCCAGTGGCTGGACAGCGGTGTGCTGTACCGCTGCGACGGGTTTGTATCCAGGGCCGAAGATATCATTATGTACCGAATACAGGCCTCTGAGCCGGTAATGGAGGTTATATTTACCGCTGATGTTCACCGGAATCCGGGGATGGAGCTGCCGCAGGCCTGTGCCGTCATAGAAGAAAAGAAAACAGTGGAGATGGATAAAGATGGGCTTTTGTTTCGGTCCGTCAATACGGATGGACAGCCGTACGGTATGGCAGTGAAGATCACATCAGATGGAATACAGAGTGTGGAAGAAGGCAGAATTGTGGTGAGGGGAGCAAGCCGAATTGTGGCCGCCATGGGAGCCTTCATAAAAGATGAGGATGGGTCTGGAGCGGAAAAAGCAAAGCAGGCAATAGAAAGGCAGAATGGAGATTACGAACAGGCATTTTCCCGCCACGCACCGCTGCATCAGTCAAGGTATTGCAGTGCGGGATTGGAATTTGGCGGATATGAGGGAATGTACAATGAGAATCTCCTTCAGGAGGCGTTTGCGCAGGAACAGTCGCCGGAATTGATGGAAAAAATGTGGAAATTTGGCCGTTATCTGTTCATCAGCGGTACGGCAGAGGATGCAGACCCATTCCCTCTGTATGGAATCTGGGGCGGCGGGTATCAGCTGATTTGGAGTCACAATATGGCCAATGAAAATACCCAGATGATTTATTGGCACAGCTTTGTGGGCAATCTGGCAGAGTACCACCGCGCGCTGTTTCATTATTACAATGCCAGGATGGAAATCTACCGAAAAAATGCCAGAAATCTGTTTGGATGCCGCGGCATCTATATGACGGCGGGGACGACACCCAATGTCTCTACGCCCAACCAGGTGGTTCCCGTCATCATCAACTGGACGGGAGCAGCAGGATGGTTGGCGCAGCATTACTGCCAATACGCCGCATATCGGCCGGAAGAACAGACTTATATCAAGAAAGCGATTTTGCCGTATCTGGAAGAAGTGGCGGCTTTCTATGAGGATTTTATTCGTTATCAGGAAGATGGCAGCATCAAAGTATATCCCAGTGTCTCCCCGGAGAATACACCGCAGAATTTTATGCCGCCTTTGGCGGAAATGATCGCTCATCCCATGCCGACAACCATCAATTCCACCATCGATTTGGCCATTATAAAGGAGTTTTTCACCAACATTGTTGGATTGAGCAGGAAATATGGCTGGCATGAGGAAAAAATCGGCCAGTGGGAAGCTATTTTGCGGGCGATTCCTCCTTATAAGACCAATGAACTGGGAGCAGTGCGGGAATGGCAGGCCCAACAGTTTGACGATCGATACGATCATCGTCATCTGTCACATATTTATCCGGTCTTTCCCGGAAATGAAGTAAACTCCGTTGATCATCCCCAGGAAATGGAAAAGTATAAAAAAGCAGTGGAGCTGCGCAAGATTGATGCTCAGACCGGATGGTCCATGGCTCATATGGCATCCATTTATGCCAGGTTTGATGAGGGGGAGAAAGCGGCGCAGTGCCTGGATAACATGGCCAAATCCTGCCTGCTTTCCAACTTTTTCACTCTTCACAATGATTGGAGGGGTATGAGCATCACATTGGATATGGATCCGGCACCGGTACAGCTGGACGCTGCTCTGGGATATGTCAATGCTGTTCAGGAGATGATCCTGTATGCGTCGGAGCATTTACTGAAGCTGCTGCCTGCGCTGCCGGAAAGACTGAACAGCGGGACCATTGGGAATTTCTGCTATCCCAATGGAACGGTTTCCATGACCTGGAACCGGAGGGAGAACCGGCTGGATGTGGAAATCACGTCTAAGCGTCCCCATACTGTTCGCGTCAAGCTTCCGGAGGACATGGGACCATTCCAGTGGAGCGGAGCGAAGATGACGAATGGAAGCAGAGGGGCCGTGACAGAGATCACGTTTGAAAAAGAGGGTGAGAAAGCAACGGGAAGAGTAAAAAAAGAGGTATGAGAGAGACATGGAGCTTACGATTCCCTGACTGATTTGTCCAAATAAGAAAGACAAAACCGGAAACTTATGTTATAATATTCCCATATTCGCATCTTGATAAAGCGTTACGCACTAATGTGATAAATAAAAAAAGTCTGCCGAAGGAGAGGGGATGCGGCATGCCGTCAGCAGGTATCTGTGGGTTCGGTGGGAGTGCCGAAATGCCTGCGGCAGACGATGTCAGAGGAGGAGAACGACATGATATGGGCGAAGGAGGAGACTTGGTCCCGGGAGGAGATGGAGGCGCTGCAGCTGAAGCGCTTAAAGGAGACGGTAAATAGAGTGTATGAGAAGGTTCTGCCCTACCGGAAGAAGATGGAGGAAGCGGGAGTTCGGCCGGAGGATATCCGAACCCTGCAGGATCTGCGGCATCTTCCGTTTACCACCAAACAGGATATGAGAGACAATTATCCCTACGGTCTGTTTGCTGTGCCCACGAAGCAGCTGCGCCGGATCCATGCATCCAGCGGTACCACGGGAAAACCCACGGTGGTGGGCTATACGGATCATGATTTGGACGTGTGGCGGGAGTGTGTGGCCCGCTTGGCCGCCGCCGCTGGAGGCGGGGAGGAGGACATTGCCCAGATCTGTTTCGGATACGGGATGTTCACCGGAGCGCTGGGACTCCATTATGGCCTGGAAAAGCTGGGAGCCGCCATCGTGCCTTCGTCCACCGGCAATACGGAAAAGCAATTGATGTACATGAAGGATTTCGGCACCACCCTGCTGGTGGCTACGCCTTCCTACGCCATGCGCATCGCTGAGGTGGCCAGGGAACTGGGGCTGGATCCCAAGACCGATTTAAAGGTAAAGACCCTGGTGCTGGGCAGTGAGCTGATGACGGAGGCCATGAGAAGCGAACTCCACAAGGTCTGGGGAGAGGATGCCAGGATCACTCAGAATTACGGCATGAGCGAACTGATGGGGCCGGGAGTCTCCGGGGAGTGTCTGGAGCTCAACGGTATGCACATCAATGAGGACCATTTCATTGCCGAAGTGATCGACCCCAAGACGGGAGAAGTTCTGCCGCCGGGGGAGAAAGGAGAGCTGGCAGTCACCTGTATTACCAAGGAGGCGCTGCCTCTGATCCGCTATCGGACCAGGGATATCACCAGGCTTATGTATGAACCCTGTCCCTGCGGCCGCACCACGGCCCGCATGGAAAATCTCTCCGGCCGCACCGACGACATGCTGAAGATCCGGGGCGTCAATGTATTCCCCAGTCAGATCGAGGAAGTGCTCATCAATACAGAGGGCATTGGCCCCAATTATGAGATCGTGGTGGACAGGAAGAATCATTCCGACATCCTTACCATAAAAGTAGAAGTGGAAGCAGAACAAATGATGGATTCCTACGGCGCCCTGGAGCAGCTGGAGCGCCGCTTAAAGGAGCGTATCCGCCTGGTGCTTGGACTGGATGCCAAGATTCAGCTGGTTTCTCCCAATACTCTGCAGCGGTTTGAGGGAAAAGCAAAGCGAGTGACGGATTTGAGAAATAACAGAATATAGACAGAGGTTTAGAAAGGAAGGAAAAAGACGTGGCAGAAAAGAAGATATTACTGGGCAATGAGGCCATAGCCAGAGGAGCGTATGAGGCGGGGGTCAAGGTGGCTTCCGCATATCCCGGCACACCCAGCACAGAGGTCAGCGAAACTTTGGCAAAGTACGAAGAAGTGTACGCAGAATGGGCCCCCAATGAGAAGGTGGCCACGGAGGTGGCATTGGGAGCTTCCATGGCGGGTGTGCGCTCCATGTGTGCCATGAAGCATGTGGGTGTCAATGTGGCGGCAGACCCTCTGTATACGGCGGCTTACACCGGTGTGCGGGGCGGCATGGTGCTGGTGGCAGCCGATGATCCGGGCATGTACAGCTCTCAGAATGAGCAGGACAGCCGTATGGTGGCCCGGGCGGCCATGATTCCGGTACTGGAGCCCTCGGACAGTGCGGAGGCCAAGGCCTTTATGAAGTATGCCTATGAATTGAGCGAAGCGTATGATACGCCGGTGATGCTGCGCACCACCACTCGCCTTTCCCACTCCCAGGGTTTGGTGGAACTGGAGGAGAGACAGGAGCGGGAGGATATTCCCTATGAGCGGGATCCGGCCAAATTTGTCATGATGCCAGGCAATGCCATCAAGCGTCACCTGGCAGTGGAAGCGCGGATGAAAAAAATGGCGGAGGATGCCAATGGCTTTTTTGTGAACCGGGCAGAATACGATGATCTGTCGGTGGGATTCATCACCAGCGGCATCCCTTATCAGTATGTTAAGGAAGCCATGCCCCACGCTTCAGTGCTGAAACTGGGCCTGGTACATCCTCTTCCCCGCAAACTCATCGAAGAATTCGCCTCACGGGTTGACAAGTTGTACATATTTGAAGAATTGGAGCCTGTCATTGAAGAACAGGTGAAAGCCTGGGGGATCCAGAAGGCAGTGGGAAAGGAGATCTTTACCATTCAGGGCGAGTACAGCGCCAATATGATCCGGGAGAGGGTACTGGGAGAAAAGCCGGACATCGATTCGGCAGCCAGCGTGCCCGCAAGACCGCCCATTCTCTGTCCCGGATGTCCCCATCGCAGCGTCTTTACGGTACTCAATAAACTGCGGATCCATGCGGCAGGAGACATCGGATGCTATACCCTGGGAGCCGTGGCGCCCTTGAGTGTCATTGACATCACCATCTGCATGGGCGCCAGCATCAGTACCCTCCACGGCATGGAAAAAGCCAAGGGAAAAGATTACATCAAAAATTGGGTGGCGGTCATTGGTGATTCCACCTTTATGCATACCGGTATCAATTCTCTCATCAATATGGTTTACAACCAATCCTCCGGCACAGTGCTGATCCTGGACAATTCCACCACTGGCATGACGGGCCATCAGGACCATGCTGCCACAGGAAAGACGCTGAAGGGAGAAGTGGTGCCCGCCATCAGCATCTATCATCTATGCCGTTCTTTGGGCATCCAGCATGTATATGAAGTAAATGCCTTTGACCAGGAGGAACTGACCAAGGTGGTAAGACGGGAGATCCAGAGGGATGAAGCATCCGTTATCATTACCAAAGCGCCCTGCGCCCTGCTGAAGGGAGTCAAATTCCCCAACAAATGTCGGCCCTTGCCGGAGAAGTGCAGAAAATGCGGCGCCTGTTTAAAACCGGGATGTCCGGCTCTCACCAGAAATCAGGACGGCACCATTTCCATCGATGAGACCATGTGCAACGGGTGCGGCCTCTGTATGCAGTTATGTAAATTCAATGCCATTGAGCAGGTAAAGGCGGAATCGTAATAGGAAGGCCGCGGCAGATGATAGAGAAAGAAAAGAGGATGATTATGGACGCAAAAAATATAATGATAGTCGGCGTGGGCGGACAGGGAACGCTGCTGACCAGCCGAATCCTGGGAAAACTGGCCACCACGGCAGGATATGACGTGAAGCTGTCTGAGGTCCACGGCATGGCCCAGAGGGGAGGAAGTGTGGTGACTTTTGTCCGCTATGGAGAGCAGGTGGCGGAGCCCATTGTGGAAGAGGGGCAGGCAGATGTGCTCATCGCCTTTGAGAGGCTGGAGGCGCTGCGATATCTGCACTTTTTGAAAAAAGATGGGGTGGTCATTGTCAATGACTGGCGGATCGATCCCATCACTGTGGTCACCAGGGTGGCGGAATATCCGGAGCATATTTTGGATACGCTGAAGGCCTCCCGTGCCACCATTGTGGTGGAGGCCACCCGCATGGCAAAAGATATGGGCATGCCCAAGGCATTCAATGTCATTGTTTTGGGAGCCGCCGCCAGGCATATGGGATTTGCCAAGGAGGACTGGATTCGCGTCATTGAGACAACAGTTCCGCCCAAGACGGTGGACATCAACAAAAAGGCTTTCGAGGCGGGATACGCCTTGTCTGTATAGAAAATGATGATATCAGGGGCAGCACTGGAACCCGCAAAAACATGAGAAGGAACCCGATTGGGGAGTATTTCAGATGGAAAAGCTGCTGCTGTGATTTGGCAGAGGAAATGTGAAAATACAGTAGGGAGGTTTACGGGACATGATATGGAATGAAGCAAAGGAGTGCATGAGCCGCGATGAGATGACCAATCTGCAGAGCGTGCGCCTTGTGAAGCTGGTGGATCGGGTTTACCACAATGTGGAGTTCTACCGGAAAAAAATGCAGAGAGTGGGACTGGAACCCGGCGATATCAAAGGCATTGAGGATTTGGAAAAACTGCCCTTCACCACCAAAGATGATCTGCGGGATACGTATCCCTTTGGCATGTTTGCCGTGCCGAATTCTCAGATCACCAGAATCCATGCGTCCAGCGGCACCACGGGAAAGGCCACCGTGGTGGGATATACCAGAAAGGATATCGATGTCTGGAGCGAGTGTGTGGCCAGGTGTATCACCATGGCGGATCTTGGAAAAAATGATATTATCCAGGTGGCCTATGGATACGGCCTGTTTACCGGCGGGTTGGGGGCCCATTACGGGGCAGAAGAGATGGGAGCCACGGTGGTGCCCATGTCCACGGGAAACACAAAAAAGCTGGTGACCATGATGGTGGATTTCGGCGTCACCGGAATCATGTGTACGCCGTCTTATCTGCTGCACATCGCCGAGACCATTGAGGAAATGGGCGTCCGAGATAAAATCCGGCTGCGGGCATCCCTAAATGGGGCGGAGCCTTGGACAGAAAATATGCGTCATACCATTGAGCAGAAATTGGGTATTCATGCCCATGACATATATGGTCTCAGCGAAATTATGGGCCCAGGCGTGGCCACCGATTGCCAGTGCCACTGCGGTCTTCATGTTCATGAGGATCATTTCCTGCCGGAGATTGTGGATGAGAAGACGCTGAAGCCCCTGCGGGACGGCATGACTGGGGAATTGGTATTTTCCACTTTGACCAAAGAGGGACTGCCGCTGATCCGCT
This sequence comes from uncultured Lachnospiraceae bacterium, assembly GCA_904420225.1. GTDB lineage: Bacteria > Bacillota > Clostridia > Lachnospirales > Lachnospiraceae > Fimimorpha. Next base: position 7,360 of record CAJFUP010000049.1, read on the forward strand.
ACCGCACCAAAGATCTCACCAGTATCGACCATACGCCCTGTGCCTGCGGCAGAACCACGGCCCGCATCGCCCGGTTCAAGGGGAGGAGTGACGATATGCTCATCATCCGCGGCGTCAATGTATTCCCCAGCCAAATCGAAGCCGCCTTGCTGGAAATGGGAGGAACCACACCCCACTATCTTTTGATTGTGGATCGGGTCAATAACCTGGATACATTGGAAGTGCAGGTGGAGGTGGAGGAGCGGTTCTTCTCCGATGAGATCCGCGAACTGGAAAATCTCACGAGACAGATTGCCTATGTGATCCAGCAGGCCATCGGCCTGGCTGTCAAGGTGAAGCTGGTGGAGCCCAAGAGTTTGGAGCGCAGCATGGGCAAGTCCAAACATGTGATTGACAAAAGAAAGATTGACTGAATATGAGAAAGGGGGAAAGAAAATGTTTGTAAAACAATTATCCGTATTTATTGAAAACCGGGAAGGCAGACTGGAGCAGGTGACGG
>CAJFUP010000050.1 GCA_904420225.1 uncultured Lachnospiraceae bacterium
ATGAATGTGTACGCAGAAAAGGTGAAAAAGTATTTGGATGAAGAAAAAATTCAGTACTCCAGCGAAGATGTGGGCGAACAGGAAGAGAACTTGGTGGTATATCCTTCTTTTGAAGCCGGACCTAATATTTGGGCAGAAATTGAAGCAGACGGCGCCCTACATTTGACAGCATACTTGGAACATGACGTGGAAGAAGAACGGGCGGACTGGCTGAGAAACCGTATGGCCGGTCTGTCAGGAGCAAAAAATGGCCTGCGCCTGGTGGTGGATGAGGAAAATTCCGTATCGGCCTTGCAGGACAGCCGCTTGGGACGGGAAGATGTGGGAGAGTCTTTTGCAAAGGAATTATACCACTTTTTGGCTTCCCTAAATCAATATATCCAGGTTGTGGTGGAGGAAGGGAAGAAAAAGAGGTGATTGGCGTGTATGGGTATAAGAAAACGCCGGGAATCTGGCCGATATGGCAGATTATCCCGGCGTTTTGACTTTCTTTTCAATGTTTCAGGACAGTTCGAACATGCCGTGGTATAACTGATAGTACATCCCTTTTTGGGCCAGCAGCTGTTCATGGTCTCCGCGTTCCATGATGGTTCCGTGGTCCAATACTATGATGGCATTGGAGTTTCGGACAGTGCTGAGCCGATGGGCAATGACAAACACGGTCCGCCCTTCCATAAGACGGTCCATACCTTTTTCAATCAAAGCCTCAGTTCTGGTGTCAATGCTGGATGTGGCTTCATCCAGGATCAGCACCGGCGGATCGGCCACAGCCGCACGGGCAATGGAGAGAAGCTGGCGCTGGCCTTGGGAAAGGTTCTTGCCGTCTCCCGTTACCATGGTATCGTATCCTCTGGGAAGTCTGCGGATAAAGGAGTCGGCGTTGGCCAATCGGGCAGCTGCCCGCACTTCTTCATCGGTGGCATCCAGACGGCCGAACCGAATGTTGTCGGCAATGGTGCCGGTGAAGAGGTGGGTATCCTGCAAAACAACAGCCAATGAATGGCGGAGGGAATCTTTTCGGATACGTCGTACATCGATGCCGTCATACGTGACAGATCCGCCCGTGACATCGTAGAAGCGGTTAATTAGATTGATAATCGTGGTTTTTCCGGCACCGGTGGACCCCACAAAGGCAATTTTTTGTCCGGGTTTGGCATAAAGGCTGATACTGTTAAGAATCTTCTTTTCCGGGGTGTATCCAAAAGAAACTTCATGAAAACGGACATCTCCCCGCAGAGGTGTCAGGGTGTGGGAAGAGGGATCTTCCCAAGCCCAAAGGCCAGTGCGGACATCAGTTTTTTCCAGTGTACCATCGGAGTTTTGACGAACTCGAGTCAGGGTTATATTCCCCTCATCCACTTCCGGTTCCTCCCGCATCAGGTCAAAAATACGTTCCGCGCCGGCCAGGGCCGCCAGCAGAAAGTTGGACTGCTGGGTAAACTGATTGATGGGCAGGGCGGCCTGACGTACAAAGACAAGATAGCTGGCCAGGCTTCCCACATCAGTCCAGCCTTTGAGGGCCATGACACCGCCGATGACAGCCACCAAAGCGTAATTGATATAGGAAATGCTGACCACCATGGGAACCATGGTTCCGGAGTAGGACACTGCTTTGGTGCCTGCCTCCCGCAGCAATGTATTTTTCTTTTTAAAAGCTTCCATGTTGGCAGTCTCATGATTAAAGACCTTAACTACTTTTTGACCGTTGATCATTTCCTCAATATAACCGTTGAGATCGCCCAAATAGCGCTGCTGGCTTTTAAAATAATATTTACTCTTTTTTCCGCTGTACTGGATGTAGGCAAACATGGCGACATATCCCACCACCACCAGAAAGCTCAGCCGCCAGTTGAGAATAAACAACAGAGTCAGTGTGCCCACGATCTGCATAAAGCTTTGGATCACCATGGCAAAACTGTTGTTCAAAGCATCGGAGACGGTATCCACATCATTGGTAAAGCGGCTCATGGTATCTCCGTGGGTGTGCTGGTCGTAATATTCCAGTGGCAACCCTTGCGTGGTATGAAACAGATCCCGGCGGATATCATAGATAATCTTTTGAGCAGCTTTGACCATGGTCTGTGTGTAGCCGTAAGCGGACAGCACGCCAATGAGATAGATGATGCCAGTGACGGCTACGCCGAAAATGAGTCCTTTTAAGTCACCGGGAACAATGTAATTATTGATAATGGGCTTCAGCATGTAAGTGCCCAGAAGATTGGCCAGCGCGCTGAAAGTAACCAGCACAGCCACCACAGCCAAAAGAAACTTATGCTTGCCCATGTAAGCGAGAAGACTTTTCACAGTTTTCTTCAGATTCTCCGGGCGTTTTCTGCTAATCTGCGCCATGTGCCATTCCTCCCTTCATTTGTGAATCATAGATTTCCTGATAGATGGGATCCGAGGCCAGTAATTCCTGATGTGTGCCAACAGCGTGAATTTTTCCGTCCTCCATGACTACGATTTGATCCGCATGCATGACAGAAGTAACCCGTTGGGCGATGATTAGTTTTGTCATATCAGGAATGGAAGCCAGCTCTTTTCGGATTTTTCCTTCTGTGGCCGTATCCACAGCGCTGGTGGAATCGTCAAAGATGAGGATTTTGGGATTTTTCAGCAGTGTCCTGGCGATGCAGAGACGCTGTTTTTGGCCGCCGGATAAGTTGACGCCCCCCTGATCCAGCCAGGTATCCAGCCCGTCGGGGAAATGGGAAATGAATTCATCGGCACAGGCCACACGGCAGGCATGATCCAGCATTTCGTCAGATGCATGGGGATTGCCCCAGAGGAGATTTTCACGGATGGTTCCGGAAAACAAGACATTTTTTTGCAGGACGATGCCCACCGTATCACGAAGTACTTCCAAATCGCATTGGCGCACATCGATGCCGCCCACACATACGCTGCCCTGGGTCACATCATACAGCCGGGGAATCAGCTGAACCAGAGAACTTTTGGAAGAGCCTGTCCCGCCGATGATGCCCACAGTTTCTCCGGGGCGAATGTGGAGATCAATATCAGACAGGGTATATTCCTCAGCGGCAGCGGAATACTTGAAATATGCGTGATTGAAATCAATCTGTCCGTTGGGAATGGATTCCGCCAATCCTGCCTTGTTGGAGATATCAGGCTGCTGGTCAAAGACTTCATTGATGCGTCTGGCGCTGGCCAGAGAGCGGGTCAGCATCAAAAATACGTTGGAAATCATCATCAGTGAATTGACGATCTGCAGGACGTAACTTAAAAAGCCAGTCAGGCTTCCCACTTCCATGCCGCCAGTCTGGATGAGGTTGCCTCCAAACCATAAAATCAGAACAATGGATGCGTACATGGTGAATTGGAAAGCGGGAAGGTTCATCACTGCGAAATGGAAGGTTTTCTGGCTGTTTTCCATTAGATCCCGGTTGGCTTTGTCGAATCCTTCCTCTTCATAAGTGCCGCGGACAAATGCCTTGACGGTTCGGATGGCGGTGAGATTTTCCTGCACCACGGAGTTGACCTGATCTACGCAGCGCTGCAGTATGCCATACATGGGAGCCACTCGGCGGATGATGAATATCAATACCAGCGCCAGCACCGGAGTACACACTATAAAAACCAGTGCCAATCTGGCATTCATAATAAAAGCGAGAATCAATCCCAAGATCAGCATGACAGGCCCGCGGGTCATGGGACGGGTGCCGCCCACCAGGGCATTCTGCATCACTGTAATATCAGTGGTCATTCGTGTGATTAGGGAAGAAGTCTCAAAGTGATCCAAATTGGAAAAAGAATAGGACTGGATCTTTCGGTATTGGGATTCCCGGATATTGGAACCAAATCCCAGAGCAGCCCTGGCCGCGTATCTGGCGTACAGTAGGCCGGTGATCAGAGAAAGAAGGGCACAAATACCCATCCACACACCCTGCATGACAATATAGTGAATATCGCGGTTAACCACACCCACATCGATGATGTCAGCCATAATCAGAGGAATCACCAGCTCAAATCCGGTTTCCACTGTCACAAAAAAGATTGCCAGAAGGAATTCCTTTTTGAAGGGACCAAGATGAGAGAAAATACGTTTCAGATCATTCAAAATAAGCTCCTTTCTGAGAAAAGGGCAGCCCGGGGATACCGAATATGCCCACTCATTTTTTTGAGATTCTTTCATTATAGCATATAAAACAGGAGGAGGAATAGAGTATTTTAGCCAAATACATGCGATTACTGTCGGCCACTAAAGGTTTAAGCGGTGGCAGCGTGTCAGGAAAATAGGACTGCCGATTATTAATGAAGAATTCCCTCGGTTGCCATTTAAGACGCCGCATGGTAGAATGATTCCAGGTATTCTGCAGAAATAGGAAACCCAAAGGATGGCAGATTGTGACGAATGATGAAAGGATGTGGAGATAACAAGTGGATAAGTTGCTGATTTTGGGAGCGGGCGGATTCGGCCAGATGGTGAAAGAGACGGCTGTTTCTTTGGGGTATGGAGAAGTTGTATTTTTGGACGATGCTGCCAAGGGGGCGGACGTCATCGGCAAATGCTGTGATTACGCGGAAAAGCATGGAGAATTTCAGGTGGCAGTGGCTGCTTTCGGAAATAATAACACGCGGTTGTATTGGACGGATAAGCTGCTGGAAGAGGGGTATCAGGTGCCTGCCATCATACACCCCTCGGCCGTCATAAGCCCCAGCGCCGTGTTGGAGTCAGGCTGCTTTGTCATGCAGAGAGCGGTGGTGAATACCCATAGCCGTATTGGCCGGGCTGCCCTGATCAACAGCGGCGCGGTGGTGGATCATGATTCTGTCATCGGGTACGGCGCTCATGTGGGGCTGGGCAGCATCGTAAAGTCCAACTGTACCATTCAGCCCCAAAAAAGAGTGGAGCCCGGCGAGGTGATTTTTTCTACTCGCAGAAAAATCGAGGGAGTGGACAGCCGGGCACTGGAGGATGCGCTGTACGCATTTGGATTTGGCCCTCAGTGCAGTTATGTGAAACCATTTGGGGAAGGTCATATCAACGAGACGTATGCCGTTTATATGCCGGTTGGAGAGGGAAAGGATGAGCCTTTTTACATTCTTCAGCGAATCAATATCAATGTATTCAAAGATCCCGGTCAGGTCATGGATAATATTTTCGGTGTGACAGAGTTCCTTCGCAATGTCATCCGTCGGGAGGGCGGAGATCCGGATCGGGAAACCCTGTCTTTCATCAAGACCAAAAGCGGGGAAAGCTATTTTGAGGATGATCAGGGACAGCCTTGGCGCTGCTCCAATTTTATCCCCAATTCCGTATGTTATCAAATGGTGGAGCGGCCGGAGCAGTTTTACCAGTCCGCTTTCAGTTTTGGCCATTTCTTAAAACAGCTGGGTGAGTATCCGGCGGCGAGTCTCCATGAGACCATCCCCCATTTTCATGATACAGTGAAGCGGTTTGCGGCTTTTCGCACTGCATTGGAGCGGGATGTGAAGAATCGGGCCAGAACATGCCGCCCAGAGATCAACTTTGTATTGGAAAGGAAAGAGGACTGTGGTGTTTTGACGTCCAAAATGGAGAGCGGTCAGTTGCCGCTGCGTGTAACTCACAATGACACGAAGCTGAATAATATCTTGTTTGACGCGGAAACAGGCAGCGGACTTTGTATCATTGACTTGGACACCATCATGCCTGGTATTGCCGCCAACGACTTCGGGGATTCCATTCGCTTCGGAGCCTCCACCGCCGAGGAGGATGAGCGGGATCTGGATAAGGTTCATTTTGATATTCATCTGTACGAATTGTATGTGAAAGGATATCTGGAGGCTGCCGGGGATGTGCTGACCCAGGCGGAGAGAGATAGCCTGCCGTGGGGAGCGCGTTTGATGACGCTGGAATGCGGTATGCGGTTCCTCACGGATTATCTCCAGGGAGATGGATATTTTAAGACCGCATATCCAGAGCATAATTTGGTTCGGGCACGCACCCAGTTTAAGCTGGTGAAGGAGATGGAGGAACAGTTCGAGGAAATGTGCAGAATTGTACAAAATAGCAGAATAGGAAAGCAATAGGCGTGGGATAGACGAAGTGTTGACAAGTCGGATATAATGATGATAGAGGGGGAAAGAGATTTATGACTGGCGATGTCTGTGCGGACAGACATCGCCAGTTTAGAAAGAGGAAGACGATTTGGGAATACTTCAGATTTTCATGCAACATCACCGTTCTTGGACTGAACGGGAAATTTTTTGCTTCTTTGCTGTATTGGCCGTTGGTTTGTTGGTGTCTGCTTGGCTGACCCGGCGTGGGCGTATTTGTGTCTCGCAAGCGGTGGCAGGGCTTTTGCTGCTGGCTTTTCTGGGATTGGTATTTGCCTCCACTGTGTTCACCAGAATGCCCTCCCAGCGCCGGTATGAGTTGGTCTTGTTTTGGTCCTGGAGAGAGGTGATTATTCACAGGGACTGGGGGCTGCTGGAACAAAACCTGCTCAATTGTTTTTTGCTCTTTCCCATGGGACTCTTGCTGCCTATAATGATGAAAAGCAGGAGCCCTATGATCATGGGATTCCTCATGGGGCTTTTGGTATCGGTATCCATTGAGATTTGTCAGCTGGTGTTTTGCCGTGGACTGTTTGAGTGGGATGACATGATTCACAATGCCTTGGGCAGCATGCTGGGATGCATGGTTCTGGACCGCGCGGCTGCCTGGACAAAAAGGATACGCCGCAGCAAAAGTGCGGAAATCCAGTAAGAATGTGCTGGCCTCGGGAGAAGAAATGGGGCTATAATATATTACGAATAGCTCCCAGTGCGTTTTTTTGGCGGTGAGGAATATCGGTCTGCGCGGCCGGGAGAGAATGGAGGAAGTATATGAAGCAGAAAACCATACGAACCAGTGTAAAGGGAATTATCAAAAAAGACGGTCTGATATTTAAAGATTTATTCGGAGACGGCCAGCTGAAGCCATATGAGGACTGGCGCCTTTCGGCTGAGGAGAGGGCTAAGGATCTGGTATCACGGATGACTGATGAGGAGAAGGCAGGGATGTTTGTGATTGTGGACCAGAAAATGGGAATTTCCTGTAAGAATGGAGAGCCCACCAGCCGCTTGGGAGTACTCAGCGAGTATGAGGGGCCGGGAATACGGGGGAGTATGTCATATCCCACCACGTATCAGCTGACCACCAGGCATATCCGTCATCTGATTGTGAGAGAAAACGCAAAGCCCCACGAGTTTGCCCGCTGGATCAATACCCTTCAGGAGGTATGTGAGGGCACAAGGCTGGGAATTCCGTGCATTGTGGCCGCCAACAGTAAGAATGAGAGCGCCGATATCCGGTACAATGCGGATAAGGAGGACAATCAGTTTACCACATACCCAGGTACGCTGGGCATTGCCGCCTCCCGGAATATGGACATTGTAAAAGAATTTGCCCAGACTGGGCGCAGGGAATTTTTGGCATCGGGAATCCGCAAGGGATATATGTATATGGCTGACTGTGCCACAGACCCCAGATGGTTTCGCACCTTTGGGACCTTTGGGGAAAATCCGGAGCTGATCAGCCGAATCATACCGGAGCTGATCCGCATTTATCAGGGGGAACAGCTGGATGAAACTGGCATTGCCCTGACGGTCAAACATTTTCCCGGGGGCGGTGCCAGAGAGAACGGCTTTGATCCCCACTACGCGGAGGGGAAATATAATGTATATGCCACGCCTGGAAGTCTGGAGACGTATCATCTGCCGCCGTTTCGGGCGGCCATCCAGGCGCATCCATCGGCAGTGATGCCTTATTATGCCATACCAAGCAATGCGAAATCCAGTGTGCCGCAGAAACCTTTTGACGGACCATTTGAGGAGGAAATTGCTTTTGCCTATAACCGCCAGTTCATCACAGGACTGCTTCGGGAGACTTGTGGTTTTGACGGTTATGTCAACAGTGACACCGGTGTTTTGGATAAAATGGCATGGGGAGCCGAGGAAATGACCAAACCACAGAGGGCTGCCAGGGTACTGCAGGCTGGGACGGACATGGTCTCCGGTGAGGCGGATCCCCAACCGTTTTTGGACGCCATCAAAGAGAATCTGGTGGACCGTCAAGTGGTGGATCGTGCGTTGGTGCGCCTATTCAAGGAACTGTTTGCTCTGGGTCTGTTTGAAAATCCATACGTGGATGAGGAAGCAGCGGACAGCTTGGTCAATACACCAAAGAGTCGAAAGCAGGCGTATAAGGCGCATCTGGAGTCGGTGGTGGCTTTGAAAAATCATGGAGGGCTTCTGCCGCTGACAGAGGAAAAGACCAGGGGAAAGAAAATTTATGTAGAACTTTTCTGCAAGGATGATTATACCGAAAAAGAACTGGAAACCATGGCCTTATCTGGCAGCCGTGTGGATCCGGCAAAAACCATTTCCGATTTTGCCGCCTTTGTCAGGGAAGACCATCCGGAGTGGGAGTTCGTGGACGATTATAGGGAGGCGGATGTGGCGGTTTTGATGTTAAATCCCACCAGCGGCAGCTATTTCGAGGCCACACCCAGCTATCTTGAACTGAATATTCTGGAGGAGACAGGTATTCATTTGGAGCGGATCCGGCAGATTCGGGCGGCTGTGCCCCAGGTGGTGATGCATGTGAATTTGAATCTTC
>CAJFUP010000051.1 GCA_904420225.1 uncultured Lachnospiraceae bacterium
CCAGGCAGATGGATATGGGAATGGCCGATCCGACGCCGATGAGGTCGGCCAGCGCAAAGTTGATGATCACAAATGGCATGGCAAGATTGATGGCAGCGAAAGCCGTTGCGCCCAAAAACTGGCCCACGAAAACGCCGTCGATGGTCTGATACAGGGCTGATGCCAGCATGCTGATGGCGCCCGGAATGGAAGCGAGAAAGAACAGCTTCAGCGGCGGTGTTTTGATAAACAATGCGTCAGAATTCATATACAATCCTCCGATGATGGTAGTAGTTTTCCGATTTCGGTCTGCAGAGATTCCACATACTTTTCTGTCAAATCCAGCAAATCCTTCTGTTCCTTTACATGCAGCGCCTGGAAGGCCTTCTGCTCTGCCAGCACCAGCCGGGATATGATGGACTGCATGACATTTTCGCCCTTCTCCGTCAAAACGATCCTCTTATTTTTCCTGTTTCCAGGGATGGAATCCAGCCTGAGAAGTCCCTGCTTTTCCAGGTTTTTCAGGGAAGAATGAATCGTTTGCGGCGGATAATGCCAGACAGAGCAGAACTCTCTTTGAGTGTAGGAAGCGTCGGCCTCATAAAGAGAATACAGAAGCCACAGAGTGGTATCTGAGATCCCCAGTTCTTTTGCGTAGTGATGATACGTTTCATCCATTTGTTTATAGAGCCGGTTGAAAACAGCCAGCTGGCCGGTGATACGAGTTTCCATGGGAACCTTCCCTCCTGATAATATTTGGTGCGGGCAAAATGATCCGAAATCAGATCAAATGCATTATAATCTGAAATGGGATAAAAGTCAACGGCGCATATTTAGTGGAAAACGATACTTCTAGAGACAGCATACTGGCGGTTATGTCAGAAATTTGATACAATGGAAAAAATCGGCGGAAAGGGGTTTGCAATGGATTTCTATAAGAGAATGGCGCATGTCTGTCGGCGGATCCCCTATGGGAGAGCGGCCTCCTACGGTCAGATAGCTCTCCTGTGCGGAATGCCCAGGCATGCGCGGCAGGTGGGGTATGCCCTGCGAACCGGCTTGGCCGGAGATGGGGTACCGGCCCATAGGATCGTCAATGCCAGGGGCATATTGAGCGGCGCAGCGGCTTTTGAGAGCCCGGATCTTCAAAAACGGCTTTTGGAGCAGGAGGGAATCCAGGTGGAATGGACAAAAGAGGGGTGGAAAGTGGATCTGCGCCGGTTTGGTTGGCGCAATACCATGGAGGAGGCCGAAGAACTATACACCCTCTTTCAGACCCTGGGAATCTGATCCAGAGGTAAAAATGATTTTCCAGATTGACAAAGGGGGATCCTCAGTGGTATCCTAAACTACGGAGGGATTCCCTCAAAAATAGTAAGAAACCAGGACGGAATCGAAGAGGTTGAGAAAAAGAATGAGAATTCGCTGAGTCATTGCCAAATCTGTGAATCATGAGAGATGAGAAAGACAGCCTTGCTGTAAAGGTGCTGGCTTTTTTGTCATGTATTTGTGGAGTTGGGAATGAGAACGAAGGCTTATGAATGTTTCTTAAGCTCTTTTTTTGCTGCACGGATTTTGGAATGGTTTACCAGTTTTGTCTGTTCCATGGAGGACAGACAAAGAGAAGGAGGAGTTGTCATGTTGATCAGAGAAAATGCTGCACGCAAGTATAAGTAGGAAAGCGGCATGAGGACAAAGAATTCGTCATAGATGCCGCAGAAAGGCGGGACATATGTCAAAACTGACGATTCAGAATATGAGTTTTTATTACACGGATTTTTATCATCCGGTGTTTCAAAATGTGAATTTGGTACTGGATACCGACTGGAAGCTGGGGTTGATCGGAAGAAATGGGAGGGGCAAAACCACCCTTCTTCATCTGCTCAGCCAAAAAGTACAGCCGACGGCAGGCGGCATCCATACACCGGTGAGAATGTTCTATTTTCCCTATGAAGAAGAGAATTCGTATCAAAAGGCAATGGATTGGGTGAAAGAAGCAGTGGGGGGATTGAAATCCATGGAGGAAGAAATGGAAGCCATGGTGGAAAAACAGGATGCAGCTTTGTCGGATGTCTACTGTGCCATTCAGCAGAGATACCAGGAGTTGGATGGCTACCAAATGGAGGGAAAGATTCAGCGGGAAGCAGCGGCCATGGGACTGGAACCGGCCGTTTTGCAGAGAGATTGGAAGACCCTGTCGGGAGGAGAGCAGACGAAGCTGAAGCTGTGCGCCATGTTTCTCAGGAAAGATGCATTTTTGCTGCTGGACGAACCCACCAATCATCTGGATGCCAAAGGAAAAGAGGACTTGGCCAACTATCTCAAGGGGAAGAAAGGATATATGGTGGTATCCCATGATCGGCAGTTTCTGGATCAAGTCACCGATCATATCCTTTCCATCAATAAGACGAATCTCTCCCTGGAGAAGGGGACCTATTCCAGCTGGAAAGCGAACCAAGAGAGAAAGGAACAGTTTGAATTGGCTGTCAAAGCAAAGTTGGAGAGGGAGATCCGTCATCTGGAGCGGGAATCAGAAAAAAAGCAGGAATGGATGGAAGTGGGGAACAAGCAGAAGTATCCATATAAGTCCAATCACCGCACCAATGGAAATAAGGCATATGCCGGGCAGAAGCGCCGGGGACAGATACGGATCCAGACGAACCTGGAAGAGAAGAAGGGGCTGCTGAAAAATATGGAGACTACCCATGCGTGGGAAATTCAGGAAACGGATTTCGCCGAAGAAGGATGGATGATTCGGGCCGACTGCCTGCATTTTTCTTTTGCCCATACAGATGAGGAACTGTTTGACGGATTGTGTTTTAAACTTTATCCGGGGGAGAGGATCTGGCTGCGCGGAAAGAATGGGGCCGGAAAAACAACTTTGTTTCGACTGCTCAGCGGGGAATGGGAGAATGACGCGGTGGAATGGGCAGAGGGCCTGAAAATCGGTTGGGTGAGACAGGAAGCCAGATGGAGATCCGGCTTCCTGCGGGACCATTTGGACACGCCGGAAGGGAAGAGAAAAAGGAAGCGCTTTCTGGAGCTATGCCGCTGTTTCGATTTGCCGGAAGGATTTTGGAACCGGCCTTTGGAAACATACAGCAGCGGGGAACAGAAGAAGGTGGAATTGGCGTGGGTGCTGGCCGGAGAGAATCATGTGGTCTTTCTGGATGAGCCTCTGAATTATATGGAAATTTTATTTCGGGAAAAGCTGGAAGAGGTAATATTGTCGGATCAGCCAACCCTGATCTTTACCGAGCATGACACTGATTTCGCCAACCGCATTGCCACAAGAGTGGTGGATTTGTAAAAGATAGGGATTGCGTTTTGCAGTCAGCTGTGCTATAATCGCAAAAAACAAAAAGCAGAGTAGGGCGATGTGCGTTAAGTGTCGGCTGGACGGGGAGTTGCCAGCCGGACGAAAAGTAGAATGCTTGCGGTACATCGCCCGCATCCCGCTGCTGCACATGGATGGATATGAAAATACCTGCTATGCGTGGCGAAGGACTACTGCAAAGGAGGTATTTTTTATGATGCATTTGAAACAAAAGTTTGTGGATTCCTGCAATGAGCTGAAGCACCTGAAAAACGTGGTGACTGTGGCCCTATTCATTGCCATCGGCGTGGTGCTGGGTTTTATGTTTTCCATCCAGTTGACCGATTTCATCAAAATTGGATTCTCGTTCATTGCCAATGAGATGACCGCCCTGCTGTTTGGCCCTGTGGTGGGCGGTCTTATGGGAGGAATCACGGACATCCTGAAATTTTTGGTGAAGCCCACAGGCGCCTTTTTCTTCGGTTTTACCCTCAATGCCATTTTGGGCGGCGTCATCTACGGAGCCATTCTCTATCACAGCCCCATCAGCTTTAAACGCATCCTGGCGGCCAAGACCGTGGTGGCAGTGTTTGTGAATTTGCTTCTTGGCACATTTTGGCTTGATATGATGTACGGCCAGGGGTTTATTGCTCTTCTTCCGGCCAGGGCGCTGAAGCAGCTTTTCACCGTTCCCATTGAGTCGATTATCTTTTTTGTTTTTGTAGAGGCATTGTCCAAGGCAAAAGTGCTGGCGGCTTTGAAGACTAGAGCATAGGTGATGAAACGGCGATGATTCAAAATCAATTTTCAGGAGATGTTTATATTAATCTGGAAGAAAGAATGCGGACTTTTATCGCTCCGGCTTTCCACTGTCATGATGTGTATGAATTATATCTGCTTAAAAGCGGTCAACGGGATATCTATATCGGAAACCGTCTCTATACGGCGCAGCCAGGGGATACTGCTTTGATTCTGCCGGGGACGCCGCACAGAAGTTTTGGAGATACACCGTACAGCGGCGTCTGCGTGGAATTTACCGAGGACTATATTCGGCGCGCTTATACCAGAGAGGAGCGGCAGATGATCCGGGAATGTTTTGCAAAGCCGATTATCTCCATTCCCCGGGAAGCCGTGGATTTTCTCTGGCAGGAAGGAAGCGCTGCCCGGGAAGAGGAATGCCTGGCCAGGAAATATCTGATGCGGATGATGGAGATTTTGCGGGTGTATCAGGACTTGACGGATCCCCATGCCAAGCTGTCTGTTTGCAGCGATCTCTCCCCCATGGGGAGCTATATCCAAAAACATTATCTGAAAATCAAAGGGCTGGATGATCTGGCGGATCATTATGGCAGGACCAAGAGTTATCTGTGCCGTGTTTTCAAACAGCAGACCGGTATCAGTATCGTCACCTATATCAATAGCTTAAAGATCCAGCACGCCTGTCAATATCTGGAGGAAACGGATCTGCCGGTCAAGGAGATCGCTGCAAGATGCGGGTTTTCCTCTGTGATTTATTTTAATCGCGTGTTCAAAGCCGTTATGGAACAGACGCCGGAAGCGGTTCGCAGGAAAGAGCGGGACAACAAGAAATATATCCCGTTGGGGAAAAGTACAAAATAGGTTTATTTCCAGGTTGACGGGGCCTTGTTATTTTTTTATACTGTGAAAAAATAACAAGGCCCCCGTTTGCTGTATCAAAAGCTGACAGATGGGCGGGTATCCCACCAGCTGAGGAAGCGGATACTTTGCTGGCGGAAGTAAACGAAACAGGGGCTGGGAGAGAAAGGGGACAGCCGGATATGCATTGGGAACAACAGGGACAGTTTTGCGTGGAATATGAAGAGGACGGAACCATCCGATCTTTGAAAAACGGAACCGATTCTTATGCCATGAATTGGGTGGAGGGGGAACGTTTGTGGGGAACGGTGACTGCTCCTTTGGAGATTACAGTGGAGCGTGTGCACAGCTGGGAAGACACAGAACTGGAGGAACGGTATCGCTTTACCAACCAAGCATCGTATCCCGTTTACATACAAAAAGGGGATTTGGGGATTTATCTGACCTTCAATGACAATTATCAGGAAGCGGGGGAATGTCTGACGCGGCGCTGCCATACGCACATCTGGTGTGGCGGAAGCGCCTCTTATGTCATGGCTCTGCGGATGGGAGGAGAGGGCAGACATCTGGGGCTGCGCCTGACAGAGGGAAGCTTCATTGACTACAGCGTGGAGCGGGATTTGGAAAAGCGCAGCAATGACCGAGGAGATTTCATCATGCATCCCGGTATTTCCTGCCTGCAGCCTGGAGAGACGGCGGAGGTGGCCTGGCATCTTTTTTGGTTTGATGATGCGGCAGATTTCACAGAAAATCTTAAAAGCAGCAGGGAGTTTCCTGTCATCGAGTCCCCTCATTTTACCTGGTTTGCGGGGGAAGAGGCTGTGGGAACGGTGACGATTTCCGGTTCGGCAGTGCCTGTCTTTTGTGACGGAAATCGGCTGGAGTGCCGCTGGGAACAGCAGAATGGAAGAAACATCGGCCATTTTTCTTTTCCGATTACAGAGGAAAGGGATTACCGCATCTCTCTGGATACAGGAAGAGGGGAGACATGGGCGCTGTTTCATGGGGCGGAGTCCCTGGATCGGCTGGTCGGACGGCGGTGTCGGTTCCTGGCGGAAAAGCAGCAGGAGAATCGCGGCGAACTGCAGGGCGCGTATCTTATTTATGACAACGAGGAAAAGGCTCGGTACTATTCTCATGAATTTGATCACAATGCCTGCCGGGAGCGTGTGGCCATGGGATGCCTTGTGGCGCTCTGGCTGCAGGATCATGGGGATGCGGTTCTTATGGATAGTCTGGATGCGTATGCGGCGTTCATCCTGCGGGAAATCTACAGTGAGGAGACCGGAGATGTATGCAATGACCTGCACCATGACATGACTTGGGACCGCATGTACAATTATCCCTGGATGGCGCAGTTTTTCATCGAAGTGTACCGGGTAAAAGGAGACGCTGCGTACCTTGTGCGGGCATACCGCTGTCTGAAGCGGTATTATGAGAAGAAGGGGGCAGATTTTTATGCCATCGGTATCCCGGGAACAGAGCTGCACCGGGCGCTCAGGTCGGAGGGGATGAAAGCGGAAGCAGACCAGGTTCGAGCCTTTTTGGCCGGTCACGCGGATCGAATCCGAGAAAACGGATTGCACTATCCGCCCCATGAGGTGAATTATGAGCAGAGCATCGTGGCGCCGGCCGTCAGTATTCTGCTGCAGGCTTATGAGCTGACAGGAGAGGAAGCCTATCTGCAGGAGGGGATGCGGCATATGAACGTTTTGCTGCTGTTCAACGGCAGGCAGCCGGACTATCATCTGTATGAGACAGCCATTCGCCATTGGGACGGCTACTGGTTTGGAAAGCGAAGGCTTTACGGCGATACGTTTCCGCATTACTGGAGCACACTTACCGGAGTGGAGTGTGCGCGTTTGGCAGCCATATTGAAAAAGAACAGCAGAGCAGAAACGATAGGGGAAACGCTCCAGTGGGAGTCGTATGCAAAACGAGCCCAAGATTCCCTGCGGGGAGGGCTGAATTTGTTCCGAAGAGATGGGGCAGCTTCCTGTGCTTATGTCTATCCCCATGCGGTGAACGGGGTGGCAGCAGGCTACTACGATCCCTGGGCCAATGATCAGGATTGGGCGCTGTATTATGCGTATAAGTATCGGGAATTTTGTGTGGGGTGAAAGATAGATTGAGAATAAGGCCATGTTTTTCTGCAGTTTTGTGGGAAAACATGGCCTCATTGCTGTCTTCGGAATTGACATTTTGCGGGGAGGACGGGATGCGTGGCATAAAAAAAGTTGAATCGAAACATATTAGACAAAATATTTGGAAAGTATTGACTTTTAATGGAAAGTATTGTATATTTTAGATAAACAAATTTTTGTATAAAACGGCTATTGACTAAATATTTGCTATGTGTCCGGACAAAACCGTAAGGGAAGAATTGTTCTTCATAATATTTCAGGGATTTTGTATGGCTATATTCGCGGTCGGCATGAAAGATAATTCGGTGCGCTTCGCTTGAGAGATAACGTACTTGGCATAATTTGATTGAAATA
>CAJFUP010000052.1 GCA_904420225.1 uncultured Lachnospiraceae bacterium
AATCCGCCGCCGGCACATCCGGCGATGACGCCCTGTTCCACATAAAGTCTGCCATCCCTAATTTTATCTCTAAGTGTGTACGGGATCTTGTTATCCAGGCTGATTTGCGCCTTCTTTTCCACATCTGCCAAAATGTCTTCCAGGTTTGCGTTGAGTTCCTCAATGGTGTACGTATTGCTGGGATGGAACGGCATGGCTATCATTGGCTTTATCTTGCTCAAATCCACATAGACTACCCCGTCATAGTATGCCACTTTTCCAGGCTTTAATTCCTTATATGCTTCTTTTCTTCCATGAATTTCATAGAAATCTTTCACTTGATCATCTGTGATCCAAATGGAAGACAGGCAGGTTGTTTCTGTGGTCATGACGTCCACGCCGATACGGTAGTCGACACTCAGATTTGCCACTCCATCTCCCACAAACTCCATGACTTTATTGTTCACATAACCATTGGCAAATACTTCGCCGATGATGGCCAGGGCAATATCCTGCGGGCCGACGCCTTTTTCCGGCTTTCCCGTCAAATAAATGGCCACCACGCCCGGCATATTGATATCATACGTTTTGTTCAGCAGCTGCTTTACCAGCTCTGGTCCTCCTTCGCCGCAGGCCATGGTACCCAGGGCTCCGTAGCGGGTGTGACTGTCAGATCCCAGAATCATTTTTCCGCATCCGGAAAGCATTTCTCTGGCATACTGATGAATTACCGCCTGGTGAGGAGGAACATAGACGCCGCCGTATTTCTTTGCGCATGTAAGGCCGAACATATGATCATCCTCATTGATGGTTCCGCCCACCGCGCAAAGACTGTTATGACAGTTTGTCAGTACATAGGGAACTGGAAATTCCGTCAGACCGCTGGCCCTTGCCGTCTGAATGATACCGACAAAGGTGATATCGTGGGACGTCAGACAGTCAAACTTAATTTTGAGTCTGTCCATGCTTCCCGATGTATTATGTGTCTCCAAAATCCCATAAGCCATGGTCTGCTTGGCTGCCTCCGCCTTATCCGGTACCTGGCCCAGTATTCCTGTCAGTTTGGCTGCCGCTTGGCTGTCGTCTTCCACCAGCTCGGTGCCATTCACCAGATATGCGCCATTTTTGAATAACTGAATCATTCAGAAACCTCCTCTTCTTGGATATCCTCCATTTTATTATTTCAATCTGCATTTTGAGTTTATATATCCCTCAAAATAACACAGCAGCTTCGCTGCCTTTCATCCCTCCACCTATGGAGGTGGCGGAAATCCTCGCTCACATTATTGAAAACTCCCGTGCCAGCAAGACAGACCCGAGTCCAACCGGTCCGCCTGAACCCCCGCAAAAGAGTCTCATGTTTTTCAGTATACCACACCCCCCAGGAAAAATCGACCCAAAATCCCCAAAAGAACTCACAAAATGCCATAAGTGTTCGCCATTTTCTTCCAATTCCCCTTTGATTGCCATGGGAAAATTACTGTATTTTCATCTGAAAAATGGTATAATGGATATCATCCCAACAGTATCAACCACTTTTTTCCGGGACAGCGCCATGCCCTTCCTCGGAAAAAGTCCGCAAATGGAGGACCGATTTATGGATCAAGAAACACAAAAGATACCCCTTGCAAAACAACTTTTTTCCATCCCCAATCTTTTGGGATATTTTCGAATCATTCTCATTCCCATCATCATGTGGAAGTATTTCACGGCTCAGGAGGCTTCTGATTACTACATTGTCACCCTTCTGGTGGTGATATCCGGACTTTCTGACGCTCTGGACGGACAGATCGCCCGCCGTTTCCATATGGTGACTCCTCTGGGAAAAGCCCTGGACCCAGTGGCCGATAAACTGACCCAAGGAGCCCTGGCCGTCTGTCTCATGACCAGATATCCCCTGATGACTGTGCTGTTTGTCCTTTTTCTGGTGAAGGAAGGTTTCATGGCTGTCACGGGAATCCTATACATGAAGCGGGGAGAAGTTTACGGAGCCCTATGGTTTGGCAAAGTCTGTACAGTCGTCCTTTACGCAGTCATGATTATTCTGCTTTTCTTCCCCGGCATTCCCGCCGCAGCGGCCAATATCCTGATTGCTGTCAGCCTTTGCTTTATGGTCTACAGTCTCATCCGCTACGCCATCATCCATATCCGCCATCTCTCTGGAAAATTCAGCCGTAATAACGAAAACCGCCTGTAGCAAAAAACCGCCGACAGGCGGTTTTTCGTCATGTTCCATTCTGTTTTATTCCGGCCTACTGGCACCGCAGCCGCAGGTACCCACTTTCATGGAATGAATGGTTCCGCACTGGGGACAGATCCATTCCTCTTCCAATACCGGCGCCTGTTTTTGGATACGCTGGTCCAAATCCATCAGTTTTTCGTCCAGTTCCTGCTGCCTGCCCAAGATCTCAGATAGAGCTGCAAACATCAAAAACAAAACCATGCCTACGGCAGCGCAGACTGCAAATACCAAAAGCCTTCGCAGCCATGCCTGCTGGTCATTCATAAGTAACATCAAAAACAGCCCGCCGATGACACCCACTCCCAGGGCAATAAAAGCCGCTTTTTCGCAAACCTCCCGCATAATTGTTTCCTCCAAATTTTTTACTGTATGAAAGAGCACTGCCCCATATGCCGCTTTTCACCCTACTTCCTGCCTCTCTTCTTGCCCCTTGCCTGCCATCCCCTGGACAGCTTCCCCCTCCGATGCCGTCTTTTCCATCGGCTTCATCTTTTTCCAATCCTCTATCCTGGGAAACTCCAAAGTTACTCGGAATAAATCCCCATCCAGATAAAGATGCAGCTTTCCCCCCATAAGTTCTGTCAAACTCTTGGCTATGGAAAGGCCCAGACCGCTTCCTTCAGTGGTTCGGGCGGTGTCCCCCCTGGTAAACCGCTCCATCAGTTCCTCCGCCGGAATGTTCAGCGGACTCTCTGATACATTTTTTATGATAACTGCCGCATGGCGGTTGCTCCTTTTGGTGTCCACATAAACCCGGCTTCCCGGAAGAGAATACTTGCACGCATTTCCCAGGAGATTCTCCAAGACTCTCCACAATCTCCGACCATCCGCCTGGATAATGGCGGGCTCTTCCATAATATTAGCCACCACTGTCAGATTTCTCTGCTGAAATTTATCGCTGAGTTCTCCCACTGCCTGCTTCACCAATTCCATGAGATTTAACTCTGTCATTTCCAGTTCAATATTGCCGGTATTGGCTTTGGATACCTCCACCAAATCCTCTATCAGCTGCTTAAGCCGCTGGGATTTCTGATCCAGTATCTGGATATATCCCCTTATTTTTTCGTTATCCGAGCCCTCTCTTTTAATGAGGTCCACGTAATTGATGATGGATGTGAGAGGGGTCTTGATATCGTGGGAGACATTGGTGATCAATTCTGCCTTCATCCGTTCATTCTTGGTGGCCATTCGGACCGCTTCCTGAAAACCGCCTCCCATCTGGTTAATGTGTTCTGCCAAATTTTTTTCCAAGCTCCCTGCGTACATTTCTTTCACATTAATTTTATAGTCATCTGATCCATCGGCAATTTTCCCCACGCCTTCATCAATCCGGACGATCCAGGAATTTCTCTTCAGCAGCAGCAAAACGGCCGCAATCTGCATACCAAAAAGCAGCAGATAGCCAAAAGGACTGGGAGTCATGGCAAGAGCCAACATATTGCCCAGAATGTACAGGAGAAATGCCAGAATCACTCGGGTGGATGCCTTGAAATAGCCAAACATATGCCGCACTCCTCTCCCCATTCGATGAATCAGACTGGTATCCCAATAGCGCAGTCCCACGCGGACTCTTCTGACAATGCGCAGGAGAATCCATATTATTTCCATATACCACAAAAAGATTCCTGCTCCCACCAATACAATGCGCCATAGGAAAGACAGATCCGGCTCCGATCCGCCCACCCCGATCAGCACTCCACCGACGATTCCGCCGATGATGCCATGGAGCACCAGCATCGTTTCCCCGCTCATTCTGTCTCCATAGGCCAGAAAGCAAGCCCGCTCCCCCTTTCTGCGCCCAGCGGATGCAAACAGGTAACACAGACTGATGAGCCAGATGAGACCGCAGCACACGATGCCAATGGGGATCCATGTATAGAGTTTCCCACCGATTTCATAAAAATACATGCCGTCCCGAATGGTGTCATAGAAAGGATACTCCACAACCTCCAAGAGTACAATGACCGCATTCTCTCTGATCTGAGCCTGGCTGTCCAGATATTCTCCGATGGCACTGAAACTATCCCGCATCAACTCACGCGTTCCGTCGCCATTGACGTAGAGAAAACGCATCTGCGCCCCATTGACCTCCACTGTCTCCACTCCCTGCTGGTACTGAGAAAGCAGACCGCTGGCCGAAAGCCCCTGGATCCCCACGGCGCCCATGGAACTCTCCGTCTCGTTGGGCAGACTGGAATACACGGCGCCATCCACATCCACCACTGCCACCACATTCTGAAACCCAGAAAAGGGACAATAATAGTTGGAAAATTCCCAGCCGAATTCCTGATAATTGGTCATCATCTCATACAGAGTCTCCTCATCCACCGTCCAGGTGCCGGATGTGATGGCATACCCCGATGTTTGGCTGTCGGCAATGCTCCAATTGACATGGTTGCGAATGGTATGAATCCCTGTGAGATAGACAAATTGACGGCCATCTGAGGAAGTGGTCATGACTCCTGTGTCTTCCAGCATACGCTGCATGCTTTCAAACTCGCCGTCCCATTCCATAATATCCGCAGCGCCCCACGCCACATCTGCCTCCCCTGCC
This sequence comes from uncultured Lachnospiraceae bacterium, assembly GCA_904420225.1. Lineage (GTDB taxonomy): Bacteria > Bacillota > Clostridia > Lachnospirales > Lachnospiraceae > Fimimorpha. The sequence continues at coordinate 4,776 of CAJFUP010000052.1, forward strand.
CCTTTAAACCGCAGAAGTTGTTCGGTATAAAAGGTGTGGTGCAGCATCTCCCCGCGCTCCACACCGGTGAAAAGTTCCGGCAGGCCGTTGCCCACCGTCTCCGCCAAAAAGCGGCTCTCGGCATACGGCTTTCCCGCATTGGAGTCATCCACAATCTGTCTCCAGTGATTCCTTCCCCCGCCGTTTAATATAATGAATGCAATAATCAGCGCGGCCAGAACACAGACACTGATCATATGCAGGACACCTGCCGCCCATTTCCAGACGGATGATTGTCTCCACATTTTCCGCTCCTCCTTCTATGCCGCCCCACGGCACTTTACAATTTTTCCACCTTATAGCCGATCCCCCACACCACTTTCAGATACTTGGGTTCTTTGGGATTAATCTCAATTTTTTCACGTATTCTTCGAATATGGACAGCCACAGTATTGTCAGCGCAGTACGCTTCTTCCTCCCAAACCTGCTCGTAGATCTGTTCAATGGAGAAAACCTTTCCCGCATTCTTCACCAGAAACAGCAAAATGCGGTAGTCAATGGGAGTCATTTTCACCTCTTCGCCATCCACAGTCACCTGCTTTTTCTCATCGTCGATCCAAAGCCCGCCAGTCTTATATACATGGACGTTTTCCTCCGACGTCATGGATCCAAAGCTGGTATAGCGGCGCAGTTGGGATTTGACCCTGGCCACCAGTTCCAGAGGGTTAAACGGTTTTGTTATATAGTCGTCCGCCCCGATGTTGAGTCCAAGAATCTTATCCGTATCCTCTGATTTGGCTGATAGAATAATCACAGGAATTTTACTCTCCTCCCGCAGTTTCAACGTAGCGCGGATGCCGTCCATTCTGGGCATCATCACATCAATGAGCAATAAATGAATCTCATGTTCTTTCACTGCCTTGAGAGCCTCCACACCGTCATACGCCTTAAAAATCGTGTATCCCTCCTGACTCAAATATATTTCTATGGCGTCCACGATTTCCTTATCATCATCACACACAAGAATATTATACATACAGTCCCTCCACATGCGGCGGCCGAACGCCCGCAAAAAACCGCCTGCGCTGTGCTCCATTGGACACTGCGCCGACCTCCTCTCACACGCTATTCAGCCGGAATTCGAATTCTATGGTTTCATGATACCAGCAAAAAATGATGGAATTCAAGTGAATCTCTTAAAAATTCCTTAAATGCCTGCGGTTCCGCAAAAATCGCCTTATGCAGTTATTATACCATACCAGCCCCTTGGGATACAATGGTGGCGCGCAGCCATTCCAGTAATGGTAATCTATTCTTTACCTCTCTCCCAAAAAATGGTACCATGAAGGTAGCAAAAAACATTACTATTTCCTGGCGTCCGGCTTTTCCAAAGCATTTTACAAAAACCGGGCATGCCGACTTATAACCTTTTGAAACGGGGGAATTTCATATGAGACAATTTATCACCAAGTATCTGGTGTCCGGTCCAAAGATTACGCCTTTTGCGCATGAGCAGACAGACACCAACCAAATTCGCTACGAACAATATCTCCGCTCCATCATTGCCGAAAAGCACACCATGCCGCCCCAGGGGCAGGTGTCCCTGGGCGCAGTCAGTGAACTGGATATGCCCTGGGAGTTTTATGACTCGCCGGGGGACTATTTTCTCTCCATCAAGCAGTTTTCCTATACCTTGACCAAGACAGAGGTGCTGGCTGCCTGCTGTCTCCACGCCGAAAAATCGGTATCCATCCCCATGGCGCTTTGGAGTTACGGGGCGGTGGAAATTTGGCTCAGGGACACCTGTATTTGCCGCATGGACGCGCCCCAATACAAACCCATGAAGCGCATCCCCTTCACGGCTGTTTTGGAAAAGGGGGACAATCTATTTTTGCTGCGCATGACCTGTCTGGGTGCCCGGGACACGAGAAACATGTTGGGACTGGAGCGCCTGGATCATGAGGCGGGCGTCACTTGTATTCTTCCCCATGGAGAGCACAGCGTTTTCTACGAAAACGGTCAGGCGTATCTGGCTTCCATCCGCCTGGAAGGGGACACGTTGCTGCTGCCGCCCATGCCTGTATCCCAATATCCGGCCCATTGTGCGGATTCCGCCGCAGATAGTACACGGGAGGAAACGCGCCTGTTTTTTATCCCCCAGGGAAATGGAGAATTTATTCATGGTTCCCTCACCCCAGACGAGCAGACCCGGGCCGTGGATCTGACAGGACGGATGTCCTATGACATTCCGGGAAATGATCCTCATATTTCTCTGGTCTTATGCTCTGGTTCCCACTCTGTCCGCCGCAACTTGGAACGGATCAATCATATTGTCCCCGACATCGAAACCAAACAGGATCCCTACGCCGTTCTCTCCCAATCCTGCGAGGGAGATCATTTTGAGGGAAAACGGCTGAACCTGTTATACTGGCTGGCCGGACGGGCTTTGAACCGCCCCGTAAAGTTCCAGCTGGAATGCCTGGATCAGGCATTGGAAGAAATCCAACGGCGGGCTGACTGCTCAGACTTCTACATGGCCGCTCTGCTGCGCCATATCCGCTGCTACGGTCTGCCCCAGCAGATGAAAGACCGGGCGAAAGAGGCCATTCTCCATTACCGCTACTGGATGACGGAAAACGGCTCCGATGGCATGTGCTTCTGGAGCGAGAATCACTCTCTTCTATTCTTCATCGACGCCTATATGGCCGGTCAGCTTTTCCCGGAAGATATATTCCTGCGCTCCGGTCGGACCGGGCTGGAGCAGAGCCGCTGGGCTCTTTCCTGTATCCGCCAATGGCTGCGGGATGTGGTGGAATACGGCTTCGATGAATTTTTAAGCGCCGACTATATGTGTGTCACCATGGGCGCTCTGCTGAATGTGGTGGATTTCGCGCCGGAAGAGGAATCCGCCCAGGCTTCTGCCCTGCTGGACCGCCTGTTCCACTCCTTCGCCTGCCACTGCTTTCAGGGAGAGATCATCGCACCCCAGGGGCGCATTTACCGCTCAGTGCTGTATCCGTATACGCAGAATGCCCAGGCCCTCATGTACCTTTTGGATCCCGACTGCCCCATGGCCCTGTCGGAATGGCTGAGCTTTTTGCTGACCAGCAAATATCGGCTTCCCAGGGAAGAGAAAAAATGGTTCCGGGAAAATCTGGATATGGCATACTCCAGCAGCAATGCCCGGATTCATCTGTATAAAACCCAGGACTATATCCTCACCTCCGTCCAGTCTCCCAGGACAGACGGCGGCAGCATGTGGTCACCCGTACCGCAGGAAATTTTGGAGGATACCTCCCTGGACACGCTGGTGATCCGCAACAAAGCCATGAATGAATGCTTCCATGGAACCTCTCACTTCCAGCCGGGCGTGTACGGCTATCAGCAGCACATGTGCTACGCTGCTCTGGATCGGGAAGCGGTGGTCTTTGTCAACCACCCGGGAGAGACTTCTGACCTGTCCTCCATGCGCCCCGGCTACTGGTACGGCAACGGCCTGATGCCCGCCATGAAGCAGGAAAAGAACTTCCTGGGATTTATTTATCAGCTCAACGATAGACATCCTGTGGATTTTATCCACTTTTTCTTCCCCCAGTGCAAATTTGATGCCTGGTCCTACGATGGCTCCTGGCTCTTTGCCTCCAAAGGAACCAGCTACCTTGGCATCTGGTGCAGCGCTCCTCTGGTCCCCTGGAACGACCTGCTGGTCGACTGCGAATTCCGCGCTTACAGCACTGCCCACGGCGCATCTGACAATGCTGTCGACAGCACTGGACAGGATGCAGATTCCGCTGGCGGCACGCCCAACGGCTCCATCGCCTCCTTCTGGGTACTGGGAAGGCAAGAGACAGCGGATTCCCATGATAGCCAAGACGCCTATGCCTCCCTGGAGGCCTTCATGGAAGCCTGCCGCTCCCTCAAACCGCAGTTTTCAGGCAGTGTCCTGGCTGTGAAGCTTGCAGACATCAAGAATACCCATGAGACAGAGGCCTTTACTCTGACATACCAAGAGTACGACGATCCATCGCAGTATGTATAAACTTCCAATCATTACCGCTAAAAATCCGGAGTCCTCTCTGCCTCAGAGTGGGACTCCGGATTTCTGCCGCTTTCAGCACAAAGGAACCGCGGTGATTCTCGCTGATCCGTGCCGCTTTATCCATACAACCGTACGCGTTTCAAAAACACCTGGCCTCTGGCCCCAGTCACATGCAAAATCAAACGGCTCCCCTTTCCCTCCATGTCATTGGTCAGCGGGTTCTGTACAGCAAAGGGATTCGTCAGCTGACAGATTTTCTTATGCCCCACACAAGTGCCCTGAAATAAAGGATGGCGGGTGCCGCTGCCATCCTGGGCATAAATGCGGAAACTCTCGATTCTCTGGCCCTTTTCAATATCTTCCTCCAACACCACATACCGCACTGCCGTGTAGGGCACATTCAGTGAAATGGTGTAGACAGGCTGCATGGGATGTCCGTCCTTATCCATGGAAGACAGGGCTTCCATGGAAGACGGAATTTCCCTGCCAAATTCACGGTTGAGCCAGTCCCCCAGTTCCTTAAGCCGCTTCACATCCTGCTGGTCCAAGAGTCCGTTCCGGTTGGGAGGTATATTTAGATTCAGCCCGGCATTGGCTCCCACGGAGGAGAGATAAATCTTTGCCAGATGCTCCAGAGAATGGGGTTTTTCCTGAGGATGCCAAAACCACCCTGGACGAATGGACGTGTCGATCTCCGCCGGGGCATAGACCAGCCCGCGGCTGTAAAGAATATTGGACAGAGAGCCAATGTTGTCATCGGTATTATACATATAAGACAAATCTCCTTCCCCCGCCAGAGGGCCGGGACCTGTCTGCACCGGGCTGTAACGGCACAGTTCTCCCGGGACCACAGACCACTCGGCATGCCGCGCCTTTCCCGCCTCGTTGCCGCACCAACGTACATCAGGGCCATAGTCATTGAATATGGCAGCCTGGGGCTGGTATGTTCGGATGAGGGAAATATATCTAGGAAAGTCATATTCCTGCTGCCTCCCGCCCGGGCCTTCCCCGCAGGCATTATCAAACCACACATAAAAAATCTCCCCATATTCTGTCAAAAGCTCTGTCAGCTGATTACAGAAATAGTCGTTGTACGCGGGCGTGCCATAGTACGGGCAATTGCGGTCCCAGGGAGACAAATAAAACCCAAATTTAATGCCGCCCCGGCGGCAGGCCTGCGCCGCTTCCCTCACAATATCCCGCGGCACCGGGCAGTTTTTCACACTGTGTTCTGTATATTTGGACGGCCATAGACAAAAACCGTCGTGGTGCTTGGCCGTCAGTACCATTCCTTTCATTCCAGCCGCTTTTATGGCCGCCACCCATTGGTCACAGTCCAGATCTTTCGGACAGAAAATAGCTTCCGGCTCCGTGCCGTCTCCCCACTCCCGGTCTGTATAGGTATTGGGACCAAAATGGATAAATGCGTAAAACTCTGTATCAAACCAATCCAACTGTCTTTTGGACGGCCGTACTTGGGCCGCCTCTCTCAAAAAATCTCTCATTCCTGTGCGTCTCCTCTCCCGTCTTCAGCATGCTTATAATATATTAAACCCACAAAAACTCGTCAATATTTTTTACATTTTTGACCAATTGAAAACCTTTTCATTTACGAAAAGCTGGAGTTACATACAAAAACAAGCAGGAGCGATCCGTCTGCCATCAGAGACAATGTATGCCGACAGTCGTCAGCTGATGCGGGGAGCTGAGAACGACCCGTGTATGTAACGAAAAAACAGGGAAATACTAAATATGCCGAAAATCGGGGGGACTTCTCCCAATATCTTCATTTTCATTATCAGGAGGAATTTTGCATGCATGAAATGAGACAGAACTTTTTGAAATGCGGTATGACAGGATGGTGTATGGAAGTCATATTCACAGGACTCCACTCCATAGCCAAACACGATCCCAAAATGATGGGACAAACTTCCATCCTGATGTTTCCCATCTACGGCGCCGCTGCGCTGCTGGGTCCCATCAGTCGGCTTCTGAAAAAACACAGTATCCTATTCCGAGGTCTTATCTACACCTGCTGTATTTTCACCACCGAATATGTCAGCGGCAGCATTCTCAAAAAAAATAAAATGTGTCCCTGGGATTACAGCGGCGCCAAATGGAACATCAACGGTTTGATCCGTCTGGACTACGCCCCTCTCTGGTTCACGGCAGGCCTGATCTTTGAGCAGCTGGTGAAGCCGACCCCGGCGGATATGCCGTAGGCCGTGCTCCAGCCTCACCCCCACGTCACTGACACCGGCCTTTCCCCTGTGGGCTGACAGGAATAGCGGGAGTCATCATCCTGCCCTGTATCCAGGCTGTTCTTATATGTTCCCAGGTACTGGATTCCGCCATCTCCATAGATGGCCAGGAAAAAGCTGCTGGTGTCAAAGTGGAATACCGGATCCGGCAGCGGGCCCACCACAGCCAGGTACCTTCCATCATAATCCATATCCATCTTTCTGCTGGCATAGTATAAATATTCGATACCCTCCTCGCCATTTCCCCAATTCTGAACCAAATCAATCTTATATTGACCATCCTCTTCCATAACCGCTACCGCCAGCAGTCCGTCTGTTCGAAGCACCGCGAAAAAATCTTCTCCCTGATGGACATGTAGCAAACTGCTGTCTTTTGTCCATGGGGCCAATTCCAGCCGCTGCAGTACCTTTGCAGTACCTGCATCCAGAACCGTCACCACTTGTTTCCCATCCTCCGCCGTGTGAAGAAACAGATGCGTCTGCTGCGGATCCTGGTATATACCCAGAAACAGAGCAGACGGATCCATGGCATATACCGTATCCAATTCATCCACATTTGCTGTCACACTTCCCGACTCATGGGTTTCCAAAGGAAAGCGGTAAAGGCCATAGCCGCCCGGAATCAGACTGGTATCCACCACAGCCCCTGTCCCTGTGCGGTTGGAAAACGTGAAATAACACGCGTCTTCTGTCACCACCGATTCTGTCCAAGTGGAAAACGATTCCCCCACTGGTCCTGAGTTCATGGAGGCGGAATTTCCCGCAGAATCCCTGTCAAATACAAACTCCCACGTTTCATTCTCCAAAACCGGGATTCGAAAATATTCCTCAAAAACTTGGGTTACATATGCCCTGCTTCCGGGCACAGGCTCCCCATCATCCTGACTGCCGGTGTTCTCTGCTTCATAATATTCAAATGGCCATAGTTCTGGGAAAACAGGGTAGTATTCAAAATAATCTGCCACTCGTACGGTCATCTGCCGGTGTTCTCCCAAACCAGTGCTCTCTTTCAGATCCTCCATCATCTCCAACATTTCTTTGGAATCCCCGCTTTCATTGGCGGAGGCAAAATAGCCGATATCCATTTGAAATCCCCTGTCATTTTCATCGCTTCCGGAAATCGGAAGAGAAGAAAATTGATACTCTGTATCGGCCTGGGACTCCTCCCCAATGACACAAGAGGTGTTCCAGAACAAATTCTCCCGCAGCTGGGTGCGGATATTCACCTGGAGCCCTTGGGCAGCAGTCCGATCCCCCATCTGTGTCGTCTCTTGGAATACCACCTGGTCCCGGCTTCCATTCACCCCGGCGGCGGCTGCCCACAGCCCTCCGACGGCGCCCACAACCAGTATCATCAGCAAAAGGGTTATCTTCCTCATTCTCCATCCTCCTCCCCAGCCAGCTCACCCAGAGCCTTGCTCACTCGGTCTGCCTCATAGCGGTATGTGCATTTTATAAAATCCAGCAAACTCTGGCCGGAATCCTCCAGCTGCGCCATGGACACATCTCCGGCAATTTCTCCTCTGTGAAGCAGCACGGCTCTTCCGATGAAACCTGATACCTCCCGGATCAAGTGCGTGGACAGCAAAATTGTCTCCGACGGCTCCAGAATTCCCAGAAGGACCTTGTAAAAATCCTCCCGATTGAATACATCATTACCGGCGAACGGCTCATCCATGAGAATATAATCTGCTCCCTGGCATAAGGCCAAAATCACCTCAAACTGGTTCTTCTGACCGGCAGAAAAGCTGCGCAGGGGTTTGTGTATGGGCAGTTCAAAAAATTCCATCAGCCCTCGAAAACGCTTCTCCCTAAACTCTGGAAAGTGCCAAGAATAAAAATCCCTGTGTCCCTCCGGCGTCAAATTGGGAAAGAAGGAATGCTCAGCTGTGGCGAAAGCCAGGCGGGCTTTGCTTTTTTTGACAATCGGCCTGCCGTCCAGCAGGATCTGGCCGCGGTATGCAAGAAGTCCCAAAATACACTTCATCAGCGTTGTCTTGCCCGCCCCATTTTCTCCAAACAAGCCCACAATCTCTCCCTGGGACAGCTGAAGGCTCACATCCCTCAGCGCTTCTTTTTCTCCGTAACGTTTACTCACATGACTAATCTGCAGCATGCAATCCCCTCCCTTACATTCCAAATATCCGCCATAGTTTCTGCCACTGCCCCGGCGCCAGACACCCCTTTGGCACGGCCGTCAAATAAATACCGAAATAAATCAGCAACAAAATCGCGGCGGCTGCCAGAGAGACTGCCATAGCTGCCAAAGGTACCGTCAGACATCGCCGATGCAGCTCCCATGAATCCGGCAGACGACGCATCAGGTAAATGCTGCGGCTCCCCTGCCAGTGGTATAGATAGTGCAACAAAATCCACGGGACGGCGCTGGCTGCCACAACTCCAAATCCGGCCAGAGAGGAATCTAAAATCTCGACAAAATCCGGCATCTGCGCCTCTGGAGACAAAATCCACTCTGCCCCCTCCAGGATATATAATCCCTTTCTGGCCTGATACAGCCGAAAGAAAAATGCCAAACTCCAAACAAACGCACAGGTTGCCCCGGCGGTAAAGAATTTCAATTCTCTTTTCAGACCAAATCCCGGAGGAACATATCGGGACCATTTATCCATCATTCCTCTCCTCCCTTCTTATCTCCCAAATCTGAGAGATCTCATAGCCTGCCAGAACCATCGATACCAAGGAAAAAAACACATCCGCTCCCATGTCTCCCAAATCCCGGCAAAAGAAAAGCAATACCGCCGCCGCCAAAAAAACTGGAGCCAGTCCCAGCTCTCCCCTCCTCTGCCGGAAAGGAAAATACGCTCCCCCAATGCCAAGTCCCAATACCAGACACACATTCCGTATCCACACGCTGTACTCTTCCAGCGGCAGGAGACTGTGGAGAAAACTGCTTCTATAATAGGCCAAAAACACCGTCTGGCCGCTGACACTGGCCGGATCCGCATTCAGAACATAAAGGCGGCAAAACAGCAGCGTCAAACCCGCCTGCAACGCCCAAACTGCCAGGTAACACAGCACGTTATACACTGCTTGGCCAGCAAAAACGGCTGTTTCCGACACCATCAGGCGTCTCAAAGTATAGCCCTGCCTGCTTCCATACTCACATCCCGTCCTCCACAAAAATACCGTCACGGCCAAAAAAGCCAGGGCCATCCCATATGCCGCACCGCTCTGCTCCACAGCCTGCTCCAGACTGTCCGCTCCTCTCCTCAGCGACACGAGAAATAGCCCCGTCTCCAAAGCCGCTGCTGCCGCCAAAATCCAAAGCACCTTATAAAAACTGCCCCTGACCGCCAGGGCAAAGACCGAAAGATACCTGCTCATAACTCTCACCTCACTCCCAAAACGTTTCCATCCACTCCAGGGCTTCCTCTCTGGAAAGTCCCATCTGTTTCATGGCATCCACTGTTTTTTTCAGCTCCTGCTCCAGCAGCTCTCTGCGAACTCGCTGTACCGTATCCTCCTGAACTACCATGAGGCTCTTGGCTCCCGAATGGGACTGAATCAGCCCCTCCTCTTCCAGCATCCGGTATGCCTTCTGTACTGTATTGGGATTCACCCCCAGGTATGCGGATACCACTCTTCGGGACGGCAGCGCATCACCATCCCGGATTCTTCCCGCAGCGATCCCCCGCTTCACATGGAGAAGAATCTGCAGATATATGGGGATGCCTTCTTCTATCCTCAAATCATCAAAAGAAATCATATGACAATCACCTTTTCTCCACACTGTATTAATCATATAATACGGTTTCTAACTGTATTATATGATTAATACAGTGTTTTGTCAAGATTACTTTCACCATCAGACATTCATAGAAAATCGGATACCGGTGAAATCTTAGCCTGACAAAAAAAGAACCCCCTTGGACGGCAGATTCTCTCTGTCTGCCCCAAGGGGGTTCTTTTCTGTCAGGCTCCTACTTTTCCCAATCCCATTTCCTGTCCAATGTTCAGGATATGGTCGCCGATTCTCTCAAAATCCGTAAGCATTTCCGAATAAATTACGCACGCCTCCTCGGAACATACCCCTCGGTGCATACGCTCCAGCTGATTATTGCGGTATTCTTCCGTCATATCATCCATCTTCTGTTCCATATTTTCCACTTCTTTGATATCGGAACTTCTGTCATGGGTCACACGTTCCAGAATATCCATGGCCTCCAGACTGACTTTCTTCATCTCCCCCACCTCAGTGATGACTTTGGGGGAGAAGTGGATCTTCTTCTCTTCCATCATTTTCATATACTCGCAAATATTGATGGCATGATCTCCGATTCTCTCCAGATTGCCGCATACCTTGAATAGGGCGTTGATATATTTGGAATCTTCCGGATTATGCTCGTTTACCATCACCTTAGAAATATATTTGGAGATCTCTTTATTGAGGAAATCAATATAATCCTCCCGTTTTTCCACTTCTTCCAAAATTGCCGGTTTCCCCTCCAGCACTGCGTCAAAGCTGCGGCCGATATTTTCCCTGGCCATTTCCATCATGCGGTGAATCTCATTCTGAATGCCATTGAGGGCGATGGCAGAAACGCCAATCTGGTTCTCCCTTTTCAGTTGCAGAGAAGGAATGTATTCCAGATGCATGGTTTCGTCCTTTTCCTCCGGCCGGTCCGGCAAAATCTTGGTGGCCAATTTGGCCAGATATGTGCCAAAGGGCAGCAGCAGCAGCGTGGTGACAATATTGAACAATGTATGCATATTGGCAATCTGCGCGGTCACGTTATCCGGTGTCCAGCTTTCCACCAAACTGGTGAGCGGCGAAAGAATGCACACAGTGGTAAAGATGACCGTACCGATGATGTTGAACATCAGATGAATAATGGTGGTTCTTTTGGCATTGCGGTTTGCCCCAATGGAAGCCAGAACCGCCG
>CAJFUP010000053.1 GCA_904420225.1 uncultured Lachnospiraceae bacterium
AAATCTGCATAAATTTGGCGTTCCGGTGGTGGTGACTTTGAATGCGTTTGTGACAGATACGCAGGCGGAGTATGAGATGATCCGCGATTTTTGCCGGGAAAAAGGATGCGAGTTCGCGCTGGCAAATGTGTGGGCGCAGGGCGGTGAAGGCGGAAGAGAGCTGGCCCAAAAGGTGATCCAGACACTGGAAACGAGAGAGAGCCAGTATCATCCTCTTTATGGCCTGGAATTGCCGCTGAAGGGGAAAATTGAAACCATTGCGGAGGAAATCTATGGCGCAGATGGCGTCACATACGCGCCTGCCGCATCCAGAGCGCTGAAAAAGCTGGAGGAGTTGGGATTTGGCCAGCTGCCTGTCTGCATGGCCAAAAATCAGTATTCTCTTTCCGATGATCAGACGAAATTGGGAAGGCCCACTGGATTTACCATCCATGTGCGGGACGTCTATGTCAGCGCCGGCGCTGGTTTTGTGGTGGTGCTGACGGGCAATGTGATGACCATGCCCGGACTGCCCAAGCATCCGGCCGCCTTTGATATTGATGTAGATGAAAATGGTGTAATTACTGGGTTGTTTTAAGTCGGGATAGGATCGCCGGAAAAATGGAAAACGAAACATCGGGAGCGTGCCATGAACCTAAGGAAATTGTTGCAGGACATTTCTTACCAGGTGATAACAGGCAGTGAGGATACCGATATCGTGAATCTGACATATGATTCCGGAGATATCAGAGAGAATGATGTATTTGTTTGCATACGAGGCACCAGAAAGGACGGCCATGACTATATCAGGGAGGCCGTGCAAAAAGGGGCGGCTGCCATTGTCATTGAGGACATGGCAGCTGTCCGGGCTCTGGAGTATGGAAAAATGCATGCGCCAACAATTATCCGTGTGTCAGGCACCCGAAAGGCACTGGCGCTTATGGCTGCCAATTATTATGGCCATCCTGAGCGGGATCTGATTTTGGTGGGTGTCACGGGAACAAAAGGAAAAACCACCGTTTCCTGGATGCTGAAAGAAATTCTGGAAAAAGACGGCCATAAAACAGGGCTAATGGGAACCAACGGGGCCTATTGGGGAGAGGAAAGAATTCCCATTTGCCATACAACTCCGCCCAGCAAGGAAGTCTATGAACTTTTGGATAAAATGCGAAAAGGGGGCTGTCGGTACGTGGTCATGGAGGTTTCCTCCCAGGGCTTAAAGATGGATCGGGTAGCAGGCTTGACATTTGAATGCGGGATATTTACCAATATTTCACCGGATCATATTGGGGAAGGGGAACATAAAGATTTTGCTGAATACTTCCATTGGAAATCCACGCTTTTTTGGCAAAGCCGAATGGCCATAATCAACGCCGATGATCCCCATGGAGAAGAAATCATAAGGGAAAGTCGCTGTCCGTTTTTTACTTTTGGTATAGAAGCGAAGGAAAGGAGGCTGGATTTCAGCGCCCAGGAGATTCAGCTGGTGAAGACAGAGGATTTCCTTGGTTCCCACTTCTTGGTGGAAGATTTGGCACAGTGTGAAAAAACAGAGTGCCGTCTCTCCATTGCGGGAAGGTTTAATGTATCCAATGCTCTGGCCGCTTTTGCTGCCGCCAGAAAGCTGGGCTGTGCCAGGGAGAGTATTCAGGAAGCTTTGAAAACAGTCTGCGTCAGGGGAAGAGTGGAGATGGTGTATGCCAATTCCAGATATCATTTGATGATTGACTATGCCCACAATGCTGTGAGTCTGGAAAGTCTTTTAAGAACTCTGCGGGAATATGAGCCGGGCCGGATCATCTGTATCTTTGGGTGCGGCGGTAACCGATCCCGCCAGAGGCGGTTTTCCATGGGAGAAATCAGCGGAAAATTGGCGGATTTGACCATCATCACAGAAGACAATTCCAGGGATGAAGGGCGTTTTTGCATCATTGAAGATATTATTTCAGGAATAAAGAAAACAGATGGGGACTATCTGGTGATTCCAGACCGGAAAGACGCCATCCGTTTCAGCATGAAGTATTCTCAGCAGGGAGACTTCATCGTTCTGGCGGGAAAAGGCCATGAGGATTATCAGGAGAAAAACGGAATTCGGATACCGTTTTCCGAGCATGAAATTGTGAGGAAACTGCTGGTATCCATGTAGAGAGGATAAATAACGTGTTGGATATAACAGTGAAAGATATAGTAAAAGCAGTAGGGGGAAATCTTATCTGCGGCAGCGGCAGTCAGAAGATCGAGCACATCAGCATTGATTCCAGAAGCAGTCAGGGCAATGATATTTTTGTTCCCATTATTGGGGGAAAGGTGGATGCCCATGGATTCATCGGCCAGGCGCTGACAGCGGGCTGCGCTGCAACGCTGACCAGCCGCCATCAGACAGAGAAAGAGATTGGCGATGTGATAAAGGAGTACCCTCTTGCCGGGCAAAAGGCCTGGATTGCGGTGGATGATACGGTTCGGGCTCTTCATGAAATTGGCCGTCTTTGCCGCAGCCGCGTTCCCATACCGGCGGTGGGAGTGACGGGATCGGTGGGAAAAACCACCACCAGGGAAATGATTGCCGCGGCGCTTTCGGCGGAGAGAAAGGTGTATAAGACAGGGAAAAATTACAACAGTTCCATTGGCCTGCCCATCACGCTGTCAGAAATGAGCAATGACTATGATGTGGCCGTTTTGGAGCTGGGGATGAATGTGCCGGGTGAGCTGGGAACTATAGCGGATATCGCCGATATTGACGCTGCGGTTTTGACAAATATTGGAGTGGCGCATATTGAATATTTCAAGACCCAGGAAGCCATATGCCGAGAAAAATATACGATTACAAAAGGCTTCCACAAAGACGTGGTTCATACCGGCCATGACGGCCGAACCATGGGACCGGAAAAGATGCTTTTTATAAACGGAGATGATCCGTATCTGATGAAAAACAGGGATCTGACGGGATATCCGTATCGAATGTATGGTACTGGCGCTCAATGTGACTATAGGGCAGAGCATATCCGCATGGAGAATGGGCGGTATTGTTTTGATTTTGTATATGCCCATGGCAGGGTGCCGATAACGCTGTCTGTCCTGGGGCATCACAATGTGCTCAATGCGGCTGGCGCTTTGGCGGTGGCGGAGTATTTTGGAGTGGATGTGGAAGCGGCGGCACAGGCGCTCTCTTCATTCACAGGATTTCAGAATCGCCTTCAGATTTGTACAGTAAACGGTTATACGGTCATTGATGATACGTATAATGCCAGCCCGGCATCCATGGAAGCAGGCCTGAAAGTTTTGGAAGGATATGATGCTCCCGGAAGGAAGATTGCAGTCCTGGGGGATATGTTTGAATTGGGAGAAAATTCCGATATATATCACCGGGAGGTGGGAGAGTTTGCGGCCGGGCTCACGTTTGATGAGCTTCTACTGATTGGAGATCATGCATGGCAGATTGGGAGGGCCATGAAAGAGAAAAATAGCTCTATTTTGGTTCGGCGCATGGAGTCCAGAGCGGCAGCGACTAAATACCTGAAGGATACACTGGGCAGCGGCGATGTGGTTTATCTGAAGGCATCCAATGGAATGAAGCTGAAGGAGATCGCAGCAGCTCTGATACAGGAAAAGTGAGGAGAGTATATTGTACGCCAATATCATTGTGGATATTTCCCATGAACAGCTGGACCGGACATTTCAGTACCGAATACCGGAAGCGCTGAGTCAGACGGTGACAGAGGGGAGTCAGGTGGTAATTCCCTTTGGCAAAGGCAATCGAAGAATCACCGGTTATGTCATTGAGCGAACCTCCAAGGCAGAGTTGGATGAGAGCCGTATGAAGGATATTATTTGCGTGGAAGAAAAGGCAGTGGCGGTGGAATCCCAGCTGATCCGCTTGGCTGCCTGGATTCGCAGCCGCTATGGCTCCACCATGATTCAGGCCTTGAGAACGGTGATGCCTGTTCGGGATAAAGTAAAATCGCAGGAGAAAACATGGTATTATCTCAATGTCTCAAGAGAGATGGCACAAAAGACCCTGGAAGAGTCAAAGAGAAAAAAATACCGGGCCAGAGAGCGGGTTCTGGCGGCCTTTTTGGAACGTACGGAATGGTCCAGGGAGGACCTCATGGACCAGCTGAAAATAAGTCAGGCGGCGCTGAAGCCTCTCCTGGAGAGGGGAATATTGAGGGAAGAAAAGACGAAGAAAGAGCGGGGCCGTGTGAAAGCATACGGCGCCGCGGCGCCTGTGACCCTCAATGCCCAGCAGAAGACAGTGGCAGACGATATTTGTCACCGTTATGACGCGGGAGACTTTAAGCCTTCTCTCATCCATGGCATTACAGGAAGCGGGAAGACAGAAGTTTATATGGAAATTATGGAACATGTGATATCCCAGGGCAAGGCAGTGATCGTACTGATTCCGGAAATCGCTTTAACGTACCAGACTGTGATGCGATTTTATAAGCGTTTTGGGGATCGGATATCCATGGTGAATTCCCGGTTGTCAGCCGGAGAAAAATATGATCAGTTCATGAGGGCAAAGCGGGGGGAGATTGATATCATGATCGGCCCCCGTTCCGCCCTTTTTACTCCGTTTTCCAATTTGGGGATGATCATTGTGGACGAGGAGCACGAAAGCGCCTACAAAAGCGAATATACGCCTCGTTATCATGCCAGAGAGACAGCCATTGAGCGGATGCGGATAGCAGGAGGAATGGTGATTCTGGGCTCAGCGACTCCTTCGGTGGAGGCTTATTACCGTGCCCTAAAAGGAGAGTATCGCCTGTACCGGCTGACCGAGAGGGCTTCCCAAGGGAGCAGCCTGTCGAAGGTTTGGGTGGTGGATATGAGAAAAGAGCTGGAAAATGGGAATAAGTCTATTTTCAGCCGGGAACTGGAACAAAAGATAACGGAGCGGCTTTCCAGGAAAGAACAGATCATGCTGTTTCTCAACCGAAGGGGATATGCAGGATTCGTTTCCTGCCGTCGATGTGGAAAAGCAGTGGGGTGTCCCCACTGCGATGTATCACTGACAGCGCATCGAAATGGAATGTTGGTTTGCCATTACTGCGGATATCAGATTCCCATGCCAAAGACGTGTCCTTCCTGCGGTTCTCCCTACATTGCCGGGTTCGGCCTGGGGACGCAAAAGGTGGAAGCCTTGACGGCGGCGGCTTTCCCCAAAGCCAGAATACTGCGGATGGATATGGATACCACGTCAAAAAAAGGGAGTCATCAGGAAATTCTGTCCCGTTTCTTTGCCGGGGAAGCGGATATTTTGGTGGGTACGCAGATGATTGTCAAGGGCCATGATTTTAAAAATGTAACCCTGGTGGGAATCTTGGCGGCGGATATGTCCCTTTATGCCAATGATTTTCGCAGCAGCGAAAAGACATTTCAGCTGCTTACCCAGGCGGCGGGCCGGGCCGGAAGAGGGGAAAAGCCGGGAGATGTGGTAATCCAAACATACTCGCCGGATCATTATAGCATTACGGCAGCCATGGAACAGAATTACGAGGCGTTTTATGAGAGAGAAATCCTCTATCGGAAGATGCTTCACTATCCTCCGGCAGGGCATCTTCTGGCGCTGCTTTTAACATCACAGCGGGAAGAACAGGCAAAAAAGCTCATAAAAATGTATGCGGCATTGATTCGAGCGCAATATAATGGTATGATAGATACGATTGGACCCGTGGCTGCTCCAGTGTCCAAGATTAGAGACACTTATCGATTGCTACTTTATATGAAATCTGACAGGATAGAGCCGCTGATGCAGGCCAGAAGCAGTATTGAGCAGGCATTCGAGGAGGAGACAGGCCGGGAAGCCGCTATTCAGTTTGATTTCAGCTGAAAAGCTGCGGCTTTGATTTCAGTTCCTGCGCGGACGGAAATCATGGGAGACAGGAAGGAGAAACGCGGAATATGGCGATTAGAAAAGTAAGGCAGTTGGGCGACGAATGCCTGACAAAGGTGTGCAAGGAAGTTAAGCTGATTTCACCAAGGACAAAGATATTGGTACAAGATATGTTTGACACCATGTATGAAGCCGGGGGAGTAGGGCTGGCAGCTCCTCAGGTGGGAGTGTTGAAGCGCATTGTGGTTATTGATGTGGACGACAATCCGTACGTGCTGATTAATCCCGTGATCTTGGAGACAGGGGGAGAGCAGACTGGATATGAGGGATGCCTTAGCTACGTGGGAAAGAGCGGAATTGTCACAAGACCCAATTATGTAAAAGTGAAAGCCATGAATCTGGAGGGAGAAGAGTACATTCTGGAGGGAGAAGAATTGCTGGCCCGCTGCATCAGCCATGAGTGTGACCATCTGGAAGGAATCATGTACGTGCAAAAGGTAGAAGGCGATATCGTCAATAATGAGGATCTCTACGCGCAGGAAGAAGGGGAAGACGAAGCGCCTGCGCAGAAATGAGGGAAAAATGAGAATTATATTTATGGGTACCCCGGATTTTGCGGTCCCGGCGTTGGAAGCTCTGATTCAGGGAGGCCACGAAGTGGCGGCAGTGGTGACACAGCCGGATAAACCAAGGGGAAGAGGAAAAGCTATGCAGATGCCGCCTGTGAAAGAGACGGCACTGAAATATGGGATTCCGGTAATGCAGCCCATTAGAGTGAGGGAAGAACAGGCAGTAAGCCAGCTGCGCGCTCTGAAGCCAGATGTGATTGTGGTGGCCGCATTTGGTCAGATACTTCCTCGAAGTATACTGGAAATTCCAAAATATGGATGTCTCTGTATTCATGCTTCTCTGCTTCCCAAGTACAGAGGGGCGGCTCCCATTCAGCAGGCGGTCATGGACGGCGAGAAAGAGAGCGGCGTCACCATCATGAAGATGGATGAGGGAGTGGATACGGGAGATATGCTGAAAAAGGCCGCGGTTTTGCTGGACAAAAAGGAAACCGGCGCGTCTCTCCACGATAAGCTGTCTGCTTTGGGGGGGCCTTTGGTGCTGGAAGTGCTGGAAGAATTGGAGAAAGGAACGGCAGTGGCCGTGCCTCAGCCCAACGAAGGCAGTTCTTATGCCAAGATGCTGAAAAAAGAGATGGGGAATATTGATTGGACCCAGTCTGCTGTTGTCATTGAACGCCTGGTAAGAGGGTTAAATTCTTGGCCCAGCGCCTATACTTATTTTGACGGCAGGACGCTGAAAATCTGGGATGCGGATGTTGAAGAGGAGCGAGGTGAAAAGCGGCAGCCGGGGACAGTGGCAGCTGTGGATAAAGGACGTATTCTGGTTCAGACAGGAGACGGAATCTTGGCACTCAAGGAAGTTCAGCTGGAAGGGAAGAAACGCATGGACGCCGCCTCTTTCCTGAGAGGATATCATGTGGCTGAGGGAATGGTTTTTAAAAGGAGTTGATTCATATTATTGCTGCATATTTTTACAGTCCGTTTATGATGTATTTTGATCCCACATATATTCTGATTATTATAGGCATGGTGCTGTCTTTGGCTGCCTCTGCCATGGTCAGAAGCACCTATTCCAAATATTCTGGCGTGAGGGCTGCCAGTGGAATGACAGGCGCCCAGGCGGCGGAGCGAATCCTTCACTCCAAAGGAATATTTGATGTGAGAATTGAGCACGTGTCTGGGAATTTGACGGATCACTATGATCCCAAAAATAAAGTGCTTCGTCTGTCAGATACGGTATATGGCTCTTCCTCTGTGGCAGCCATCGGCGTGGCGGCCCACGAATGCGGGCATGCAGTCCAGCACAGCGAGGGCTATGCGCCTCTTACCATTCGCACAGCCATTGTACCGGTGACCAATTTTGCGGCCACCATCAGCTGGCCGTTGATTTTGATTGGACTGCTTCTGAGTCAGAGAACAGGGAATCTTTTGATTCAGATCGGTATTTTGCTGTTTTGTGCGGTGGTGCTGTTCCAGCTGATCACGCTGCCAGTGGAGTTTAACGCCTCGTCAAGAGCCCTGACCCTCTTGAAAAATAATGGCATTTTATACGAAAACGAGACAAAAATGACCGGAAAAGTGCTGCGGGCCGCTGCCATGACATACGTGGCCAGCGCGGCAGCCTCCATTCTCCAGCTGCTGCGGCTTTTGATCATATTTGGAGGAAGAAGACGTGACGACTGATTACAGCGTGAATGTGCGGGCAGTGGCGTTGGATGTGCTGACTGAAGTGCTGGAAAATGGAGCGTTCAGCCACCTGGTGCTGCGGCAGGCTCTCAGCAAATATGGGTATTTGGAGAAAAGCCAACGGGCATTTCTCACTCGCCTGGTTCAGGGATGTATTGCCAGAAAATTGGAAATGGATTACAGGATTGACAGCGTATCCAGTGTTAAGGCGGAAAAAATGAAGCCGGTAATCCGCACGCTCCTTCGCATGACGGCGTATCAGATCTGGTACATGGATCACGTGCCGGATCACGCTGCCTGCAGCGAGGCGGTGAAACTGGCAGGAAAGAGGGGATTTGCTCAGCTGAAAGGTTTTGTCAACGGCGTATCCAGAGGCTTATGTCGGGAAAAGCAGAGGGAGCGGGCCATGGCGGAGACTGCCTCGCCCAAAGAAAGCATGCCTGCACTTCCGTTTGCAGTTCGCTATTCCATTCCAGCGTGGCTGGATGCCTATTTGGCGGACTATTATGATGAAACTGCGCGAGAGACGATATACCGGTCTTGTTTAAAAGAAGAGGAGCACGGCGGCGGTGTTACTGTGCGGTGCAATGTGAGTAAAGCCAGTGAGCATGAGATCCTGAAGAGCTTGGTCTCTCAAGGAGTGGAAGCAGAGAAAATTCCGGGAATTCAACACGCATTTCACTTAAAAGGATATGATACGCCGGATCGATTGGAGGCATTTATCAGGGGGGAAATCCAGGTACAGGATGGCAGTTCCATTCTGGCAGGTCAGGCAGCAGCGCCAAAACCAGGAGATTTTTGCATAGATGTGTGTGCCGCCCCCGGAGGGAAAAGCCTTCATATGGCAGATCAGCTGCGCGGTACAGGAATGGTGGAAAGCTGTGATTTGACACCGCAGAAGGTGATGCTGATTGAGGAAAACATCAGGCGCTGCGGATTTTCCAATATGCGGGCCATGGTGGCTGACGCGTCGGTTTATCGGCCGGACATCGCCCAAAAGGCCGATGTTGTCATGGCGGATCTTCCATGCTCAGGTCTTGGTGTCATGGGAAGGAAACCGGATATCAAATACCAGATGAGCAGGGAAAAGATGGAAAGCCTAGTGGCTTTGCAGAGGAAGATTCTCTCTGTGGTGCAGGCATATGTGAAGCCGGGAGGGGTGCTGATTTACAGCACTTGTACCATAAATCCGGCAGAGAATCTGGAAAATGTGCAGTGGCTGACCAGCCGGTATCCGTTTTGCTTGGAATCTTTGGAACCATATCTCTCAAGAAAGGATTTTGGGGAAACGGTGGAAGACGGATATATACAGCTGCTTCCGGAGAACGGGAGAACTGGTTTTTTCATTGCCAGATTGACCAAGTTTTCCGAAGCGGGAACTGGATAAAGGATAAAATATGAGTGAGAAAATAGATATTAAATCGCTAAGTCTGGGAGAGCTGAGACAGAACATGGAGACCATGGGAGAAAAGCCGTTCCGGGCGAAGCAGATTTACGAATGGATACATCAAAAACAGGCTGTTTCTTTCGCGGAAATGACCAATGTGTCCAAAACGCTCCGTGAGGCTTTGGAGGGGCGGTTCTGTCTGACAGCGCTGGAGATGCTGGATGTGAAAATTTCAAAAATAGACGGAACCAGGAAGTACTTGTTTGCTTTGGCAGATGGGAACGTGATTGAAAGTGTACTGATGAAGTATAAACATGGCAATTCGGTCTGCATATCTTCTCAGGTGGGCTGCCGGATGGGCTGCCGATTTTGCGCTTCCACCTTGGATGGCCTGGAGAGAAACCTGAAGCCCTCGGAGATGCTGGATCAGATTTATCGTATTCAGCGGGATATTGGGGAGAGAGTTTCCCATGTGGTGGTCATGGGATCGGGAGAACCCCTGGATAATTATGAAAACCTGCTGAAGTTTATCCGACTGGTGACAGATGAGAATGGACTCATGATAAGCCAGAGGAATATCACGGTTTCCACCTGCGGAATTGTGCCCAGAATATATGATCTGGCAGCGGAAAATTTACAGATTACGCTGGCGCTGTCGCTGCATGCTCCATGCGATGAGGTGAGGCGAACACTGATGCCCATTGCCAATGCCTATCCGCTTAAGGAGGTAATGCATGCCTGTGATGTATATTTTGAGAAAACTGGACGGCGAATGACGTTTGAGTATAGTTTGGTGAGAGGGGTCAACGACAATGAACAGGAGGCCAGAGCTCTTTGCCAATTGATTGGGCACAGAAACTGTCATGTTAATTTGATCCCAGTGAATCCCATAAAAGAGCGCGATTTTGTACAATCTCAGAGGGAAAATATTGTGAATTTCAAAAATTTGCTTGAAAAAAATGGAATAAATGTTACTATAAGAAGAGAAATGGGCAGGGATATTGACGGCGCATGCGGTCAATTGCGGAAACGCTACCTGGATCAGAAGGACCGGAAGGGGGATGAGCAGCTTGGAGGCTTGCAGTAAGACAGATATCGGTTTGGAGCGCCCCATAAATCAGGATTCCCTGTTTTGTTCGACAGCTCCTGTGGGGAAGCTGCC
This sequence comes from uncultured Lachnospiraceae bacterium, assembly GCA_904420225.1. Classification (GTDB taxonomy): domain Bacteria; phylum Bacillota; class Clostridia; order Lachnospirales; family Lachnospiraceae; genus Fimimorpha. The sequence goes on from CAJFUP010000053.1 coordinate 10,620, forward strand.
CAACCTATTTATGGTTGCCGATGGAATGGGCGGCCATAATGCCGGGGACTATGCGTCCCAATATACCATAAAAAAGATGGTGGAATTGATTGAGAAGTCGACGCTGTCTGATCCGGTATCTATTTTGAGGGAGGCAGTTCGGCAGGTGAATGGCATACTGCTGGAGAAATCATTTGAGGATGAGCGGTTGCGGGGAATGGGGACGACCTTGACCCTGGCCACTGTGGTGGATCGGAGACTGTTTGTCATGAACATTGGTGACAGCAGGACGTATCTGATCAACAGCCGGATTCGGCAAATTTCCAGGGATCATTCTTTTGTGGAGGAATTGATTGCCAGGGGAGAGATGACAAAGGGATCGGAAGAATATTGGAAGAAGAAAAATATCATCACAAGGGCAGTGGGCGCTTATACATCCGTTGTACCTGATTTCTTTGAGATTCCTCTGTTTGGAGGGGAGCATTTGCTGCTTTGCTCCGATGGATTGACCAACATGGCGGATGATGAGGATATCCGGGAGATCGTATGTTCCGGTGAGGATTTGGAAACGCGCACCAGCCAGCTGGTCGATTTAGCAAATAGAAATGGCGGTAAGGATAATATAGCCGTTATCCTTGCAGACCTGGATTAAGAGGTGAAACCCATGTTACGAGTAGGAATGTTTCTGGCAGATCGATATGAGATACTTGGTCAGGTCGGTACGGGGGGTATGGCTGATGTCTACAAGGCGCGCTGTCATAAATTAAACCGTCTGGTGGCCATCAAAGTGCTGAAAGAAGAATTCTGCAAAGATAAAAAATTTGTGGCCAAATTTCGGATTGAAGCGCAGTCCGCGGCGTGTCTGAGCCATCCCAATATCGTGGGAATCTACGATGTGGGGGAAGAGGGAGATATCCATTATATTGTGATGGAATATGTGGAAGGCATTACGCTGAAGGATTACATTACGCGAAAAGGGAAGCTGGAAGTCAGGGAAACCATCGGAATTTCCATTCAGGTGGCCCAGGGAATTGCGGCTGCCCATGAACAGCATATTATTCATCGGGATATTAAGCCCCAAAATATCATCATATCCCGGGAGGGAAAGATAAAAGTCACGGATTTTGGCATCGCCAGGGCCATTACAGATGACACCACAGCCATGTATGGAGCCATGGGATCTGTCCATTATATTTCTCCGGAACAGGCCAGAGGCGGATACTGTGATGAGCGCAGCGATATCTATTCCCTGGGAATCACCATGTATGAGATGATCACCGGCAGGGTTCCCTTCAACGGCGACAGCACTGTGGCTGTGGCTTTGGCTCATATCAATGAAACGATGACGCCTCCCAGCCAGTATGTGCCCGGTCTTCCAGTGGCTTTGGAACAGATTATATTTAAATGTACACAAAAAAAGCAGGATCGGCGTTATGCCAGCTGCAGTGAACTCATCAGTGATTTGCGGCAGGCTTTGATCACGCCCAATGAAAATTTTGTGAAGGAAGTTCCGCTGATGAACACCAATCCCACAGTGATGATCAGTGACGGCGAGGTGACAAAGATCCGTCAGGAATCACGGGAGATGGAGGACCTGCCTGTCACAGAAGAAGCCAGTGGGCAGATGGGACAGGAGGCAGATGAGGGACATCCCGATAACTTGGATGATGATGACGAATATCTGGATCCCGATTACGGAGAGTTCGATGATGACAGTTATGAGGAAGAAGAGAAAAAGGGAAACACGTTTGACCGGGTAATTTTGGGAGTGGGAATTGCCTTTGCTGTAATTTTGGTGGCTCTTCTGATTTACGTAGTGGGTAGTTTGGCCGGATGGTTCAGCAATAGCAGGCCAGGAAATGCCGGTAATACTACTGTGGTGGCGGAGACGCTGGAGTCTGGGGAAACCTTGGACGATAAGCATACATTGATGCCCAGTGTGCTGGGGCTGGATCAGCAGTCTGCCATCGAGGCTCTGGAAGAGGCGGAGCTGGAATATGAGATTGACAGCAATTATGAGTATTCAGAAGAGTATGATATTGGTCTTGTCTGCGGGCAGCAGTATCCAGAGAATACTGTACTGGCAAAGCATACGAAGGTAACGCTGGTGATTAGTCTGGGGTCCGGAAAATATACCATAGACAGCCAGAAATATGTGGGCGCCACAAAACGTCGGTTCGAGCTGGACTTTAAGCAATATGAGGATCGGATCAACTTGGTCTATGAGGTGGAGAACAATGATTCCATACCCAAGGATCAGATCATCCGTTTTGAACCTTCCGAGGGTGTGCTGGATGAAGGCGACACGCTGACAGTTTATATCAGCTCCGGCCCAGAGTATGTACGAGTACCGGATTTGACAGAGATGACCAGGCAGCAGGCAAGAGCGGCATTGGAAGATGTGGGACTCGAACTGGGAAGGGAGACGGAAGGATACAGCAGTGTAGACATAGGCCTTGTCTGTGATCAGAGTCAGGAGCCGTATTCCACTGTGAAGAGCGGCAGCAGCATTGATATCGTCATCAGCGTGGGAATTGAAAAAGTAGAGGTGCCTGATGTGGAAGGCAGAAGCCTGGGAGAGGCTCAGAGTATGATTGTGGCTGCTGGTCTTTATTACAGCATTCAGTACGAGCAAAACGATTCCGTGGCCGAGAATGTGGTGCTTCGCCAGAGCATTACGCCGGGGGCGTCTGTGGAAAGAGGAACTACGGTGACCATTTTTGTCAGCAGGGGAAGCGGCTCTTCCCAACCGGCGACAGAACCGGAGACACCAGCTCAGACAGAACCGGTGACAGAACCGGAGACACCGGCTCAGACGGAACCGGAGACACCAGCCCAGAC
>CAJFUP010000054.1 GCA_904420225.1 uncultured Lachnospiraceae bacterium
CACGGCTACGGTATATGCTCTGGAGGAAATCAGCAAAGAGACGGATGTGCCGGTGGTGGGGGTGGTGGAGCCCGGCGCCCGGGTTGCAGCGGCAGCCACAAGGAATAAGAAGATCGGTGTCATTGGCACAGAGGGAACGGTGAAAAGCGGCCTTTACACCAGTTATCTCAAGCAGCTGGATCCTTCTGTGGAAGTCATTGGAAAACCATGTCCGCTGTTCGTCCCGCTGGTGGAAGAAGGGTTGTGGCATGACAGCGTTACGGATGAAATCGCTGCCCGCTATCTGAAAGAACTGAAGGATAAGAAGATCGATACGCTGATCATGGGATGTACCCATTATCCGCTGATTCGATCCACCATCAAAAGAACCATGGGAGAGGGCGTGATCTTGGTCAATCCGGCATACGAGACCGCTGTGCAGCTGAGACGGGTGCTGGAGTGGGAGGAATTGCTCCGGGAAGAGCATTCCGACGATCGTGCCAGTCAATATGAGTTTTATGTCAGCGATTCCCCGGAAAAGTTTCAAAAATTTGCCAATTCGGTGTTATCTTTTGAAATCAATCCGGCGCATCAGATCAATATAGAGGAGTATTCGTATGATGACGAAAGATGTACTGATCACCATTAAGGGGCTTCAGATGGCGTTGGATGACAGCGAAGGCCTGGAGATCATGACCAACGGAACGTATTACAAAAAGAACGGCAAGCATTATGTGCTGTATGAGGAAGTCCTGGAGGACCAGAAAGTTTCCAGTATGATAAAAATCAACGCAGGCAAAGTGGAGATCACCAAAAAGGGACCTGCCAGGGTACAGATGATGTTTGAGGCGGGAAAAAAGAATACCAGCATTTACGCAACGCCGTTTGGACAGATAGAAATCGGAGTCTACGCGGAGCAGATTCGTGTCAATGAAACAGATGATCGGCTGGAACTGAACATGCAGTATGATTTGGAAATGAACAGCGAGCATGTCAGCGACAGCCAGGTAAGCGTCACCGTGGTGCCGCGCTAGGGAAAAATAAAGCAAAAAAGTCATCCGCCAAAGGATTTGCCGAAATCTTTTGCCGGATGACTTTTTATTGCCCAATATTTTGTCGGCAGCCATTGTATAATGGCTTTTTGAGCTTACTTCTTTTTGGAGTTGGAAGAAGATTTCTGCGCCGTCTTTTTTCCGCTGTCTTTTCCTTTGCGGAAGCGGTCCAAAAATGTCTTTTTCTTGGGGGCAGCGATGACAGAACCGCCGCGCACACTTTTCAGTTCCGTGATATAAATACCGCTGATCACGACTTTGACTTCCTTTTTTACGGGAAGAGATTCGAATACTTTCCCATCTGCGATCAGGGACATTACCCTTGGACCAATCTTGGCTTTGACAATGGGCATCTTAACACGCCGCAAATATTTTGGCGACTGTTCCAAAACCATTTCCGGAAGTCCCGAGTCTTTGAGCTTCATCTTTTTCTTGTCGATGACCAGCATGGAGACAGTCTGCGCCATGGCTTTCATCTGCTTTTCCTGTTCTACCTGTCTTCTCTGCAGCTTTCGTCCCACTACAAACAGAGCAACCAGGATACCGAGCAGGACAACGATAATGCCGATAATTAAATATCCCCACCAAGGCATTTTGTAATTCCTCCTATCTGTAACAACTATGTGCTATGGATTAAGGTTCTTCAACATTAAGCCACACTAAAAACGATTATAGCATTCATTGTTTTATCACGCAACAGTTTTCTAAAGAATCGTCCGTTTTCCTGTGGAAAAACGTAAGAAAAATGAAACTTTATTGGGGGTGACAGTACCTGGGATTTGTGATACAATGACTTGTATTGATATTTAGCTGAAGTATGCTCCAATGCGGCCCAGCGGCGGAGCGATAGAAAGGAATAGATACAATGAAAGTGGTAATTTTGGCCGGTGGATTCGGAACCCGAATCAGCGAGGAGAGTTATTTGAGGCCGAAGCCGATGATTGAGATCGGGGAACGGCCCATTCTATGGCATATTATGAAAGAGTATTCCCATTACGGCTTCAATGAATTTGTGATTTGCCTGGGATATAAGCAGCATGTGGTAAAAGAATTTTTTGCCGATTATTTCCTCCACACGTCGGATATCACCTTCGATTTGGCCACCAACGAAATGATCGTGCACAACAATGTGGCGGAGCCGTGGAAAGTGACGCTGGTGGATACAGGGCTAAATACCATGACCGGCGGCCGGGTAAAGCGCATCCGTCCCTACGTGGGAGAGGAGCCGTTCATGCTCACATATGGGGACGGTGTGGCCAATGTGGATATACCTGCTTTGCTGACGTTCCATAAGAAGCATGGGAAAATTGCCACCATCACTACGGTGAATGTGGGGCAGCGTTTCGGCATCATCGATGTGGGCCAAAATGGCGTCATTAACGCGTTTCGAGAGAAGAATGAAGCGGATGGAAGCCTGATCAACGGCGGATATATGGTGATGAATCCGCAGGTGTTTGACTATATTCAGGGAGACGATACCGTGTTGGAGAAAGAGCCGCTGGAAAATCTGGCCAGGGATGGACAGCTGATGGCGTATCATCACACGGGATTTTGGCAGTGTATGGACACCCAGAGAGATAAGAAACGCTTGGAAGATATGTGGAATGCGGGAAAGGCGCCTTGGAAGATTTGGGAGTAAATGCGGCGTAGGGCGATAACTGGTATTGTTTTATCATAAATGGGAGAAAATGTAAGATGTTGGATTTGGATTTTTATAAAGGAAAGCGGGTATTTGTGACTGGGCATACGGGATTCAAAGGTTCTTGGCTGTGCCGGATCCTGCTGGGGGCCGGTGCCCAGGTGACGGGATATTCTCTGGAACCGCCCACAGAGCCGAATCTGTTTTCCGTCTGTGGGATCAAGGAGCGTATGACTTCCATCATAGGAGATATCCGCCACAGGGAACATCTGATGCAGGCTTTTGCGGAGGCCAGGCCAGAGATCGTTCTGCATTTGGCGGCGCAGCCCATTGTTCGGGAATCCTATCGGAATCCGGCGGAAACGTACGAAACCAATGTCATGGGCACCGTCAATATTCTGGAATGTGTCAGAAACCAGGAGGGGGTTCGCTCATTCCTCAATGTGACCACAGATAAAGTCTATGAAAACCGGGAATGGGAGTGGGGATACCGGGAAAATGATCCACTGGACGGGTATGACCCGTATTCCAACAGCAAATCCTGTTCCGAGCTGGTGACTCACAGTTATAAGAAATCTTTTTTTGCCAATGGAGGCACAGCCGTCTCCACGGCCCGGGCGGGAAATGTCATTGGAGGCGGCGATTTTGCTGCAGACCGCATCATTCCCGATTGTGTGCGGGCCGCTGAGAAGGGGGAAGCCATTGTGGTGCGCAATCCCCATTCCACCAGGCCGTATCAGCATGTGCTGGAACCGCTGATGCTGTATCTGACCATAGCCATGAAGCAATATGAAGATTCTTCCTTTGCCGGTTACTACAATGTGGGACCGGATGACGCAGACTGTCTGACCACTGGCCGTCTGGTGGACTTGTTCTGCAAAGCGTGGGGCGGCATGGAGTGGATCAACCGATATGACGGCGGTCCCCACGAGGCCAATTTCCTGAAACTGGACTGTTCCAGAGTAAAGTCTGTATTCGGCTGGCATCCCACCTGGAAGGTGGAGAAAGCCATTGAAAAAACAGTGGAGTGGTCAAAAATTTGGCTTGCTGGCGGTGATGTGGCTGCCTGTATGGATCGGCAGATTCAGGAGTTTTTAGAGAATGGCGCAATAAAAAAGTAAATGAGCGGTGAAATAAGGAGCGATAATCAAATATGTTTGATCATATGAATGAAATAGAAGCGAGAAAACAGATTCTGGATATGGTGTCGGAATACTGCGATAAATACCATAATCAGAAAAAAGAATACCAGCCGGGGGATCGGATTTCCTATGCTTCCAGAGTGTATGACCATGACGAGATGGTGAATCTGGTGGACAGCGCATTGGAATTTTGGCTGACTTCGGGACGGTATACGGATCAGTTTGAGCGGGAGTTTGCCAAATATTTGGGAGTGAAATACTGTTCCCTGGTAAATTCGGGGTCTTCTGCCAATCTCAATGCCTTCATGGCATTGACATCGGATCTTTTGGGAGATAGGAAGGTGAATCCCGGCGATGAGGTCATCACGGTGGCGGCGGGTTTTCCCACCACCGTCAGTCCCGTGATCCAGTACGGAGCGGTGCCGGTATTTGTGGATGTGACCATCCCCCAGTACAACGTGGATGTGTCCATGCTGGAAGAGGCGTATTCCGAGAAAACCAAAGCGGTGATGATCGCCCATACATTGGGTAATCCCTTTGATCTGAAAGCAGTGAAGGCATTCTGTGACCGTCATAATCTGTGGCTCATCGAAGATAATTGCGATGCTCTGGGAAGCAAGTATATCATAGACGGGGAAGAGAAGTTTACGGGAACAGTGGGAGATATCGGCACATCCAGTTTTTATCCTCCCCACCACATGACCATGGGAGAAGGAGGAGCCGTGTACACCGATAATCCGCTTCTGCACCGCATTATCCGCTCGTTCCGTGACTGGGGCAGGGACTGCATCTGTCCGTCCGGGCGGGATAACCTCTGCGGCCATCGTTTTGACAGGCAGTATGGAGAATTGCCTCTGGGATATGACCATAAATACGTGTACTCCCATTTTGGCTACAATCTGAAAGCCACGGACATGCAGGCGGCTGTGGGTTGCGCGCAGCTGGAGAAATTCCCCGGTTTTGTGGAGAGACGGATCCATAATTTCAACCGCTTAAAAGCGGCGCTGTCCGGCATGGAGGATCGGCTGATTCTGCCGGAGGCTTGTCCGGATTCTGTGCCCAGCTGGTTTGGCTTCCTCATCACCTGCCGGGAGGGGATCGACCGCAACCGAGTGGTACAGTACGTGGAGAGCAAAGGGGTTCAGACGAGAATGCTGTTTGCAGGCAATATTACCAAGCACCCCTGCTTTGACCGCATGAGAAAAGAGCAGAGAGGATACCGCGTGGTGGGAAATTTGGCCAACACGGACCGGATCATGAACGATACCTTCTGGGTAGGAGTGTATCCGGGCATGACAGACGCCATGATCGATTACATGGCGAAGACAATTCGGGAAGCCTGTGAGCCGTACGAAGATGCGGCGGAATGAGAGGTCAGTATGAGAATAAAAGTTTCCAATTACATTTCCCAGTTTCTGGTGGAGCAGGGAATCACCAATGTATTCACGGTCACAGGAGGAGGAGCCATGCATCTGAACGATGCGTTGGGCCATCAGAAGGGGCTCACCTGTCTGTATCAGCATCATGAGCAGGCCTGCGCCATCGCGGCCGAGAGCTATGCCAGAATTCACAATCGGATCGCCGCGCTCTGCGTGACCACAGGGCCGGGGGGAACCAATGCGCTGACCGGTGTGGTAGGGGCGTATTTGGATTCCATCCCCATGCTGGTGCTTTCGGGACAGGTCCGCTATGATACCACAGCCAGAAGCACCGGGCTAAACATCCGGGCCATGGGAGACCAGGAATTTGATATCTGCAAAGCCGCGGATTCCATGACAAAATACTGTGAGATGGTCATTGACCCGAAAAAGATTCGCTATTGTCTGGAAAAAGCATTGTTTGTGGCTCAGAATGGGCGTCCCGGGCCGTGCTGGCTGGATATCCCGCTGAATGTCCAGGGGGCCTATGTGGAGACGGAGGAGCTGGAGGGATACGATGCGGAAGAATACAAAAAAGAGCTCCCTCCTGCCGTGACCGCTGAGACGGCGGATGCCATTTTGGAAAAGATCAGAGCGGCGAAACGGCCGGTTTTTTATGCCGGTAATGGGATTCGGATCTCCGGAGGCTATGAAGCGTTCTGCCGGGTGGCGGAAAAATTAAACATTCCGGTGGTCACATGCTGGGACAGCATTGATGCCATTTATGATGAGCATCCCCTGTATGTGGGACGCGGCGGCATCATGGGAGATCGGCCGGGCAATTTTGCTGTGCAGAACAGCGATTTGGTGCTGGCTGTGGGAAACCGCCTGAGCATCCGCCAGGTGGGATACAATTATCAAACTTGGGCCAGAGCCGCATATGTCATTGTCAATGATATTGACAGCGAAGAGCTGAAGAAGCCCACGCTTCATGTGGATATGCCCGTCTGGGCGGATGCCAAAGACCTGCTTTGCATGCTGGACAGCCGACTTCCGGAGGGGAAGCTGTTTCAGGGAGAGGACTGGATTCAAACGTGCCAAAATTGGAAGAGGGACTATCCGGTGGTACAGCCGAAGCACTACCAAGAGGGAGAGTACGCCAATGTCTACGCGTTCATCAAAGAACTCAGCAGCCGTCTGAATGAGAATCAGATCACCGTGGTGGGCAACGGGTCTGCCTGTGTGGTGGGCAGCCATGGATATGTGATCAAAAAGGGACAGCGGTTTATCATCAATTCGGCCATCGCTTCCATGGGATATGATTTGCCTGCGGCCATCGGCGCCTGCATGGCGGATCACAGCCAGGACATCATCAATGTGACTGGGGACGGCAGCATACAGATGAATATTCAGGAGCTGCAGACCATTTATCATCATCAGATGCCCATAAAGATCTTCCTCATCAACAATGGCGGCTACCATTCCATTCGCCAAACCCAGATGAATTTCTTTGGGGAACCGCTGGTGGGCATCGGGACAGACAGCAGGGATTTGAGTTTCCCGGATATGGCAAAGCTGGCCCCTGCCTATGGATTTCCGTATCGGAAGATTACCAAAAACAGCCAGCTGGGAAGTGTCATTGAAGAGGTGCTGGCTATGAAAGGGCCGGTTATCTGCGAGATCTTTGTGGATACCCAGCAAAAGTTTGAACCCAAATCCGCCACCAAACGCCTGCCGGACGGTACGCTGGTTTCAGCGCCCCTGGAAGATTTGGCGCCGTTCTTGAGCGAAGAAGAGCTGAAGAAAAATATGTTCATTCCTCTGGCGGAAAAGGAATGAATGAAAAAAGCAGAAGAATAAACAGGGAGAGCAGCCATGGGACAAAATACAGAGTTGAAACGGGCGGTGATCACCGGGGCCACCGGTATGATTGGAGCCACGCTGGCGCAGCTGCTTTTGGCGCAGGGAATCCGGGTGACGGCGCTGATCCGCCCCGGTTCCCCCAAAAAGGAAAATCTGCAGCCGCATGAAAACTTGGATATTGTGGAATGTGCCTTGGATCAGCTGTCCAGCGCTGTTCTCCCGGAACGTTCCTATGACGCATTGTTTCACCTGGGATGGATGGGCACATACGGGGAGGCGCGCAATGACGCGTATCTGCAGAACCGCAATATCACTGCCGCTTTGGATGCGGTGACTCTGGCGCATCGTTTGGGCTGCCGCGTATTTGTGGGAGCTGGTTCTCAGGCCGAGTACGGCAGGATACGGGAAAATGGCGGCGCCGACGGAGCCGGAGCTGTCCGGCCGGCGGGAATCGCCCTGAGCGCGTCTGTGCCGGAGCGGCCGGAGACCGGTTACGGGATGGCAAAACTGTGCGCGGGCCAGTTGAGCCGCCTGCTGTGCCGATCCCACGGCATTCGCCATGTGTGGACAAGATTTCTGAGTGTGTACGGGCCCTATGACAATAGCTACACCATGGTTATGTCCGGCATTTATCAGATGCTGGATGGAAAATGCCCTTCCTACACCAGGGGAGAGCAGCTGTGGGATTATATCTATTCCGAGGATGCCGCCAGGGCCATGTACCTGGCAGCGTGCCGGGGCAGGGATGGCGCTGTATACTGTGTGGGCAGCGGCCAGGTTCATCCCCTGGCGTGGTATATCGGAAAGATTCGGGACGCCGCGGCGCCCGGCAGTGAGATTGGTTTGGGAGTTTTGCCCTACCCGCCTGGTCAGGTGATGTATCTGAAAGCCGATATTTCGGATCTCACAAAAGATACGGGATTCGCACCGCAGATTTCCTTTGAGGAGGGGATTGGCCGGACGGTTCAGTGGTGCAGAGAAGAGATGAAAAGGAAAGAATGATCACTATGAAAAAAGTAAGCATCGTGGTGCCCTGTTATAACGAAGAAGAAAATGTGGTGCCCCTCAGCCAGGCAATTATCCGGGAATTTGCCCAGCAGCTTCCAGGATACGACTATGAAATCATTTTTATCGACAATGATTCCAAGGATAGAACCAGAGAATTGCTGCGGGAACTCTGTGCTGGGAATCCGAAAATCAAAGCCATTTTCAATGCCAAGAATTTTGGCCAGTTCAATTCCCCCTATTACGGCCTTTTGCAGGCCACGGGCGACTGCGGCATTCTGCTGGCCGCTGATTTCCAGGATCCGGTGGAGATGATTCACAAATTTGTCCACGGGTGGGAAGAAGGCTACCGGATTGTCATCGGTATCAAGACCAAGAGCAAAGAGAGTAAAATCATGTACTTCCTGCGGGGCTGTTATTATAAAACCATTAAAAAGCTGTCAGACGTGGAGCAGATTGAGCAGTTCACTGGCTTTGGACTGTATGATCGGAAATTTATCCAGGTTTTGCGGGAGCTGGACGATCCAACGCCATTCCTGCGGGGAGTGGTGGCGGAGCTGGGCTTCCGAAGAAAGGAGATTCCCTATACGCAGCCCCAGCGCCGGGCGGGAAAAACCAGCAACAATTGGTACCGGCTGTTTGACGCAGCCATGCTGAGCGTCACATCCTATACCAAGGCGGGAATTCGCGTGGCCACCATTCTGGGCGGGATCAGCTGCATGGTCAGTGTCATAGTGGCATTGATTTATCTCATTTTAAAATTGACCAATTGGGATAATTTCCAGGCCGGTATGGCGCCTCTGCTCATAGCTGTGTGCCTGCTGGGATCGGTGCAGCTGTTTTTCATTGGCATGATTGGGGAGTATATTTTGGGAATCAACAGCCGGGTTATGAAACGGCCGCTGGTTGTAGAGGAGGAGCGTCTCAATTTTGATGAACAAGGGGAGGAAAAAGCTGATATTTCTTCCCAGGGAGAGAAGGCACTGGCCGCAGAACAGAGAAAGGAGATGGACGAGAACGTATGAAGACACAGGAAGCGCTGAAACAGATTCATGCCTGCCATCGCCTGATCATCGGGGAGATACAGAGGATCTGCCAAAAACATCAAATTCATTTTTTCCTGGAAAGCGGAACGCTTCTGGGGGCTGTCCGCCACCACAGCGCCATTCCATGGGATGATGATGCGGATACCGCCATGCTGCGGGAAGAGTATGAGCGGTTTCGCCGCGTGGTAAAGGAAGAATTATCCCCCCAATTTCGTTTTGTGGAGCCCGCGGATATGGGGGAACAGGCCATTTTCGATTACGTTCCCCGCATCGTATACCTGCCCTCTTCCATACGCAGGGACAGCCCAGAGGAGCAGTTTTACGGCCAGGGGCTGAATAACCATGTCAGTGTGGATATTTTCATCATTGACGACCTCCATGATAATCCGCTTATGCGTAAGATGACGCTGGGCCTCTTATATTTTATCTATGGCCTGGGCCTGGGACATCGATACGAGCTGAATATGGAAAAGTATAAAGGAATCAGCGGCCCCATCGTGTCTGCGCTGTCAAAATTGGGAAGGCGGGTTTCTGCCCGCAGACTGATCCGCTGGTACGACAGAATTTCCCAGCTGGGCCGGGGACATGGTCAAAAGCATGGGGAATGCTTTTATGGAAACTTTTTGATCCAGGATTTAAAATTGGTTTATAAAAAGGATTGGTTTTCGGAAACAGTACCTGTGATGCTGGATCAGGAATCCTTTCCGGCTCCCAGGGAATGGAATAAAGTGCTGAGGACCCTGTACGGCGACTATATGAAACTGCCGCCTGAAAAGGATCGGGTATATACCCATTGTCAGCCGGAATATGTCAGCATAGAAATGGGTGAGAGTGTGCAATGAAGACAAATGCCGTGAAGCGGTTTGCCGCGGATTTTGTGTATGGGGCGGTGGCGTTGGTGGCCATGAACGGAGTGCTGAGTTTTTTGGTGTATCCGTTCATGGAAAAAGTGTTGGGTACGGCTGGACAGGGGAAAATCCTATTTTTTACGGCTATCATGGGGCTGATGGCTTCGGCATGTGGTTCCGGAGCCAATTATGCCAGGATGAAGATTTCCACCCGATGGGAGACCGTTAATGGGGATTACAACTGGTTTTTAACCGGAATCGCTGCCCTGACTTGTGTGGTGACGGCAGCGGCCATCTGGATCAAAGGCGACAGCGCCGGAGCTACGGGAGTGGGCATCGCCGTTCTGATCATCGCCACTGTTATCCGGTATTATGCGGATGTTCAGTTCCGGTTGGATTTGAATTACAAGGGCTTTTTTATCTACTACATGATCATCGCAGCCGGGTATCTGGTGGGATTGCTGCAGTTTTTTGTCACCCATTCCTGGGTTGTTATGCTGCTTCTGGGCGAGGTGGCGGGGCTTTTGTATGTAACCCTGCGGGGTACCATCTTTCGGCCGCCGTTTTTTAAGCGCTCGGAGCACTATAAAGAAAACCGGAATGTGATGATATCCCTGTCAGCGGCGTATCTCATGTCTGATTTTGTGTCCTACTCGGATCGTCTGCTGCTGCCGCTGCTGGCAGTCAATGGAGATGAAGTGACGGCTATTTTTTACTATGCCACTTTGGTGGGAAAAATGGTATCCCTGCTGTCCACACCGCTCAACGGCGTCATAGCCGGTCATCTGGCCAAATTCCGCGGGCAGCTGACCAAGAAGATGTTCACCGGGATCGTGGGCATTATGATCGGGCTGGGCATCGTATTTACAGTGGGCAGTGTCATCGGATCCCACATCTTTGTGGGACTGTTTTATCCCGATAATTATGCGGCGGCAAAGCCGCTGTTCTGGGTGGCCAATGCCGGGCAGGTATTTTTCTTTCTGTCCAACACCATGATGACAGTGGTGCTGCGGTTTGCCTCAGAAAAATATCAGGTGTATATGGGACTCATCTACACGGTTCTTTTTTTTGTGGCGGTTGTGCCGCTGCTGCTGGTTTTTGGCGTGTGGGGCATGGCGTATGGCCTTCTGATCATCAATATTCTGAAATTCCTGGTGATCACCGGCTTGGGATATCTTGGGCTGGCCAGAGGAAGAGCGGAAGATACTGCAGTCTCTAAAAAGTGAATGAAAATATGAAAAATGGAAGCGGAAGGTCTGCCGTCAGGTGGGAGCCTCCGCTTCTTTTTTTCTGATCAGCTGGGGGAAGGCGGTGATCATCGGCAGAGACTCGACTAACGGATTCTTTATTGATAATGGATAATCTAAAAAGATTAAAAGCACGCTTGAAATATTGATGATACTGACGTAAAATAAAAATAACAAGAAAATAGACGCCAAAAGGGATGCTATTGAAGAATTCGCTTCACCAAATAGATCACCAAAAGAATGATGATGATGGGCACGGCAAAACGCATGATTAGACCGAGAATCCCCATGATGACGCTGATGACGACACAGATGAGCAAAATGGGAATGGCGATGGCCAAGGCTTTTACATACCATTTGCTTTCGTTTATGTGGTGTACGTGATAGCCCCTACGTCCATCGGAGCTGCCGTTGGGATCAGATGTCCCGTTATATCTGCCTGTATACTGGCTGTAGCCATGGGTGCTCTGCCCTGAGGTCTGGTAAGAACCGTCGCCGCCATTGGTATCGATGATGGTTCGGGCGATGAGGCGGGGATCCCCCAGCATCTCCAGAACTTCCTGCTCATTTCGCCCGGCAGCGATCTGCTCCCGGATATAGCCCTCATAATAATTGATATTTTCCTGAATCACCGCCTCGGATACCTCTCCCCGAAGGGAAGATTCCATCAGCATGATGAACTCTCTGGTTGTCATAGAAACCTCGCTTTTCTGCGGCCCAATGGCCGCGAGACTGAAAATCGCCCATACAGCGGTCTGAAAATCACAGCTGTCATGCCAGCAAGGCAGACGAATATAAGACATATGTGGACGGTATTGATTCTGGCTCATATTTTATCATACTTTCAAAAACACGTCCATGAAATTTTTCTTAAACCGGCAGCGGGAGAAAGGCACGGCATCCGCTGATGGTGTCTTTTAAAGAAAGGGGATGAATGATTATGAAGAAGGCGCTTTTCATGATGGGCGCAGCGGCGCTTTTGCTGATTGGATGCGGTCAGGCAGAGAACGTTGAAGAGGGGGAAACCATCGCTCTCACCCGTCCGGAGAGCGGAAATACCGTATCGCAGCGGATTACAGAGGAACTGCCGCAGGTGCCGGAAGAAGCGAAGGAGCTGGAAGAAGGCAGCGAGGAATGGATGGCAGTCATGAAGGAATATTGGGAAGAGTCCACGCCATTTTGGCAGCAGGTAGAAGCGCTGATGCCGCTGCAATGGGGGGAGGAGATCCCTGGGTTGGGAACAGAAGAAATGTTCGCAATAAATTATGGATACAGTTATCCGGGAACGACAGGAATAGTGAGCGACTTATATATGAATGGAAAAACCATCAAAAGAATTGGAGAAGCAGGAAGAGCATCCGAGAAATTTGAGGAGGAAGATTTCCAGGGGCCGACGGAATGGATAACGGAGGATATTGAGATAGAGGAGATCGAGGGAGTCCATACCAAGCTCCACGGAATCTTTGTCAGCAAAGGGGAG
>CAJFUP010000055.1 GCA_904420225.1 uncultured Lachnospiraceae bacterium
CACGGCGGATGCGGTCTTTGCGGAGGTGACAAATAATGGATGTAATGAAGAAGGTGCCTGTCAGAGAGCAGGATCCCAAGGTAAGAGCGACAAATTTTGATGAAGTATGTCTCGGATACAACGCCCAGGAGGCTCAGGCAGAGGCCAGCCGTTGTCTCAAGTGCAAAAATGCCAGATGCGTATCTGGATGTCCGGTGGCCATTGATATCCCCGGATTTATCGCCAAAGTTCAGGAAGGAGCATTGGAAGAGGCGGCGGATATCATAGCTCTCTCATCTGCTCTTCCGGCTGTCTGCGGCCGAGTCTGCCCTCAGGAGAGCCAGTGTGAGGGCAAGTGTGTGCGCGGTATCAAGGGAGAGCCCATTTCCATCGGAAAGCTGGAGCGTTTTGTGGCTGATTGGTCCAGAGAGCACGGTTTTGTGCCCAAGAAACCGGAGAACACCAATGGCAAGAAGGTGGCTGTCGTTGGTTCAGGTCCGGCAGGGCTCACCTGCGCCGGCGATTTGGCCAAGTTGGGATACGAGGTGACCATTTTTGAGGCGCTCCATGAGCCAGGCGGCGTTTTGATGTACGGTATTCCCGAATTTCGTCTTCCCAAGGATACGGTGGTAAAGGCGGAAATCGAAAATGTGAAGAAGTTGGGTGTCAAGATCGAATGCAACGTGGTCATCGGAAAGTCAGTTACCATTGATCAGCTCATGTCGGAGGAAGGATTTTCTGCCGTTTTTATCGGTTCGGGCGCTGGTTTGCCCAAATTTATGGGAATCCCCGGAGAGAACGCCAATGGCGTATTTTCTGCCAATGAGTTTCTCACGAGAAATAATTTGATGAAAGCTTTCCGAGATGACTATGAAACCCCCATTGTCCACGGCAAAAAAGTGGCGGTGGTGGGCGGCGGAAACGTGGCCATGGATGCAGCCAGAACGGCTCTGCGGCTGGGCGGCGAGACTCACATTATTTACAGAAGAAGCGAGGCGGAACTCCCTGCCAGAGTGGAGGAAGTGCATCACGCCAAAGAAGAGGGGATTATCTTCAATTTGCTGACCAATCCCAAGGAGATCCTGGTGGACGAGAAAGGCTGGGTGAAAGGCATTGTCTGCGTCAAAATGGAACTGGGCGAGCCGGACGCTTCGGGCAGAAGAAGACCGGTGGAGATTCCGGGATCAGAGTTCACCATTGATGTGGATACGGTTATCATGTCTCTGGGAACTTCCCCCAATCCGCTGATCTCATCCACCACAGAGGGGCTGGAAGTCAATAAATGGAAGTGCATTGTGGCTGATGAGTCCAATGGTAAGACCACCAAGGAAGGGGTCTATGCCGGCGGCGATGCGGTAACCGGCGCCGCTACGGTGATCCTGGCCATGGAAGCTGGACGAGCCGGTGCCAGGGGAATTCACGAGTATCTGTCCAATAAATAAAAAAACGGCGGCGTTTATTGGGGCCGCCGGAATGGAAGCAAAAGAGGGCTCTCCGCCTGCGCGCATACCATTTGCCGCAGACGGAGAGCCCTTTCGACATCGCTTTTCAGACCAAATCACTCTTCCAGATTGAATCACTCTTCCAGAGTGAAAGCGTATACTTCTTTTTCTTCCTGATGGGCATCGGATTCCTCAGAGGAGGCAGCAGGAGTCTCTGGCTCGGCATCAGAAACTCCGTCCGCCGCTTCTTCCTGAGCTGCTTTATCCAGAGGGATGGTAACATAATGTCTGTCATCAGAGGAATTTGAAGAGGCGGAGCATTCGGTATTCTCCTCATCCAGTTCATCATCGAAGTCATCAAAGTCGTCCATCAGATCCTCTTTTGAATGAGATTGTTTTACATAGGCGGCTATGGCAGCGGCAGCACCGACAACTGCGGCACCCACCAGTAATTTGCCAAAAATTTTTTTTGACATAGTAAAACTCCTTTCCTGTGCGGTCATCATCCGTCATGACAGGACCTCGGCCGGGACATACCGGATGAAATAACCTGAATATGGACTGTACCCATATTGTAATACGTTTGGGAGGAAAAGAAAAGGACAAAATGAAATAAAATATTAATTTTATATTAAATGTGTACAAATAACAAAAATCAAGAAAAATAAAGATATAAAGAGAAAAAAAGAGAAATAAAAGAATATACGGGAAAATATAACTCATGATACGGTTGCATTCTGAAATTAAATTGGATAATATAAAGACAATTCAATTAGCACTCAACAAAAATGAGTGCTAACAGTCTAAAGGAGGAATCATTCATGAAGTTAGTACCATTGGGAGACAGAGTTGTATTGAAGCAGGTTGAAGCAGAAGAGACAACGAAATCCGGTATTGTACTGCCGGGTAGCGCCAAAGAAAAGCCGCAGCAGGCTGAAGTAATCGCAGTGGGTCCTGGCGGTATGATTGACGGCAAGGAAGTAAAAATGGAAGTCAAAGTCGGCGCAAAGGTAATCTACTCCAAATACGCTGGTACAGAAGTCAAGCTGAATGATGAAGAATTCATCATTGTAAAGCAGAGTGATATTTTAGCAGTTGTTGAATAAACAGCAGTTTATCATAAGAAACAGAACATAGACCAGGAGGAATGAGAATCATGGCAAAGGAAATTAAATTTGGCGCAGAAGCAAGAGCTGCCTTGGAGGCCGGTGTCAATAAGCTGGCTGATACAGTTAGAGTTACATTGGGACCCAAAGGAAGAAACGTTGTCCTTGACAAATCCTTTGGCACGCCGCTGATCACCAACGATGGTGTCACCATCGCCAAGGAGATTGAGCTGGAAGATGCGTTTGAAAACATGGGCGCCCAGCTGGTGAAGGAAGTTGCCACAAAGACCAATGACGTGGCTGGTGATGGAACCACCACGGCCACCGTACTGGCTCAGGCGATGATCAACGAGGGAATGAAGAACCTGGCAGCAGGCGCCAATCCCATCGTGCTGAGAAAGGGTATGAAGAAAGCAGCAGATGCGGCAGTGGAAGCCATCGCAGAGATGAGCGAGCCCATCACCAGTAAGGAGCAGATGGCCAGAGTCGCTGCCATTTCCGCGGCAGATGACGAAGTGGGTGAGATGGTGGCAGACGCCATGGAGAAAGTGTCCAAGGACGGTGTTATCACCATTGAAGAGTCCAAGACCATGAAGACAGAGCTGGATCTGGTGGAAGGAATGCAGTTTGACAGAGGATACGTATCTGCCTACATGTGCACAGACATGGACAAGATGGAGGCAAATCTGGAAGATCCCTACATTCTCATCACAGATAAGAAGCTTTCCAATATTCAGGAGATTCTGCCGTTGTTGGAGCAGATCGTGCAGGCTGGCGCTAAGCTGCTGATCATCGCCGAGGACATTGAGGGCGAGGCCCTTACCACTCTGATTGTCAATAAGCTGAGAGGCACATTCAGCGTGGTTGGCGTAAAAGCGCCTGGATACGGCGACAGGAGAAAGGAAATGCTGAAGGATATCGCCATTTTGACAGGCGGTACAGTGATTTCTGAGGAATTGGGACTGGAGCTGAAGGATACCACCATTGATCAGCTGGGCCGTGCAAAATCCGTTAAGGTTCAGAAAGAGAACACCATCATCGTGGATGGCTGCGGCGATAAGGGTGAGATCGCGGCCAGAGTAAATCAGATCAAGGCGCAGATCGCGGAGACCACGTCCGATTTCGACAGAGAGAAGCTGCAGGAGAGACTGGCCAAACTGGCAGGCGGCGTAGCGGTTATCCGCGTGGGCGCAGCCACAGAGACTGAGATGAAAGAGTGCAAGCTTCGTATGGAAGATGCTCTCAATGCCACCAGAGCGGCTGTTGAGGAAGGTATTGTATGCGGCGGCGGTGCCTGCTACATCCACGCTTCCAAGAAAGTGGCCAAAGTTGTCAGTGAAATGACAGGAGATGAGAAGACTGGCGGTCAGATCATTCTCAAGGCCCTGGAGTCTCCGCTGTATCACATTGCTGCCAATGCCGGACTGGAAGGTGCGGTGATCATCAATAAGGTAAAAGAGTCTGAAGTGGGCATCGGTTACGACGCATATAAAGAAGAGTATGTGGATATGGTAAAGGCCGGTATTCTGGATCCTGCCAAGGTTACAAGAAGTGCCCTTCAGAACGCCACCAGTGTAGCTTCCACGCTGCTGACTACAGAATCCGTTGTGGCCAACATTAAGGAAGAAACTCCGGCTCCCGGAGCGGGCGCTGCCGGAATGGGCGGAATGATGTAAGCAGATTCACCAATTGACCAATAAATGATAAACCCGAATCATGGCAGAGATATAGAGAAAGCGTTGGAAAAACTCTATGTCCCCCATGGTTCGGGTTTTTTAACGTTACCAGCTGCTGCTTTGCCATGAGAAAAAGTCCAAAATAACTCTTCCCAAACGGCATTAATCACGGTATAATAAATAACAGTTCAGCCGCAAAATGGCCTGGAAAAGCGGGATGGCGGCTGCGAAGAGACATCAGGGGCCGGAGCCTAAAAAGAGTTCCTGCCGTCATAAGGAGGAAATGGGAAATGAACGAAGATTTATATGCGGAATGGATTGTGAAACGGAAGACGCCTGCCTATATGTTTCTGGTGAAAGTGGCTTTAATTGCGTTGGTGCTGGTGGGATTGACGGCTTGTGTATTTTCCCAGTGGGGATTTGTGGTTCTGCTGATTACTGTATTGGCGGCGTATTTTGGTTTCCAGTATACCAGTGTAGAATATGAGTATATTTTCGTATCCAATGAATTTGGAATCGATAAGATATATAGTAAATCCAGGAGAAAGAAAGATATCCGTTTGGATATGGGAAAAGTGGTGGAGGTGGCTCCCATTGCGGGACACGAGCTGGATTCCTATAAAAACAATCAAAAAGTGAAGGTGGTGGACTATTCTTCCAGAGAACCCAATGCCAAGACCTACGGCATCGTGTATGAGGATAACGGCACCACATTCTACATCATCGAACCCAATGAAAAAATGCTGAAAACCATGAAGGCATGTTCGCCGAGAAAGGTTCAAATTGCACAGTAAAGTGGGAGATAAAAGCGGTCATCTCCATGATAAGTTATGGCAGAAGAAAGAAATTTCTTCTGCCATAACTTATATTTATATTGTCCATAAACCTGCGCTATAAAAAAGTATTTGACAGAAGCGTTTTTTAATGCTAGACTTTTGAGAAACAAAATACAAAGGAAAGAGAGGAAAAATCATGGGTCAGATTATTGGTGAAGGGATAACATTTGACGATGTGCTGTTGGTTCCGGCGTATTCGGAAGTGATTCCCAATCAGGTTTCCCTGCAGTCTCATTTGACAAAGACAATCAAGCTGAACATTCCGATGATGAGCGCGGGTATGGATACTGTTACAGAGCACCGCATGGCCATTGCCATGGCCAGACAGGGCGGCATCGGTGTCATTCATAAAAACATGTCCATTGAAGCGCAGGCGGAGGAAGTGGATAAGGTGAAGCGTTCCGAGTACGGAGTCATCACCGATCCTTTCTATTTGTCACCGGAGAATACGTTGGAGGATGCCAACAATTTGATGGCGAAGTTCCGTATTTCCGGCGTTCCCATCACAGAGGGAAGAAAGCTGGTGGGAATCATCACAAACCGCGATCTGAAATTTGAAGAGGACTTCAGCAAGAAAATCAAAGAGTCCATGACATCCAAAGGATTGGTGACTGCAAAAGAGGGAACTACCCTGGAAGAGGCAAAGAAGATTTTGGCCAAAGCCAGAGTGGAGAAGCTTCCCATTGTGGATGATGATTTTAACCTGAAGGGATTAATCACCATAAAGGATATTGAGAAAGCCATCAAGTATCCCATGTCTGCCAAGGACAAGCAGGGACGTCTGCTCTGCGGCGCGGCGGTGGGCATCACGAAGAACATCATGGAGCGGGTGGATGCTTTGGTGAAAGCAAAGGTGGATGTGATCGTAATTGATTCGGCCCATGGTCATTCCGCAAACATCATCAGAACCTTGAAGGAAGTAAAAGCAAAGTATCCGGATCTCCAGGTTATTGCCGGTAATGTGGCCACAGGCGCCGCCACCAAGGATCTCATCGAGGCAGGCGCCGATGCGGTTAAGGTGGGAATCGGACCGGGTTCCATCTGCACCACCAGAGTCGTAGCTGGTATCGGTGTGCCGCAGGTTACAGCTGTTATGGATTGCTACGATGTTGCCAAGAAATATGGAATTCCCATCATAGCCGACGGCGGCATCAAGTATTCCGGTGACATGACAAAGGCCATTGCGGCAGGCGCCAATGTCTGCATGATGGGAAGTATTTTCGCCGGATGCGACGAGAGCCCGGGAGATTACGAATTGTATCAGGGAAGAAAGTATAAAGTATACCGCGGAATGGGATCCATTGCCGCCATGGAAAATGGTTCCAAGGATCGCTATTTCCAGTCTGATGCCAAGAAATTGGTGCCGGAAGGCGTGGAGGGCCGCGTGGCCTATAAGGGTACAGTGGAAGATACGGTATTCCAGCTGGTGGGCGGTCTGCGGGCCGGTATGGGATACTGCGGAGCCCCCGACATCCCCACCCTGCAGAGCACAGGAAAGTTTGTGAAGATTTCTTCCGCGGCACTGAGGGAGAGTCATCCCCATGATATTCATATCACAAAAGAGGCACCCAACTACAGTTCAGAAGAGTAATTGGGGAATAGAAACACCTCCGGCAGGCCACAAAAAAGGTTTGCCGGAGGTGTTTAATTTGTGTTTGCTGTTACCCCAAATTGCAGGGAATGGGCCGTGCCGTCAATGGCAGCATTACTTCATGCGGAATGTGGCGCATTCGGTCTGAACAGCCGAAGCCGCACCGTTTCCGGTGATATCCACACGTTCCGCCTGACAGACGCGGTTTCTGTTGTAAATACAGTTGGCCACTTCACAGCTGATTTTTGCCTGTTCATTGGGGGATTCGAACTGATTGCGGAAGGATTCTCCGCGGCGCTCATCAAAACTTCCGCAGCAGGTTCCTTCCACAGTGGTGGCCTCAGCTCCCTCCACAATGATTTCATTTTTGCAGCAGCAATGTTCGCTGTTGTGAACACAGCTGGTGACACCGCACTTCAAACATGACATGGCAGATTACCTCCTTTATTAAGATCGAGAAAATTTGTCTGATGTCTGAGACATCACTGGTGTATGGTATCAACCGCTCTCAGCATAATGGCACAGCATGAATATTTCACCTGCCGGGAGAAAAAGCGCCACGGCAGCGCAGCAGATGAAAAGCTGGGCCGACCATCATGCGAAAGATAAGTGATACTGTACAATAGTGTCTCCGTGTTTCCGTAAAAATATTCCCAATTCAAATCGTTATGACCTAAAAAATGCAAGACTGTTTTGAAAAAAAGGCTTGCGTTTTGGGATGTCATATGATATCATTATTCGTGTTGTGTAATTATAAGGGATGGTCCTCTGCTACAATTTTGTATTAAGAACATCTGAATATTGAGGAGGTCACACATGAACGAAATCATTAAGAAGATTGAAGACGCACAGCTGAAAGAGTCTGTAGCTGAATTCCGTGTAGGCGATACTGTTAAAGTATACGCAAAAATTAAGGAAGGAAACCGCGAAAGAATCCAGGTATTTGAGGGAACAGTTCTGAAGAGACAGAACGGCGGTGTTCGCGAGACGTTTACAGTAAGAAAGAACTCCAACGGTGTCGGTGTGGAAAAGACATGGCCGGTTCATTCTCCTGCTGTGGAGCGCATCGAAGTGGTAAGAAGGGGTAAAGTAAGAAGAGCGAAGCTGAATTACCTGAGAAATAGAGTAGGAAAGCGCGCTAAGGTTAAGGAATTGGTGAAATAAGGCATCCCTATTGAAAAGGGAGATGCTGTGTAAGAAAGGCTGGGACAAATACATGATTGTATCTTGTCCCAGTTTTGCTATCATGGATTTTGGATAAGAAGAGCCTGCGGGAGTGAGTTTCATGGGTCAATGGAGAGAGAAGGACGAGGGCAAGGGAAGAAGAGCAGTGAAGCTGATCACGCAGATTGCGCTAATTGCCGTGACAGCGTTGTTTTGCGTCAATTACCTGGGATATCAGGTGAAGATGGAGGGACGTTCCATGGAGCCGACGGTACTCCAGGATTCCACGCTGTTGGTGAACCGGACGGCCATATCGTATTTTGCGCCATCTCGGTTTGATATCATTGTATTTGAGGGGAAAGACGGCAGTGTGCAGGATGGGGAGAGTGAGGCCCAGAGGGGACGGCTTTACACAAAATACGTGGTGGGGCTTCCGGGGGAAACGGTACAGATTAAAGAGGGTTCTGTCTGGATAAACGGACAGGAGCTCAATGCGGACGCCTATTGGGGCACGGTTTCTCTGGCGGGATTGGCTGAGGATCCCATTGTCTTGGCGGATGATGAATTTTTTGTCATGGGAGCCAATACAGGCAGCAGTGAGGACAGCCGTTTTTCCACCGTGGGCAATGTGAAACGGCAACAAATTATAGGTACGGCATGGTTCTTCTTCCATTCCGTCACCGATATGGGATTCTTATGAGGAGAAAAGTATGAATGTTCAGTGGTATCCTGGCCATATGACAAAGGCAAAGCGGGCAATGCAGGAGGACATTAAGCTGGTGGATCTGGTGATCGAATTGGTGGATGCCAGGGTTCCGATTTCCAGCCGCAATCCTGATATTGACCAGTTGGGAAGACAGAAGGCCAGGTTGATCATATTAAATAAAGCGGATTTGGCGGACAGGGAAAAAAATGAAGCCTGGAAGTCATATTTCGCCAGCAAAATGATTCCGGCAGTCTGTCTGGATTCCAGATCTGGGGCGGGAATAAAAGCGGTCCATGGGGCTATCCAGGAGGCTTGTCGGGAAAAAATGGAGCGGGACCGTAAACGCGGAATTCTTCACCGCCCTGTTCGTGCCATGGTGGTGGGAATCCCCAATGTGGGAAAATCCACATTTATCAATACCCTCGCTGGAAAAGCCTGCGCCAGGACAGGAAATAAGCCCGGCGTCACCAGGGGGAATCAGTGGATCCGTCTCAATAAAAATGTGGAGCTTTTGGATACGCCGGGAATCTTATGGCCAAAGTTTGAGGATCAGCAGGTGGGACTTCACTTGGCGTTCATCGGAGCCATTAAGGATGATATACTAAATATGGAGGAACTGGCGCTGAAACTGATAGGCATGCTGCGGAAAGAGTATCCGGGACTGTTGGAGCAGCGGTATCAGGAAGAATTTTTGGGAGACGATTATGACTGCCTTCGGCTCATTGCCAAGAGTCGCTCCTGTCTGCTTAAGGGAGGAGAATACAACACGGAGAAGGCAGCGTCTCTGCTGGCCGATGATTTTAGAAGTGGCCGTCTGGGAACCGTGACAGTGGAATCTCCCCAGACAGCAGCCAAAGGAAAGGAAGGCGAAGGATGAGACAGGAAGACGAGGAGAGAACTCCCAAAGGGAAGAAAGAAAAGAGTGTGGCACAGGAACTTTTGGGCACAGTGCTTTATATCGCCGTAGTGGCGTTTGTCTGTTTCTTAATTATAACATTTGTGGGGCAGAGAACCACAGTGTCCGGCCAGTCCATGGAGCCTCTTTTGCACGACGGCGATAATTTGATTTTGGATAAGCTAACGTATCATTTCCGTGATCCAGAAAGGTTTGATGTGGTGGTATTTGATCAGACAGAGAGTGATCATTATATCAAGCGCATCATCGGGCTGCCGGGAGAGACAGTGCAGATCATTGACGGCTATGTTTATATTAACGGAGAACGGCTGGAAGACGATGTGTATGGAAAAGAAGTAATGCTGCAGCCCATGCGGGCTGCGGATCCCATTACCCTGGGAGAGGACGAATATTTTGTCCTGGGGGATAATCGAAATTACAGCCGAGACAGCCGTGATCCGGGAGTGGGAAATGTGAAACGCAGCCAAATATTGGGAAGGGCCTGGCTGCGATTCTGGCCGTTGAATCAGATTGAATTTATTAAACATCAGTGAGGCAGTCATGAAAACAGTGAGAGAAATCGCCAGAGAATGGGAAGCGTGTCCCCAGGAGGCGTGGGGAGAACTTTTTGCGCAGTATGGGCAGGATGAGAGGGCTGGAGTCCAAAAACTGGTGCAGAGATACGAAAAGAAAAAAGCGGCTCTGGAAAAGGAGAGGATTCGGATACATGCCATGACAGAGTTTGAGCGTGCGTATCCGGAATATGAGCTGATCTGCGGTGTGGATGAGGCTGGGCGCGGACCTTTGGCTGGTCCTGTGGTGGCTGGCGCTGTTATTCTGCCCAAGGGATTGGAAATCTTATATGTCAATGATTCCAAAAAGCTGTCGGAACCCATGAGGGAAAAGCTGTATCAAGAGATAAACGAAAAGGCGGTCAGTGTGGGCGTGGGTATTGTGGGCGTGGAGAAAATTGATGAGATCAATATCCTTCAGGCGACTTATGAGGCCATGCGTCTGGCTGTGGCTCATCTGGATCCCCAGCCGGATCTGCTTTTGAATGACGCGGTGACGATCCCCAAGATTCCCTATAAGCAGGTGCCCATCATCAAAGGAGACGCAAAAAGCATTTCCATCGCTGCGGCCAGTATTGTGGCAAAGGTGACCAGAGACCGGATGATGCGGGAGTATGATGAGATTTTCCCTGAATATGGGTTTGGCCAAAATAAAGGATACGGCAGCGCGTCTCATATGGAAGCCATTCTCAAATTTGGTCCCTGCCCTTTGCACAGGAGAAGTTTTCTAAAGTCCATACTGACACAGGCAGAAGAAAATTCAGGCGTGAGATATGAGGAGCGGGAGGGATCTGCCGGTGATCAGAGAGAATAATAGGGAAAAAGGCAGCCGCTATGAATCCATGGCGGCTGTCTATTTGGAAAAAAAGGGCTGCCGGATATTGGAGAGAAACTATAAAAGATCCACGGGAGAAATTGATCTGATTCTCAAGGATGGCCTGTATTTGGTTTTTGTTGAAGTCAAATATAGGAAAAACCAGACTTTGGGCACATCCTTGGAAGCTGTGACGCCGACAAAGCAGCGCAGGATCCTGCGGACAGCCCAATACTATATGACAGAGCATGGGATCTCAGACACCACTCCATGCCGCTTTGATGTGGTGGGAGTGGACGGCACGGTCATATCCCATGTGAAAAATGCGTTTGGCGGGATATAAGGAGGAGACTTCATGGATTTCAGGAGAAAAGACGGGGAAGGAGAGCACTCCGTGGAACTGAGGGAAAAAAACGGCGTATTTTATTTTTCCTTTCCTTTGCTGGAACGGTGCCCACAGGTGGCTCACGGCTTTTCCACCAGATTGGGTGGCGTCAGCAAAGGGGAGTTTGCCACCATGAACTTCAGCTTCACCAGAGGTGACCGCAGAGAGGACGTGGAAGAAAATTATAAAAGGATGGGAGAGGCGCTGGGAATGCCATGGCGGCGGGCTGTTTTGTCCCATCAGACCCATACCACCACCGTTGGGAAAGTGACGGAAGAGGACGCTGGCAAAGGTGTGACAAGAGAAAGGGATTATAGGGATGTGGACGGGCTTATCACCAATGTAAGGCAGCTGCCGCTGGTGACATTCTATGCCGACTGCGTTCCGCTGTATTTTGTGGACCCAGTTCACGGAGCCATTGGTCTGAGCCATTCCGGCTGGCGCGGTACTGTGGGCAGAATGGGACGGGAAACGCTTAGGCGGATGGGGGAAGCTTACGGCACGGATCCCAAAGATGTTCTGGCATGTGTGGGTCCCAGTATCTGCCGAGATTGCTATGAGGTGGGGCGGGATGTGGCGGAAGCCTTTGCTGCGGGATTTTCACCGGTTCAGCAAACAGAAATTCTGAGGGAAATCGGAAGGGGAAAGTTCCTGTTGGATCTGTGGAAAGCCAATGAGCTGATTTTGCTGGAGGCGGGAATCCGCAGAGACCACCTGGCAGTGACAGACGTGTGTACCAAATGCAACCCCCATTTGCTGTATTCCCATCGGGTCATGGGAGAGCGGCGGGGAAATTTGGCTGCATTTTTAATGCTGTTATAACGCGCCCGAGTGTATCATAAAAGCCGTCGGCGAAATCATTCTGTGATGACTGCCGACGGCTGCTCTATATTTTATGGCATCAAGTTATGAGGTTGGGTTATGCCCGCTGGCGGCTGTTGTACTCCCGCACCAGCTTCTGAATTTTTTCCGTGGGGGACATGGAGGCGCCGATGGAGACATCATGATTCAGGGAATTGATGATGGCAGCCATGAATTTGCTCATATCCGCTTCCAGATACCAGGGTTTGGTCAAAAGCTCAGGGCTGCGGTAGTTGAGGTTGGTGGTGATGACATAATCAAAATAACCGCTTTCGTAAAATTCATCAAACTTCCCCAGACCTTCTGTGAATAGGCCAAATGTACAGCAGACGATGACATTTTTTGCTTTGCGGTCTTTCAGTTCCTTGGCAGTATCCAGCATACTTTCCCCGGAGGCAATCATGTCATCCACGATGATGACCGTTTTTCCCTCCACGCTGGAGCCGAGAAACTCATGGGCCACAATGGGGTTTTTGCCGTTTACCACCCTGGAATAATCGCGCCTCTTATAAAACATTCCCATATCCACACCCAGATTATTGGCAAAATAAACGGAACGGTTCATGGCGCCTTCATCCGGGCTAATGACCATCAGATGATCTTTGTCAATTTTCAGATTCCGCTCTTTGTGAAACAAGGCTTTGATGAACTGATACGGCGGTGTGAAATTGTCAAATCCATGGAGAGGAATGGCGTTTTGCACCCGGGGATCGTGGGCATCGAAAGTAATGATATTGGAAACTCCCATGGATGCCAGTTCTTCCAGAGCAGTGGCACAGTCCAGAGACTCCCT
This sequence comes from uncultured Lachnospiraceae bacterium, assembly GCA_904420225.1. Classification (GTDB taxonomy): domain Bacteria; phylum Bacillota; class Clostridia; order Lachnospirales; family Lachnospiraceae; genus Fimimorpha. The sequence continues at coordinate 12,821 of CAJFUP010000055.1, forward strand.
GTGGGTGCGTTTGTGCTGGCGGCTTTCATATAAAAATGGCATTACCACATTGATGCGGTGGGCAGTGGACGCGGCGCAGATCAAGCGTTTCAAATCCTGATAATGATCGTCGGGGGACATGTGATTGGTGTGGCCGCATACGGAATATGTCATACTGTAATTCGTAACATCGACCATTGCAAAGATATCAGTACCCCGTACCGATTCATTTAATACACATTTTGCCTCGCCGGAGCCGAAACGGGAACAGCGCAGATCCAGAAGATAGGAATCTCGGTTGTAACCGCGGTAATCTGGACCCACCCATCTGTCCTTTAAGCGTTCCATATCGTTTCTGCGGAAATTGACAATATATTGATCCACAGATTCGGCCAGCGAACGGCAGCTCTCCAGAGCGGCGATCTTCAGCGGCGCCAGGGGAATGGTATTGTCAAGAGTGTAATTATTGGCCATGATTTCCTCCAAAAGGTAAAAATAGTAGAAATAGTATCTTTAACTTCAACATCATATCATTTTTTTGCCAGGCGCGTCAAGGAAAAAATGGACGTGGATGCCATTGCCGAACCCAAGGTTTGGGGGGCTGGATTTTTCAGAAGGATAATGGTATAGTGAAATGGATGGAAAAGCAGGAATGCCGCAGGCCGTTTCCTGACAGGAGCCGGATAAGCAGCAGGAAGAACAGACAGGAGAAATAAGAAAGATTATGGAGAGAAAAAAGGGACATGTAATTGCCGCAGTGGAGTCTGGCTCCATTGCCCAGGAGATGGAACTGGAGCCGGGGGACATGATTGTCGCTGTCAATGGACAGGAGATGGAGGATGTGTTTGATTACCAGTTTCTGATCCAGGATACGTATATTGAGCTGAGTGTCAAGAAGGCCAACCAAGAAGAGTGGATTTTGGAGATTGAAAAGGATGAGGAAGAAGATCTGGGAATCACCTTTGAGAGCAGCCTCATGTCAGACTATAAATCGTGTACCAACAAATGCATTTTTTGTTTCATCGATCAGATGCCGCCGGGGATGCGGGAGACTTTGTATTTTAAGGATGATGATTCTCGTCTTTCCTTTCTTCAGGGGAATTATGTGACACTTACGAATATGAAGGAGAAAGACATTGACCGGATTATTCGCTATAAGTTGGCGCCCATCAATATTTCCGTCCATACCACCAACCCGGAACTCAGATGCAGGATGCTCAATAACCGCTTTGCCGGGGAATCTTTGAAAAAGATTCAGCGTCTTTATGAAGCAGGTATCGAGATGAATGGGCAGATCGTCTTGTGCAAAGGAGTCAATGACGGAGAGGAGCTGGAACGGACCATTGCCGATCTGGCGCAGTATCTGCCGTATATGGAGAGCTTGTCAGTGGTGCCTGTGGGATTGACCAAATACAGAGACGGACTGTATCCCTTGGAGCCATTTGGAAAAGAGGACGCACAGGCAGTGCTGGAGATCATAGAGCGGTGGCAGAAGAAATTGTACCAAGCCCATGGCACCCACTTTGTACAGGCCAGCGATGAGTTCTATATTCTGGCAGAAAGGGAGATGCCGGAAGCGCAGCGGTATGACGGATATATTCAGTTGGAAAATGGCGTGGGAGTGGTGCGGCTGCTTTTGGAAGAATGTGAGGAGGAATTGAGAAGGCTCAGAAGCATATCGGCGGTTGTGGGGGGAAAAGAGGTGACCAGGGATCTGTCTTTGGCCACGGGAAAACTGGCAGCCCCATTTCTGGAGAAAATTTGCCGCCAAATACAAAAAGAGTATCCCTGGGTGCATGTCCGCATTTATACCATTGTCAATCAATTTTTTGGCGAACAGATCACGGTGGCAGGTCTGATTACGGGACAGGATTTGGTGGAGCAGCTGAAGGGAAAAAATCTGGGAAGCCAGCTTTTGCTTTCCTCGGTCATGTTCCGCAGCGGGGAAGAAGTTTTTCTGGATGACATGACCCGGGAAGATGCACAAATGGCTTTACAAGTGCCGATTTCTATTGTAAAATCAAGCGGGCAGGATCTCGTCCGGGCCATTTTGGGACTGGATGGGGACAGAGAGGAACCGACGGAGCATCATCAGCCCTACGAGCTGAGCGCTCTGTAAAGCCGCAAAAATGGGAAAGGAGCTTTTGCATGAGTAAACCGATTGTCGCCGTTGTGGGCCGTCCCAATGTGGGAAAATCCACATTGTTCAACGCGCTTGCAGGCGGAAATATTGCCATTGTAAAAGATACGCCCGGTGTCACAAGGGACCGTATTTACGCGGACTGCACCTGGCTGGATCATAAATTTACACTGATTGATACAGGGGGAATCGAGCCGGATTCCAGCGATGTTATTTTATCCCAGATGAGGGAACAGGCAGAGGTGGCCATCCAGACGGCTGATGTCATTTTATTTGTCACCGATGTGCGGCAGGGGGTGGTGGACGCCGACGAGAAAGTGGCGAATCTGCTGCGCCGTTCCCATAAACCGGTGATTTTGGTGGTTAATAAAGTGGACAGCTTCCAAAAATTCATGCCGGATGTCTATGAATTTTATAAGTTGGGGATTGGGGAGCCCTTGCCCGTATCCGCATCGTCCAGACTGGGCATCGGCGATCTTTTGGAGGAAGTGGTGAAGCACTTTGACGTGTCCATGACCGAAGATGAGGAGGACGACCGTCCAAGGATTGCCATTGTGGGGAAACCCAATGTGGGAAAATCCTCCATTATAAATAAAATAGTCGGAGAAAATCGTGTGATTGTATCTGATATTGCTGGAACCACACGGGATGCGGTGGATACGGAAATCAGCCGGGGCGGGCGTGAATATATATTCATTGATACGGCCGGGCTGCGGAGAAAAAATAAGATCAAGGAAGAACTGGAGCGCTATAGTATCATCCGCACAGTGACAGCGGTGGAGCGTGCCGATGTGGTGGTGGTGGTCATTGATGCCGTGGAGGGAATCACGGAACAGGACGCCAAGATTGCGGGCATCGCCCATGAGCGGGGAAAAGGAATCATCATCGCAGTCAATAAGTGGGATGCCATTGAGAAGAATGATAAGACCATTTATCGTCACCAGGAAAAAATCAGAGAAGTCCTTTCTTACCTTCCGTATGCGGAGATTCTGTTTATATCGGCTAAGACAGGACAGAGAATGAACAAGCTTTTTGAAATGATCGATGTTGTCATCGAGAATCAGTCCCTGCGGGTATCCACTGGAGTGCTCAACGAAATTATGGCAGAGGCAGTGGCTCTGCAGCAGCCTCCTTCCGATAAAGGAAAACGCCTGAAGCTGTATTATATCACCCAGGTGGCTGTTAAGCCTCCCACATTCGTTATATTTGTCAATGACAAGGAATTGATGCATTTCTCTTATACCAGATATATTGAGAATAAGATTCGGGAAGCGTTTGGCTTTCGCGGCACGTCATTGAAATTTATCATAAGAGAACGAAAGGAAAAGGAACAGTGATGATACGGGTATTATTATTAATAATCGGTTACTGCTGCGGTCTTTTGCAGACAGGTTATCTTTACGGAAAAATGAAGGGAGTAGATATCCGCAAACAGGGCAGCGGCAATTCGGGAGCCACCAATACGCTGCGGGTTTTGGGCGCCAAGGCGGGGATCATCGTTTTCTTCGGGGATATGCTCAAATGTCTCATTCCATGTCTCATTGTCCACTATGCATTGGGATTTGAGTCCCAGGCGGCATATGTTTACATGATGTATATGGCCATTGGCGTTATTTTGGGACACAATTTTCCCTTTTATATGGGATTTAAAGGCGGAAAGGGCATTGCCTGCACGGCAGGCTGGGTCATTGCCCTGGACTGGAGAATTACTCTAATTGGCATTGTGGTGTTTTTTGGAATTGCCATCGCCACCCGGTTTGTTTCTCTGGGATCTGTTTGTGTGGTGACGGCAGTGTTGATTCTCTGTGTGCTGTTTGGGCAGATGGGATGGATGGATTTGGGAAATTATGCGCTGGAATTTTATATCCTGGTGCTGTTTACCACTGTTATGGCTATTTGGCGTCACAGAAGCAACATCAATCGCTTGATTCACGGGACGGAGAATCGGATTGGATCAAAAAAATAAGGAGGCGGACATGGCGGATATCAGTATCATCGGAACAGGGACCTGGGGCATTGCCCTGAGTATTCTGTTGAATCAAAACGGTCATCGGGTCTGCGCCTGGTCGGCTTTGCAGGAGGAAATTACATACCTGCGGGAACATGGGATTCACAAAAGTCTGCCCGGTGTGTCGATTCCAGGAGAAATTCAGTGGGTGGATACAGACTGCCTCGGTGAGGCCTGTGAGGGTAAGGATTTGCTGATCTTGGCTGTGCCCTCTATTTTTGCCAGAGAAACGTGCCGAAAAATGAAACCGTTTGTCAGAAAAGGGCAGGTCATTGTCAATGTGGCCAAGGGAATTGAGGAAGGGACACTGATGACGCTGACGGATCAGATCTTGGAAGAGATTCCCTGGGCGGACGCCGCAGTGTTGTCCGGCCCCAGTCATGCGGAGGAAGTGGCCAGGGGGATTCCCACCACATGTGTGGTGGGAGCCTCCACCAGAGAAACGGCGGAAATGATTCAAAATTGTTTTATGTCGCCGGTCTTTCGGGTCTACACCAGCCCGGACGTATTGGGAATTGAGCTGGGAGGCGCTCTGAAAAATGTCATCGCTCTGGCGGCCGGTGTGGCAGATGGCCTGGGATACGGGGATAACACCAAGGCAGCCCTCATCACACGGGGCATTGCAGAAATTTCCAGATTGGGCATTGCCATGGGCGGCAGAAAGGAGACGTTTTCCGGATTGTCGGGAATCGGTGATCTGATTGTCACCTGCGCCAGTATGCACAGCCGCAACCGGAGGGC
>CAJFUP010000056.1 GCA_904420225.1 uncultured Lachnospiraceae bacterium
GAAAACGGGAAGTCATGGAAGCGGTGTTTCCTTTGGTGAAAAAATATGGTGGCGTGGTAGTGGGACTTGCTTTGGATGAAAAGGGAATTCCGCAGACAGCCCAGGGGAGAATTGAGATTGCTGAAAAGATCTATCAGACAGCAGCACATTATGGCATTGAGAGAAAAGATATTGTCATTGATGCGCTGGCCATGACCATCAGCTCTGACAATACATCGGCTTTGGCAACATTGGAAACGTTGAAGAGAATCCAGGATGATTATCATGGCCGTACCATCCTTGGCGTGTCCAATATATCCTTTGGCCTGCCCAGACGGGAAATCATCAATGCCGCTTTTTATACCATGGCCATGCAGAATGGACTCAGCTGTGCCATCATAAATCCTGGTTCTGATGCCATGATGCGCGCTTACCGCGCCTATTTGGCTTTGACAGGAAAAGACAGCCAGTGCAGCCGCTATATTGCCGCATACGGAGGCCAGGAAGAGATCACCACCTCGCAGGCGCAGCCGACCCAGGATATGCCTTTGGGGCTTTGCATCGAAAAAGGCCTGAGAGACCGGAGCGGGCAGGCCACGGAAAAACTGGCCAGGGAAAAAGAGCCTTTGACCATTATTGATGAGGAATTGATCCCCGCTTTGGATCGTGTGGGCAAGGGATTTGAACAGGGCAGAGTGTTTTTGCCGCAGCTGCTCATGAGCGCAGAGGCGGCCAAGGCGGCTTTTGATGTACTCAAGGGCGTTATGGAGAGGGAAGGAAACGTACAGGAAAAGAAAGGAAAAGTGATCCTGGCCACGGTAAAAGGAGATATCCATGATATTGGGAAAAACATCGTCAAAGTTCTTTTGGATAACTATGGATATGACGTCATTGATTTGGGAAAAGATGTGCCTCCAGAGCGCATTGTCGAGACAGCGCTGGCGGAAAAGGTGAAGCTGGTGGGGCTCAGCGCTTTGATGACCACCACTGTCGTCAGCATGGAAGAAACCATCTCCCTTTTGCGCAGGGAAAAGCCGGATACAAAGATCGTGGTGGGCGGAGCCGTATTGACAGAAGAATACGCCGCATCCATCGGAGCAGACTGTTATGCCAAAGATGCCATGGCCACAGTTCACTACGCACAAAAAGTGCTGGGATGAATGGAGTCTTCCAAGAGGAAAATACAATTGCAACTTTGGCCGGGACGTTGTACAATGAAATCAGAAATTGCCGCAAGGACAAAGTGGCAGCGGTTTGGCGTCAGGGGATGGGGATCCCTCCCAGGAGAAGCTGTGCGGGCTGCTGCGGAAAGTGGGGAATGTACAATGAGAGATAGAAAATTAGCAGTGTTTTTTCCCGGGAGCAAATACGGCACCCAGGCTCCGCTGTTTTATTATGCCAATTTGGTATTGGCAGAAAAAGGATATGAGGTAATCGAGATCTCCTATGAGGATCTGGTGTCAAATTCCAGTGACTGGATTAACGAGACCCGGGCGCAGATCTGGGATCGGCTGAAAAAAATTGATTTTCCTGTGTATCGAGAGGTTGTCTTTGTGTCCAAGAGTATTGGAACGCTCATTGCCGGCTGGATCAGTCAGCAGATGGAACGCTCAGTGAAAAATATATTTCTCACGCCCCTTCGGGGCGCTTTCCAATACATGGCGAAAGAAGACAGCATCGTCATTGCGGGAGAGTTGGATCGTCTTTTGGCAGCAGAAGAATTGGCTGCCTTTTGTCGGGAAAAAGAGATTGTCCTCCGTCAATTCGCAGGGGCTGGTCATGCCATTGTCAATCGGAAAGATCCTGTGAAGAGCGCGGAGATTCTCTGCGACATTGTGAAGCTTTACGAATCGTTCATACCACCGTGAGGCAGAAAAATACAAAATCAGGAAGAAATGTAAGCAGCAATCGGCTGCCGGTGCGCGAAAGTGTATCCGGCAGCTGCTTTATATGGGGCGGATTTTAAAATTTTTTTGACTGCCAAAGGACAAACCCATTGGCGCATGCTTTTTAGGGGTTCAGGTTATACTAATGGCGTACGATAACAAAAGGAAGCCGCGTGAATGCCGCCGAAAATTGTATGTCGGATGGCTTCATGGGAAAGAGGAAAAAATGAACGAACAAGAAAAAGATGAGCGGATCAAGGAAACAGGGCAGATGACGCTGGAGGAAAACGGTCAAAAACACCGCATCCATCTGCTGACCATTATCGGAGAGGTGGAGGGACATGAATGCCTGGCCGCCAATCTAAAGTCCACCAAATATGAACATGTTCTCCCGCAGCTGGCGGCTCTGGAAGATGACAAAAATATGGATGGGATGCTGATACTCATCAATACCGTGGGCGGTGATGTGGAGGCGGGCCTGGCCATATCAGAGATGATTGCCTCCATGAGTATGCCCACCGTATCTCTGGTACTGGGAGGAAGCCATTCCATTGGCGTCCCACTGGCTGTATCTGCGGACTATTCTTTTATTGTCCCCACGGCTACCATGATGATTCATCCGGTCCGGATGAATGGAACAGTGATTGGGGTGCGCCAAAGCTACGATTATTTTAAGAAAATTCAGGATCGCATTACCGGTTTCATCCGCAGCCATTCCCGCATCAGCGAGGAAAGGCTTTTGGAGCTGATGATGGATACGGAGACGCTGACCAGGGATGTGGGATCCATTTTGGTGGGACAGGAGGCAGTGGAAGAAGGGCTGATTGACCAGGCGGGAGGCATAAGGGAAGCTCTGGCCCATCTGCATATGATGATTGAAATTGAAAAACAGGTATGATATAATCACAAGGATAATGGGCAGGACTGCGTCTGCGGGTCTCCACCAGGTACAGAGCAGACGCGGTTTGCTGCAACTTTGAAGTCAGGGGGAAGTTTGATGGCAGCGGCAGAGAAAAAAGGAGTAAATAGGCAGACGAGTCAAAAGAAAACTTCCGCGTCTGGAAGAGGAAAAAATACATCGGGTCAAA
>CAJFUP010000057.1 GCA_904420225.1 uncultured Lachnospiraceae bacterium
ATATCAATTTGATCCAGATCGATCTGATGAAACATAGTACATTTTTCCTCAATTCTAAATATAGTAAAAAGCCACAGGATTCCCGCAAATTTTCAGCGGAAAAATTCGGCCAGCATGATTATAAACGAAACAAAACCGGGTTTCAAGAATTTTTTTCCGTTTCCCCTCCGCCGACAAACTTCACGCGGATCTCCACCACTTCGCTGTCGGTACCCACTCGCATATTGGGCCCCCACAGCCCCACTCCCGAAGTGACCACGGAATACATGCCATCTTTTTCAAGAAGACCGCAGGGATTTTCCCAGTAAAATTTTGTAATTAGATTGCCCGGAAACATTTGGCCATCATGGGTATGGCCGGACAGGTCGAGGTCCACACCGGCATCCGCCAGCTCTTGAAGCTCCCTGGGCTGATGATCCAGGACAATCACCGGCTTCTCCTGATCCAAAGACGCCGTAAGCTGCTCTGGTGTCAGCCGAGGATCCTTAAGCTTGCGGGAGCGGGAATAATCCTTTCTTCCGATGAGATAAAACGCATCGTCCACACATACCGCTTCATCAGACAGCAGCTGTATATTGGAATGCCGCAAAAACTCCCTCATCCGTCTGTCATCCTCCGCCCCCTCCCCGGCAAAAGTGAAGCCAGCCAAATTACTTTCATCCATATCGTGATTTCCGTAGCAGGCATACACACCATAGCGGCTCTGGATCTGCCGGAGTGTGGCGCTTACACGTTCCGGATCATAAATGGCATCGAATTCATTATCAAAAATATCCCCTGCGATACAGACCAAATCCGGCTCCATGCTGTTTATCATCTCCACCATCTTTTCCATATGGCTGTTGGTGATATTATACCCCAGATGCAGATCCGCCGCCAGAGCAATGGTCAGTTCCTTCCCCGCCGCACAGGCTTTGGGAAGCGTCAGCTCGTAAACGGTCTTCTGGGTATCCGATGCGTGAAATACGCCGTATGTGCTGATTCCCGCAATCGATAGCAGGATTATGCCCCCGGACACCAAAAAAACTTTTCTGGCCGAATACCGCTCCGGCCGAATCCAATGGGTGTATCTGAGGATACCATATTTAAAAATCAGGCGCAGGATATCGGCCACCAGTACAATGAGCGCCGTATAGAGAAGCACCCCCAGCCAGTAATTGCTGAGATTTTTCAACGCCCAGTGCCAGGGATTTTCTTTGATTAGAAAACTCAGCACCAGGGAGCCCGCCACAAATAGGTACACCATGGCAAACGGAATCCGAAATGCCTTTCTGCCAAACCAAGGCGACAAAACTCCAAACCATCGAAATAGCCATCTTAGAAGGTACAGAATGAACAAAAGATACAGAGGTGAGAGCAAAACTGCCGTCATCCCGCCTCACCTCCTCCCAGTCCAACCTTTCCCTGCTCACTGTCCCCCATTTTGCTTTTTCTCTTCCTCCTCTATAATCCCATTGGTCTTTATGATGGCGCGGGGAATGGCATCCTTGGAATTTTTCCACGGTGCATCGGCGTGGCGGTAATCAAATTTATCTGTAAACCATTCCACATCGTCCGTCACCCGCTGCATGTTCTCCAGATAAAGTTTCGTCAGTACCGAGACAAATTCCGCGTATTCAGAACTGTTCAGCGCGTTCTGCCCTTCCCGCATGAGTACGCCGAAATGCTCTGTGCAGAATCCCTTGCTCTTCTTAACTGTATCCCGAAAAGCTGCGTCATGCTTCCACAGATGCAGCACTGTGGTAATATACCGGTTGAACGTGTTGTTGATCCTGTCACAAATAAAACAGCTGTGGTTCAGCTGCTCAATGTAATCAGCCACAGGGTTCTCCGTGGCCTTTTTAAACAGTCCTCCTGCTTTCACCGGTTTTTGCGCCCGCTCCTTTACCTCTTTGATGGTCCGATCCATGTGGGTCTTTAAAATCAGAGCCAGGCCCAGCTTGTTTTTCTGTTTGCTCAGAGCTGTCATATGTATCCGGCAAAATCCCAGGCGATCCGTCTCCATGCGGACATCATCCTCCATATAGCTGGGTCCCATGGTATATTCAATGGCGTTGTCCTCCAGGGTTTTTCTCATGATGCACAAAGGACACTCGCAGTCCTGGGAAAATGCATCGTTGACAGGTATGGTGTATAATTTTTCCTTCATTCTCTGACTCCTTTCTGCCGCCAAAAAACGGCAGGGGACGCCGCAAAAGCGGCGCCCCCTCCACGGTCTTACTTGTTAATTTTGAAACTGCTCTTCAGGGAAACGATGCGGTTGAACACAGGGACTCCCTCCCTGGAATCCTTGCAATCCACACAGAAAAATCCGTTTCTCACAAACTGGAAACTTTCATACGGCTTGGCATCCTTCAGAGACGGCTCCATATAGCAGTGTTTCAGGACCCGTAGAGAGTTGGGATTTAAATTCAGGGAACCGTCTTCATTGAGCTTTCCCTTTTCCTCATCCACGATATTTTCGTACAGTCTCACCTCTGCCGAGACTGCTGTCTTGGCAGCCACCCAGTGGATGGTGCCTTTGACCTTCCTTCCTGTAAATCCGCTTCCACTCTTGGTCTCCGGATCATACGTGCAGTGAACTTCCGTCACATTGCCGTCTTCATCTTTCACACAGCCAGTGCAGGTGACAAAATAGGCATTCATCAGGCGCACTTCATTGCCGGGGAACAGCCGGAAATATTTCTTCACCGGCTCCTCCATGAAATCTTCCCTCTCAATATAGAGTTCTCTGCCAAAGGGCAGTTGTCTGGTACCCAGCTCCGGATTCTCCAGATTATTATCTGCAGTCAGATACTCCATCTGATCCTCTGGATAATTGTCGATCACCAGTTTAATGGGATCCAGTATAGCCATGACGCGGGGACGCTTCAGCTTCAGGTCTTCCCGGATGCAATACTCCAGCATGGCATAATCCACAGAAGAGTTGGCCTTGGAAACGCCGCACAGCTCCACAAACTTCTTGATGGACTCCGGCGTATATCCGCGGCGGCGCAGAGCACTGATGGTCACCAGACGGGGATCATCCCAGCCATCCACGATACCGTCTTCCACCAATTTCTTAATATACCGCTTTCCCGTCACCACATTGGTCAGGTACAACTTGGCAAACTCAATCTGCTTGGGGGGCATCTCAAACTCACATTCTCTCACCACCCAATCATACAGGGGTCTGTGATCCTCAAACTCCAAAGTACAGATGGAGTGGGTAATATGCTCAATGGCGTCCTCAATGGGATGGGCAAAATCATACATGGGATAAATACACCACCGATCTCCCGTGTTGTGATGGGTCATATGGGCCACACGATATATCACCGGATCCCTCATATTAATATTGGGAGACGCCATGTCGATCTTGGCCCGGAGAACTTTTTCGCCATCTTGGTACACACCGTTTTTCATCTCTTCAAACAGCTTCAGATTCTCCTCCACAGAACGGTTCCGAAATGGACTTTCCTTTCCCGGCTCCGTCAGAGTCCCTCTGTACTCTCTGATCTGATCCGCCGTCAGATCACAGACAAACGCCTTGCCTTTTTTGATGAGAAAAACAGCGCACTCATACATTTTTTCAAAATAATCGGAGGCAAAAAACAGCCTGTCTTCCCAATCGGCTCCCAACCAAGCGATGTCTTCCTCAATGGCCTTCACATACTCGGTCTTTTCCTTGGTGGGATTGGTATCATCAAAACGAAGATTGAACTTTCCATGATATTTCTGAGCCAGACCATAGTTTAAAAGAATGGACTTGGCATGGCCGATATGGAGATATCCGTTGGGTTCCGGAGGAAATCGGGTTTGGACGTGATCATATGTCCCTTCCGCCAAATCTTTTTCAATGATCTGCTCAATAAAATTCTTGGATATGGTCTCTTTTTCTTCGCCTGCGGCCAAAATTTCTTTATCTGGCATGGTGTTCCCTCCCATTTGTCTCTTGATCGTTACTTTACGGCGCCGCTTCCGCAAAAAGACGGTTCCGAATCTCTGCTGCGATTTGAAAACCGCCGTTCTCATCTTTGGGAAACGACTATCCTCGAATTATAATCATACCATAAAAATTCGTTTCGTCAAGGAAAATCCGTATCCTTACCTTCCTATCTCCTCCGCCGCATGCGCTTTCCCATGAACTCATTAAAAGCAGCGGCCACAATCCACAGAATCCATGTACTGCCCCACCGTCTGGTGCCAAAGCTGATGAGAAAATAAAGGGCTGTCACCAAGATCCAATACGTATCTTCAAAAGACTTCCATCCATTTCTCTTCTTTTCCTTCTTTTCCCTGGAGTACTCTTTTTCCTGAAGCAGCACCGTATAACAGGAGTGACGGCATCCTGCGTTAATGAAAAAGAATACGCCCAGACCTGCCAATATCAAAGATAGGCTGATGCTGGGAAGCATGACTTCCTCCGCTCCGGAAAGTACCGCTCCAGCCAGGATGGGAATCACACTGATGATGCAAATCACGGTTCCCACAATGACATGAGCAGTAAACACCGGCCGAAACGCATCCCGCAGCTCTTCCATATATTGTCTTGTGGCTCCATCCATCCAGAACATCTCCTCCTTCAGAACGCCATACTTCTGCACACGGATACCGGAATAGAGAAATAGTCCCACTGCCGCAGCCACCAGCACCGCAGCTGCTGTGATTCCCAGAGCCACAGCTGCCTGCTGAGAAATCACCCGGGAAAAAGACAAGCCCAGCATCAACAGAAGCACTGAGGGCGACGCCACACACATCCATACCCCCAGGCCAATCTTGATGCCAGCCTTTTCCATTTCTTGGACGTATTCCACAGCTTCCTGATAAGTCACCGTCTTTTCGCCGCTGTTTTCCTTCCCAGTATCCCCTGCCGCAGAGCTGAATTCCTCCGCACTGTGGAAGTTTGCCGTCTCTTCTCTGCCGCCATATCCCAAATCCCGCATAATCTCTTCCACATTTCCGAATTCACCCAAAACAATTCCCACCGCCTCATTTTCATTGTGGCCCTCCCGGATCAGCTCGCCAAACCGATCCTCCATCATGGCCCAAAGTTCCTCCTTGGCTCTCTGCGTCTCCGGCGTATTGGGATATGCCAGAAATATACTTTCCAAATAATTTTTTATGACCTCCATACCGCTTTCCTCCCATTTTCCTATCTTTGATCATCGCCTCATCCATTGCCGCCTTACTCCTCCGTTGGATCGGCGATAAAATGCGATACCACTTCCTTCACCAGTGACCACTCCTGGCATTTCTCCCGGTAGTACTGTCTTCCTTTTTCCGTAATTCTATAATATGTCCTGCGCTTTCCGCTGTTTTCATTTCCTGCGAACGATGTGACACAGCCATTTTTCTCCAGCCGGGTGACGGCAGAATACAGAGTGGTTTCTTTGATAATATATTTTCCGCCTGACATCTCCCGGATTCGCTTTGATATCTCGTATCCGTATGATGGTGACTTCAGCAGCAAAAATAGAATTATGGTATCATTATACCCTCGGATCACATCACTGCTGATCAACTCCGCGCCCTCCTCTCCCACAGATCCTGGCAATTTCGGTGATCTAAACTGCCGCGGACGTCCATCCACTGAGACTTACTGGCCAGCGGGCTGGATGCCATTTATATTATGTTTATCGTAGTACGACTGTCGTAGTAATTGCATCATACCATATTTTCCCCACAATTGCAATCACATTGAATCAAGCGGATATTCACAGTTTTCCAATTGCGAAAAAACCGGGCATACACCCGGTTTTCGCAAGTATTGTCATTATTAAAATAATTAAATTCTCGCTTTCTTTTTCCCGATCCTGCGGACACCAGCCGCAAGAAAGTGGCCGATGAAAACAAACAGTCCCATAATCGCCAGATAATCCAGGAAAAAGAACACAAGGGGCTCCTCATAATCAAAGAAAACAAACTGTGTCCGCAGGAAAAGATAACTGGGAATACTTCGTTTCACAAAAGCATATGCGCCATAGACAGCAACAGCCAATCCCAAAATACGCAGCAGTAACGCGCGGACTCTGGATGTTCCCTGGCACAATCTGGCTGCCATTCCCATCATCATATTCCAATGAATGCCAAGGTGGAAAGACAGAAACACCAATCCCCAATATGCACATAGCATATGGAGCGCACGTCCAAAGCTGCGCCCTCCGCTGATGGGAAGAAAAGCAAATACCTGTCGCGAAATCAGCATGGCGCTGATCATAGAACCCAACATCGTGATAAAAATCAACAACACGCAAACCGTCTGTAACATGCGGAAGTGAGAATATTTCCCGCAAAACAGGTTTCTGGTCCATATCCAGTTTAAAATATGATGAATAATAAACAGTATAAATATTCCGACTCCGATCCACTCATGGGCTGTCCTGCCTATCAATTCAAAAGCCATAAGCAGCATCAGAAAAACCGTCATACCAATATCTACCACAACTTTTACGATCATTTTGGGGTTCATGGGCGGCTGACCTCCTGTTTTTACTTTCATTTTCCCTCTACCGAATAAAATTTGTCGCAATCCAAGGTTCCTGGGGCGGCAGAGGAACAAGTTTGCTTCCCACTTCTCTGCACTTGAGAAAATAGGCCATATTGTGCCCCAGGGTTTTCATTGTGTGAATGCCCTCGGCGTCCCGAGTAACTTCCTCCGGTGTAGTACCATGAACCATATTCCAATAATGCGACGTGATAATGGGCATTTGCATCAGCCCAAAGTATTTATTCATCTGATCCCAGGTTGCGGTTGTACCGGCTCGCCTTGCAGACATCACCGCAGCTGCTGGCTTTAAGTAAAACCGGTTTCCGCCTCCATTCAGATCAGCATAAAAAACGCGGTCCAAAAAGGAAGTGATGGAGCCGGAAGCCCCGGCCCAATGGACCGGCGTCCCGAATACAAATCCGTCATAGTCTTCCGCAAGATCCAAAAATTCGTTGACAGTATCCGAAAATACACAGCGGTTGCGCTCATTGCATTTGTGACAGGCAATGCAGCCGGAAATGGGCTTGTTGCCGATCCAGAACACATCTGTGTCGATCCCATTCTGATTGAGTGCCTCAGATACGATACAAAGCGCCGTATAGGTGCATCCTTCTTTATGAGGACTGCCGTTTACCAATAAAACTTTCATTGTGAATGCTCCTTTATTTGCTGTGGGATATAACCCAGCTCAATATTGTTTCTTCTTCAAATACCACATTCCCACCGCCGTGATAGTTTCCGGTAATGCCCCGTTCGGCAAACCAGCCGTTGTCCGGGATCTGGATCTGGAGGACAGAGGCAATGTTATCTTCACCCCATCCGTTCTCCAGATAGGCGTCGTGCAGATTGTTGTAAGCATCCCATGCCCTTTGGGAGCCGTAATACTCGTCGTTTTCCGCCATGAAGATATATACTGCTACACTGTTTGCTGCAATGGGGGCATATTCTCCGTCCCACTGGGAAGCACCATGCAAATATGCGGCATAGAGATCAGGACGCATGGAAACGGCCTGAGACATGGTTTCTCCCCCCGCAGAATAGCCTGCCGCATAGACCCGGGACGCATCCACTGAAAAATGCTCCATAAAATATTCTGTCAGTTCAATGGCCTGATTGGCAGATGTCTCATGCCAATCAGTGAGTTGGGCGGAAACAACAATCATATCCTCTGGAAGTTCCGTCCAGCAGAGAAAGCCCGTCCATTTGAGGTTGGAGCCCGAAGAGTCTTCTCCAAACCACATCATGTCATAACCTGGCATGACCACCATCAGCGGATACTCCGTTTCCATGTCATAGTCATCGGGGAGATAGTAACTGTAATGGATCGTCCCTGTCTCTCCCTCCAGAATCAGCTCCGTCACCACACCGGTCTGCACCTGGTCCTCTGTCGCCATATCGGATAATCCCAAATATCCCAGCTCTTCCAGCCACGCAGCCACATCTGGAGCTGCATCTGCCACAGTCTGCTCACTGACGGTAAAACCATTCTCAATCACCGTGGCATCCGGTTCCAGCTCCCCGATGGTCTGGATGGTCCTGGAAAAGCGGCTGCCATTGTGGACATTGAACGGGATGATGGTCTTACCAGAGAAGTCATACTCGTCAAAAAAGCTGTACACTGCCATGGGAAGATCTGCCCACCAGTTGGGGTACCCAATAAAAACAGTATCATAACTGTCCCAGTTCTCTACGGTATCTGCCACCAATTCCACATTCCGCAAAGCTTCATCTTCATATTCCTGTGAAACGCGGCTGTCCTCATTGCTGTAGTTCAAATCCTCGTCAGTATAAGGATCAGCCGGTTCCAGCTCAAATAAGTCTCCGCCTGTGAGATCAGCAATGTAAGTGGCCGCCTGTTCCGTATTGCCGGTGGCGGAGAAATACACCACCAGAGTATTGCCATCTGTACTCTCCGCTTCTTCCGAGCCGTCCGACTGAGAGGTGGACGCTCCACTGGACTCGGCTTCCACACTGGATTCCGGCTCTTCACTGGACGTCTGAGGGGCTGATGTTTCCGGAGTGTTGGATTCGCTGGGGGATGGAGTCCCACTGCTGCAGGCGGCGAGGCCAAGCGCCATTGCCAAACTTAAAAAAAGTGCTGTCAATTTTCTCATATTGATTGCTCCCTTCAACTCATTCATTCGTAACATTCCTGAAAGATTCTCAAAATTTCTTCATGAGTCATAATTTTATAGCTTCCCTGAGAGATACCGCAGGAATCAGCGATCTCCTTGAGCTGATCCTTCTTCACTCCCAGCTCCTTGAGTGTGGTGGGCAGGCCGATTTCCTTAATGAAATCGGCAAGGGCCTTGATACCTGCCTGGGCCAGCTCCTCATGGCTTTTACCTTCACAGGGGATCCCCCATACATTTTGCGCAAAACGAACGAACTTGGGCAGGCCAGCCTTATAGATGTGCTGATAATACACCGGATGGATCACTGCCACTCCGCAGCCATGGTTGCAGTTTGTAAACGCGCCCAGCTGGTGCTCCATGTTATGGCACTCAAAATCGCATTTCTTGCCCATCTTGATGACCCGATTCTCCGCCATGGTTGCATCCCACATCAGGTTGGAACGGGCAGTATAATCCTCCGGATTCTGGATAGCGGCCCGCAGATTCCGGACAAGGTTCTTCATCAGCGCTTCCATAATGTCATCGGAAACATTGTCCTCGTTGGGTTCGCTGAAATAAGTCTCCATGATATGACTGAGGATATCAAAACCACCGGACACCATCTGTCCTTTGGGCACGGAAAAAGTGTAGGTAGGGTCCATAAGAGCAAAACGGGGATTGAGGGCTGGGTAATCCCGGCCGGTCTTGATCTTTTTCTCCTGGTTGGTGATCACAGCCCCTCCGTTGCACTCGCTTCCAGTGCCTGCCACCGTAACTATAACGCCCAGAGGCAGCGGTTCAAAGTCAATGACACCGGGTTGGGCCCAAAAATCCTCCCAGATATCTCCCTCATATTGAGCGGCCAAGGATACGGCCTTACAGCAGTCCATAACACTTCCGCCGCCCACCGCCAAAATCATATCGACCTTGTTTTCCCTGGCCAGCTTCGCTCCCTCCTGTACCTTGGCATAGGTGGGGTTGGACATGATACCGGAAAACTCCACAATCTCATATCCATGCTTCCTTTCCTTCTCCAACGGCCGAACAGCCATAATGATATCCTCTTGTGGGGATTTTGTTAGGTTACTATTTGCTGATCAGTCTCTCACATCTGTGCTTCCCAAAATGCAATGGCTTGATCGATCCAGCCTTCCGCCACAGTACCGGTACCTAAACCGAAGCCGTGAGGCAGGCCAGGATAATGATGAAACTCCGTGGGAATACCAAGACTACTCATGGCTTCCAAACGGCGCTGCATCGTGCGCCAGTTGGCAATTCCATCGCGTTCTCCCACACAGGCAAAGGTGGGCGGATCATTTTCTGTATAATCGCTGTGGCCGGTGTACTGCATGATCACCGCGCCTGGCTGCGGCAGATCGTCCCCGCCGAATGCCGCTGGACCGTAAGAACCCAACCAGGCTGCCATGCGAGCTCCTGCTGAGCCGCCCCAGAGGGAGTAGCAGTCAGTGTCTACCTCCAATTCCTCAGCGTGAGCAAAAATAAAACTGATTGCTCTAGCCAGATCCTCACAAGCGGTCTGGGCTCCAGGGCGGTAGATCAGAGCAAATGCATTGTACCCTTGTTTGG
>CAJFUP010000058.1 GCA_904420225.1 uncultured Lachnospiraceae bacterium
AGACAATTCCTTCAAAGCAAGAATCTGCCGCCCCTAAAAACTACTCTAAGCCATTCCTGTCTGGGACTTCTTCCAGCATATCACTCCTTTGGTTTGCTTCTGTCATGACATCACTCCTCTGGAGGCCATCCCCTTTGCAGCCGGTCATTCATTATTAAACCAAAAATCACCCAAACACAGAGCTACAGGCTCTACATTTGAGTGACAAAATGATTGAATTTCTATACAGAAGACACAAAACTGCCGCTCAGCGGCGCTTTCCTCCATTTCCGTTGAGCGGCAGTTCCATATTGCTTTCTTCTGTCACATTTTTAAATTTGCGCTGCATCCACATTTCCGGGGAGAATATCACTTTGCGCCGCCAGGGCGGCTGTGATTCCGGCTGTCTGCGCAATAATCGAATTTCTCTGGCCGATTCAAAACATTTCATCACTGACTTCTCCTCCCTCTCCTGCCGCTGCAGCTGTTGGCGTATCCTAAATAGGGACTGCTGTTGCAAAAATTTAACAAGAATTTTATAAAACCTCTTGACAGTAAAAAAATGTTGGTTTATAATATCGTTTGTCGTCATGAAGACGGTCTGCGCTTCTAGCTCAGCTGGTAGAGCACCTGACTCTTAATCAGGGTGTCCAGGGTTCGAGCCCCTGGAGGCGCATTGGGATTGCAGATGCATTCTCGCTGAATTTCATATGATCTGCGCTTCTAGCTCAGTTGGTAGAGCACCTGACTCTTAATCAGGGTGTCCAGGGTTCGAGCCCCTGGAGGCGCATACAGGTACCGGTTTTGAAGGCATAGAACTTCGGGGCTGGTGCTTTTTTTATGCGCGGATAAAAGCCGCAGCCGCTCTCCACGCGGCTGTGCTATCTGCCCACACAGGCCGCGTAGATGACAAATTCCTCATCTTTCGGACAATCGCTTTTCTTTTCCAGTCCCAAAAAACGATCCGCCAGATCCTGGTCATAGGCGCCGATGGCACAGACGCCGCAGCCCAGCGCCTCCCCTGCCAGGTACAAATTCTGGCATACATGACCGGCGTCCAGGAGAATGTATTTCTGGGCGTACTCCTGATACCGCCATTCCATGCGGTACGGCACCGCTGTCCAGATAAACGCCGCCGCGCTGTTGGCGAAAAAGGTCTGTCCGCCGAAAGCCGCCGACAGTTCCCAGACTTGCTCCTTCCCGGCTTTCATGAACTGAAGCTTGTGCTCCTGCGCCAGATAATGATACAGCCCCGGCTGTACCCCCTCCACCCGGTTCAAAAAGAGATATGTCTCCAGGGCATGTCTGGCCCCCGCAGACGGCACGGTGCGCACCGTGACCTTGACCGCATTGCCCGCAATTTCTTTGACCCCCTGTGTCATCCACAATAGGAACGACAGCTCCGTCAATGTCAGCTGCTCTTCCCGATCAAACAATCTCCTGGACTTCCTATTTTCCATAAGCGCAATCACATCCCGGTTTGCCGCCACATCGTGGAAGTCTCTGGGCAAGGGGATGATGCGTCCCTCTCCGCCTCCCTCTTCCATGCCGGATCCGCAGCCAAAAAGAGGCGGCGCCGCCACGCCCATGGCCTGATCACTGGCCGGACGTCCCTCTCCCCCGGCGCCGTAGCCCCAGCCCTTCATCATGGCCCTTCTCTCAGCCAACTCTGTTTCATAGTCTCTATTCATAATTTCTCTGTCCTTTCCTTCTTCCTATCCATTGGGTATTTGCAGAACTCTGTTTCGCAATTCTCTATTTCAGCAGATCCGCCAGCCGGGCAAACTGCTCCAGCGTCAATGCCTCGCCGCGGACCGTGAGCCCTGCTCCCAGCGCTTCCACAGCTTTGAGTATTTCCTCTTTGGAGAATGAAATCTCCGGGGAATTGGACAGCCCATTGACCAGAGTCTTCCGCCTCTGATTAAAAGAAGCGCGGATCAGAGCAAACAGCAGCCGCTGGTCCTTCACCTCCACCGGCGGCTTTTCATGCCGAGTCAGACGGATCACCGCGCTGCCCACCTTGGGCCTGGGCATGAAACAGTTGGGGGGGACATTGGCCACCAAATACGGCTGGGAAAAATACTGAACCGCCAGGGACAGGGCGCCATAGTCTTTCGTTCCCGGTCCTGCCTGCATGCGCTGGGCCACCTCTTTCTGTACCATCACCGTGACGCTGGTGAGGGGCACCTGCCCCTCAAACAGTCCCATGATGATGGGAGTGGTGATATAATACGGCAGATTGGCCACCACCTTGATGGGCTTCCCCTCACACCGCTCCCGCACCAGTTCCGTCAAGTCCACCTTTAAAATATCTTGGTGAAGCACAGTCACATTATCATACGCCTGCAGCGTGTCCTGTAAGATGGGGATCAAATTATCATCAATCTCCACGGCAATGACGGCTTTGGCCGCCTCACACAGATACTGCGTCATGGTTCCGATGCCGGGACCGATTTCCAGCACATAATCTTCTTTCGTAATCTCTGCCGCCTGGATAATCTTATCCAATACATGGGTATCGATCAGAAAATTCTGGCCGAATTTTTTCGCGAAATTAAACTGGTACTTTTGAAGTACCGCAATTGTATTCTTCGGGTTTCCCAAATCTGCCATAAATGTTTGTTTTCCTCTTTCTCTTCCTGTTTCATCATAGCCGGGGAAGCAGCTCCCCGTCCCATCAGCCGTTTTCTGTCTCTGCCGCAGCCCGCAGATATGGGCAGAACCGCCTGCTCGTTCCGGCCCCCATGGTCAGCTGTCCAGCCGGTACAGCGCCCTGACATTCTCACTGGTGACGCGGCACACCTCTTCCACATCCATATCCCTGATCTGGGCAATGGCCTCTGCCACATAAGGCAGGTTTAAGGAACTGTTTCTCTTTCCCCGATAGGGCACAGGGGAAAGATAGGGACAGTCCGTCTCCAGCACAATCCGGTCCATGGGCGCGTAAGCCGCCACTTCTTTCACGGTCCTGGCGTTTTTAAAGGTCACCACGCCTCCCAGCCCCAGATAGAACCCCATATCCAAAAATTTCCTGGCCATCTCCACGCCGTAGGAGAAGCAGTGAATCACTCCTCCCACATCCTCACAGCCAAGACTGCGCATGATGTCATACGTATCCTGGGCGGCTTCGCGGCTGTGGATGATCATGGGCAGCCCCACATCTGCTGCCAGGCTGATCTGGCGGGCAAACCAATCCTTTTGAAGCTGCCTGTCCGGCTCGTCATAGTAATAATCCAGTCCGATCTCCCCCACTGCCACGATCTTTTCCTGCCTCACCGCCTGGGACAGCCAGACGAAGCGGTCTTCATTGAGTTCTTCCACGCTGCCGGGGTGTACCCCCAGCGCACCGTACACATGGGGGTATTTCTTGGTGAGAGCAATGGTGCTTTTGCAGCTTTCCATGCTGGCCCCCACATTCACCACCAGTCCAATTCCCACCTCCGGCAGTATGGTGAGAAGCTTGTCCCTGTCCTTCTCGAACTGTTCGTCATCATAGTGGGCATGGCTGTCAATCATCGAATACTCCATGTCTTCACCTCTTTTGCTATTTTTGCTATCTTTATTGTACCAATCCAGGCTGGAAATGGCAAGGCATATCCGCGCAATACAAAATACGCCCCAGAGAAGAGCCATTCCGCCCTGCTCTGGGACGCCATTCGTTTCCTTCCTGTTATTCCCGGGGACCTTCCATGGGGGTACACCAGTACCCAAATGTCCCCGGTGTCACGCTGCCCTCCTGCACCGGTTTAAAATCATAGAATCCAAACATGCCCGCCAAAAATTTTTCATTGCTGCTGTAGGTCCCCGGCACGCCGATGACGTAACCTCCCGCCTCCGCCTCGGTGATTTTTCCAAAAATCAGATACCGATATTGGAAATACCCGTGCAGCAGAAAACTATTATTTCCAAAAATCCAATTCTGGCGGGGCAGCCTCCCGATGTCCCCCGGCTTCACCTTGAGACATTCCATGTGGTTCTCATAGGAAAACGGCGTGATGCGCGGATATATGCGGCACATCTTTTTCCAAAAGCCCGAAGTCTCCTGTTCCCCTTCTTCGGCCTCCTCTTCCACCTGGGCCGAGTGCAGTAAGTCTCCCTCATCCGGTCCGCTGGTCTTTTCCTCGCTTTTTGCGTCACCAAACACTTCCGCCTGCGTATCCCCAAGGGCATCCTCGCCAAGATGAGACTGTTCTCTGTCGTCCCTGTTCTCCGGGCCATCCGATGCCGTTGATCCTGCCGCAGCTGCATCTGAAACCACTTCCTGTTCTACGCTTTCCCGGGAACCCTGCTCCTGCTCTGTGGGCTCCTGCTCTGTGGGCTTATTCTCCTCTGCAGCAAACATGGAGAGACGAAAGGGGCCGTCATCCCACACAGTGGCATATGTATTTCCCGATGAGTCCGGAGCGCTGATGACAATTCCCGCCAATTCCTCAAAGGGAACACGGCTCCCAGGGATCCATTCCCCATCCATGCCGTACTGAAACTGCCCGGCTCCTCCCGCCAGCACCATCCGTCCCAGCGGAACGCACATCAGCCGTTCTTCTTTGCGGTAAAACCCGCAAACATGCATCACCGGCGCCCCGCTGATCCCTCTCATGGACAGCGAAATCCGTTTTTTCCCCGAGCGGATCTCCACCTTGGCAAATCCTGTGTTATTTCCCTTCTCATCATTTGTATACGCATAGATATATGATACGAATCTTTTATATTCGGACATGCGATCACCCCCATACCTCAATATATGCGGAAGCATATCCCAATATTCCAGATGTTGAAAATATAATTTTTATTTTGCTATCTGTTTCAATTCCTCGCAGATTTCCTCCTGCGCTCCGTTTCGGGAAAACACTGGAATCACTGCCATGGGCGCGTCAATGAGATAACTGCGGCCGCCCTCAAAGACCTGACCTGTAGCCGCCAATGTCCAGACAGCTCCCTGAGGCAGATAGACTTGACGGCTTCTGGCTCCTTCATGGCACACTGGAGCCACCAACAGATCCGGGCCATAGAGATATTCATCCGCCACGTCCCATGCCTTCTCGTCCTCCGGAAACTCATAGAACAGAGCCCGCATCACCGGCGAACCGTTTTCATGGGCCTCCTCCATGAGGCGTCTGGTATAGCCGCGCATTTTCTCCCGCACGCCAATATAAGCGGTCATGATGGCCTCGATCTCCGGTCCCCAGCTCCAAATCTCATTATCCGCTCCCGTTTGCTCCCGAACTTCACCGGCCTGATTGATGATCTGCTGGGCTGGCTGACGGCAGCCATGAAGGCGCATCACCGGACAAAATGTCCCAAACTCAAACCATCGCACCAAAAGCTCCCGGAACTGCTCGCTCTCGTTCCACCCATTGTGAAATCCGCCGATATCCGTTGTCCACCAGGGTATTCCGGCCAATCCCATGTGAATACCGGCGCAGATTTGCCTGCGGAAGTCCTCATACGTGGACATAATATCCCCAGACCATACCAGCGATCCATAGCGCTGACTACCCACCCAGGCGCAGCGTATCAGGCTGACGATATCATCTCTGCCGTCAGTTTTCTGTCCCTCATAGAATAATCGGGCATACTCTCGGGGATAAATGTTGCCAATTTCGGTAACCGGTCCCGCATCGTAGCGGTACTGCTCAAAGCTGTATCCGGTGAATTCGGGCTCGGCCTCATCCAGCCAATATGCCCTTACCCCCAATTCTCCATAATTTTGGCGGCATTTTTCCCAAACGTACTGGCGAGTTCTGGGATTGGTGGCATCCATAAACACATTGTTTCCGTGGAAAATCATCTGCGCATCAACACCCGCATGACTTCGCACCAATAGCCCTTTCTGCTTCATCTCCTCATAATTTTCGCTGCGCCAGTCCACCTGCGGCCAAACGGATACCATGGTTTCAATTCCCATATCGTGAAGCTTCTGCACCATCTCTTTGGGATTGGGGAAATATTCCTCATCAAACCGCCAATCGCCGCAGCGGGGCCAGTGGTAATAATCAATCACCAGCACATCCGGTGTAATTCCCCTCTCTTTATATCCCCGGGCGATATCCAACACTTGCTGCTGATTATAGTAGCGCAGCTTGCACTGCCAAAAACCAAGTCCATATTCCGGCATCATGGGCGTTTTACCCGTGGCGCTGGCATACTGCTCCTCGATCTTGGCAGGGGTATCTGCGGCGGTGATCCAGTAGTCCAGCTGCTTTGTATTTTCCGCTGTCCATTCCGTGGTATTCAATCCAAAATGAACTTCCCCAATGGAAGCGTTATGCCACAAAAATCCATACCCAAGGCTGGAAATATAAAACGGAATGCTTACCTGAGAATTGCGGTGAGCCAGTTCCAAATTGCAGCCCTTTAAATCCATAACTTCCTGTTGGTATTGACCCATTCCATAGATTTTTTCTCGTCTGTCTGACTGAAAACTAACTTTCAGACGGAAATTTCCTCCCGGCAGCGCTTTGTAATCCCTGGCTCTTTTCGTCAGCGCCCCTCCATTGGAGATTTCCCGCAGCAAGACCTCCCCTTTCTGGTTGCGGTATGTGATCTGCAGGGCATGTCCCCAGGGCTGTACCTCCAGCTGGGCGCAAATCGCGCCATTCACCATACTGGCACGCATGCCGTCCTCATCAATCTGTATCTGGGCCTCGGAAGATACCACCGGTTCCAAAAGCGCAACGCTTTCTTCTTCCACATCCCCCAAAAACCTTCCGCGAACCCGCAGGCTGTTTTCCCCCCAGGGAGTTATCATTACGGTTTCCCCATTCTCACGGAAAATTAAATGGTGTTCTTTTTTCTCAAAGAAATTCAATGTTGTCATCCTCCGTTCTTATTTTGATTTTTATATTGGTTCTTCCATATCTTGTCTGCGTCCCTCATCCTTCATGGCTGCCTGTTCTTTTTTTCTCTTTCGCAGCTCCCGAAAAAACTGGGACAGCATGGAGGAGCATTCCTCCTCCAGCACCCCGCGTATCACCCGCACCTGATGATTGAATTGCTCCATTTCCAGCAGGTTTAGAATGGATCCGGCGCAGCCGGCCTTGGGATTCATACAGCCAATGACCACCTCTGTCAGCCGGGACTGGACAATGGCGCCGGCGCACATCTGGCACGGCTCCAATGTCACATACATGGTACAGCCCTCCAAACGCCAGTCTCCAACCACCCGGGACGCCTTTTTGATGGCCGCTACTTCCGCATGGGCCAGCGCGCTTTTTTCTGTATTTCTCCTGTTATATCCTCTGGCTATGATAATCCCGTCACGGACGATGACACAGCCAATGGGCACTTCCTCCAGGGATCCGGCTTTCTTCGCCTGCCGAATGGCTTCTTTCATAAATTTTTCCTGTTCTGTCATCATGAATTTCTTCCGTTTTTCTTTCCTTTCTCTGGACTGTTTTCCTTCCGGTTGAGATAGGCGTTCACCTCATCCAGAGAACGCCTGATCCGAAGGGCCTGTTTGTGCAGCATCCGTTTATCATAGGTCAAATGCTCCAAATTTCTTTTCCAATCAAACCGCCCGGCCATATCCCTCGCCTCCGGTTTCCACTCTTCTTTACTATGATATGATATTGGATTGGCCAGTGCAATAGACAAAAAAGAAACCGGGTTGTATATACTTTCCCGGCTTCTTTCTTCCTCCTATATCACCGACTCCCCTGTGTTCACAGACGCAGCTGGCTGCCGGTCCGCCACCATTTTATAAATGGGGTTTCCCTGGGATGAAAATCGTTCCTCATATTCGGTCATCACGTTATCGGCGCAATAAATACTATGGTGCAGGTCTGCCGTGGAAAGCACCAGATTCCATCCGGAAATCTCCACGCTTTCCAGAGAAAACAGAAATAGCTCCCGATTATCTGTCTTAAACTCCACTGTTCCCTCATTTTTCAGCACCTGATTATACCGGCCAAAATATTCCTGGGATGTGAGTCTTCTCTTGGCATGCCGATCCTTGGGCCAGGGATCAGAAAAATTCAGATAGATCCGCGATACCTCATGGTAACCAAATACATCTGTCAGCTCCTCCGCATCCATGCGGATAAAAACCAGATTGGATACCTCAATCTTCTCCCTCTTTTCCAAGGCACGGATGAGTACGGAAGAATACTTCTCAATACCCACATAATTGATATCGGGATTCTCCAGAGCCAGCGTCGTGATAAACCTTCCTTTTCCCATACCAATTTCCACATGGATCGGATTGTCATTTCCGAACACATCGCTCCATCGCCCTTTCCAGGATTTGGGATCCTGGATCACATACGGGCTTTCCACCATTGCCTCCCGCGCTCCCGGGATATTCCTTAATCTCATATTACACACCAAGCCTTTCCAGACGGCTTTTTTTGCCCCTCTTTCTTTTGCCTATATTCTACACTATTTGTGTAAAAAAGGAAAGATGCTTTATGTTTGTTTTTTCAGCTCCGGCAGAATGGTCAAAAGCATAGTAATAAAGCAAACGCAGCCGCCGATGACATTGGATATGGGTTCCGCCCAAAAGACGCCATCCACTCCCATCCCCGGAATCATGGGCAAGAGCAGTGTCAGAGGCACCACCATGACCACCTTTCGGAAAATGGAAAAAAAGGTGGCTTTTCCAGCCTTACCCAGCGCCACAAACACACACTGCCCTGTAAACTGCAGCGCCATGAAGCAGAATCCGAAGAAATAGATGTGCAGAGCCGGAACACCGGCCTGCATCAGATCCCCGCTGCCGTCGAACAGGCGAATGAACGCCTCCGGCCAAAGACGCAGAACGCCCCAGGCCGCCATGGTATAGGCAACACAGACCACGGTCACAAATACGATGGCCTTCTTTACCCTGTCAAAGGATTTTCTTCCATAATTGTAGCTCATCACCGGAGAGGCCCCATTGGTCAGACCGGATACCGGCATGGTGAAGATTTCCCGCACAGAATTCAGTACCGTCATGATGCCGATATAGATGTCGCCACCGTATGTCTGCAGGGTCACATTACATGCAATCTGCACCAGACCGTTATTGAATGCCATGACAAAACTGGAAACGCCCAGAGCCATGATGGATTTCAGACGTCTCCACTGCACCCGCAGACAATTTTTCCTTAAATGCTGTTCCGCCTTTTTCCCGGTGAGAAAGCGCATCACCCAGACAGCGGAAAAAAATTGAGACAGAATGGTGGCCAGCGCCGCTCCCCGCACTCCCATTTCAAACACGAAGATAAATATGGGATCCAAAATAATATTCAAAACTGCCCCGATGAGGATGGTGAGCATTCCCGTATTGCCAAAGCCCTGCCCATTGATGAAGGGATTCATCCCCACAGAAACCATCACAAATACAGAACCGAGTATGTAAATTTGGATATAATCTCTGGCAAACGGAAATGTGGCATCACTGGCTCCAAACAAATAGAGAATGGGCTCATAAAACAAAGAGCCCACCACAGTCAAAATCACCCCGGTGATTACCAGCATGGTAAACGCATTTCCCATGATTTTTTCTGCTTCCTCTGTATTCCCCTTTCCCCTTTCCATGGCGAACAAAGGGCCGCCGCCGCTGCCAAACAAATTGGTGAAGGCAGTCACCAGCGTGATAATGGGGAAACATAGTCCAACGCCTGTCAGCGCCATGGAGCCAATGCCCTCAATGCGCCCAATGTACATCCTGTCCACCACATTGTAAAGCAGATTCAGGCATTGAGCGATGGTCATGGGCACCGCCACTTCCAAAATATTTCTGTATACGCTCCCCGACGAAAAATTGGTCTGATGCGCCTGCATACAATCCCCTTCCTTTCTTTTTGCCTTCCCTCAGACAGGGCTTTGCGCTTCCTCCCGGCCGAGAGTTTTGACGGACTTTAGTTTTTTGACGCAAGCCACAATGTAGTGATAGAAATCCACCACATGGGGATTGTCCTCCGCCCCATTATAAAACGTCACCAGGACCTCCCTGCGGCATACGGGATTTTCAATGGGAATCAATACCACATTGGATGTGGTCACAGGTCCCCAGGTGTATTCCGGCCAGAAGCCCACTCCCAGTCCAGCTCCAATGAGATTCTGCACCGCCGAGGGCACATCGCTCTCAAAGATGATCTGGGGGGTGAATCCCGCAGTCATACAAAAGCGCTCACAGATGGTACGGATCAGCTTGGAATTGTTCATGCCAATATAGCCCTCTCGGGCTGTCTCCGCCAGATTGATGCCGGTACGGCGGGCATAGGGCGACCCTGCCGGAACCGCCAGAAAAAAGTTTTCTTCCAGAATCTTTTTCACCGGCCGCTCTTCCCGGCACTCCCCCGGCCGCATTGCCGTCTCTGGCCGCTCCCCGCTTCCCGCGGAAATTTGGCTGGTGATGCACAGATCACATCCATCTGGGTCTTCATTCTGCGACACCTGAAAATGGATATCTGGATGCAGCATTTTATAGGAAATAATTCCATCTGTAATGATGCTGGAAGCTGCGCGGATATTGAGATGAATCGTCTTTTTCCGGTTTTGTTCCGTCTCCTTGAGACGCCTGGGAAGACTGTCCATAACCTCGATCACCGGCGTTATCATCTCCACCAGCCGCTTTCCAGCTTCGCTGAGCACTATATTGCGGCTCCGGTGTTCAAACAGCGAAACACCCAGCTCCTTCTCCAATCGTCTCATGGACTGGGACAAAGATGGCTGGGCTATGTGAAGCTGTTCTGCCGCTTTTGTAATGTGTTCATATTTGGCAACCGCAAGAAAATATTTCAACTGTAAAAGTAACATTCTATTTTTTCCTTATCTTTTTACAATTTTACCTATTATAGGATAAAACCTATTAATATATACCATATTATATATTTGAAATACTGGAAAATCAAGTATATTATATAACGATGGCAGGAAGGAGGATGACGGCATGCTTCCCCCTTTTGCCACTACTTTCTTTGACAAAATACGTGACTTTTTCATCCAATGGATGTATGATGGGTGAGGAAATGACTGATATCCTAGTGTAAGGAGGTGTTTTTGTATGGAGCAAGTCTTAAAGCGGCTTTACGAAATTGAATCCGCCGCCGAAGCCATTATGCAAAAAGCTGATGAGCAGAAAAAACAGATGACCAAGGAAATGGAGGAGAAAAAAGCCGCGTTCGACCAGAAGACCCAGGAAGAGACGGCGCAGACCATTGCCCGTCAGAAAGAAGAATTGACCCAACAGATCCAAAAGGAGCTGGACGAACAGCACGCGGAAACGAAGCGTCTTCTGACTGCCATAGAACAGGATTACCAAAAGAACCATACGAAGCTGGCAAAACAGATTCTACAGTCTTTGATTCAGTAGCCTGAAACAGCAGAAGGGAGTTTCAATATGTCAAATTTATTGAAATACAGCGGAATTTCCACAAAGATCCGCGCCATGCACAGCAAACTGATCAAACCTTCTCAATATGAGACACTGGTTTCCCTGGAAAAGGTTTCGGAGGCGCTGGCCTGGCTGAAGCATCAGCCTGCCTACACCCATGTCTTTGAAGGGCTGGAGGAAAATAAAGCCCATCGCGGAGAGATTGAAGCCCTCCTGACCAATGCCCTATATGAAGATTTCACCAAGATCTACCGTTTTGCTGATATTAAGCAGAGAAAATTCATGGATTTCTATTTCATGCATTATGAGATCGCCATCTTAAAACGGTGCCTGCGAAGCGCATATGCCAAATCAGAAAACGCCATGGAATTGTCCATGTTTCGGGCTTTTTTTGAAAAGCACTCCGATGTGGACATTGTGAGACTGGGCAGCTGCATGTCCATCGATGAATTCATCAATGGCCTGCGCGGTTCCCGTTATTACGGCCCCTTAAGCCGCATAAAACAAACTTCGGATCCATCCCTATTCGATTATGAAATGGCGCTGGATCTGTATTATTTTTCTTATATCTGGAAGACAAAGGACAAAGTGCTGAAGAAGAAGGATTTGGAATCGCTGACAGAGGTATACGGACCGCGTCTGGATCTCTTGAATGTACAGTGGATATACCGTGCAAAGAAGTACTACGATATGGCTCCTGTTTATATTTACTCTCTGTTGATTCCATGCAATTATAAACTTCGACCGGCCATCATCCGATCCCTGGTGGAATGCGGCTCCGTGGAAGAGTTTTTCACGATTCTGGAGCGCACGCCTTATGCGATGTCCTACCGCAAAGAAGCCAATGGAGAGCTACGCTCCATTGAGACGCTTTACACAACTATTCTGAAAAATATTTTCAGCCTTGCCAACCGCAGGAACCCTTATTCCATTGCCTGCATCAATGCTTATCTTTATTTTAAAGAGGAAGAGATCCAACGGATCACTACCATCATTGAAGGCATTCGGTATCATCTGCCGCCGGGAGAGATCGCCAATTATGCACTAAATACGTAAAACGGAGGTGTACCAATTGATAGAGAAAATGCAATTTATCAGCATCACCGGGCCAAAAAATGACATTGACCGGGTCATGAACGATTATCTCTCCCACTATGAGATTCAGCTGGAAAGCGCCCTGGCCGAACTTTCCACTGTGGCGGATCTGACCCCGTATATTGCCATCAACCCTTATAAAGAATCCTTTTCCCGCGCGGAGGAACTGATCAGAAAACTAAACATTTCTGATCTGACTGCGGATCCGTCCATGAAAGTGGAAGACGCCATCTCGGCTGTAACCCAAGCAGTGAATGATCTGAAAAGCATTGACGACGCCTATGCGACCGCAGAATCGGAGCGAAGCCGTCTTCAGACTTCCCTGGACAAGATCTTGCCTTTTGACGGACTGGATTTTGATGTGGACAAGATTCTCCACTTTAAGGCCATCAAATACCGCTTCGGCCGGATTGCCAAGGAATATATCGGCAAATTTGAACGGTATGTATATGACAATGTGGATACTTTGTTCTACAAATGCCACACCGATGACAATTATGTATGGGGCGTGTGCTTTCTTCCGTCCCGACAGGCGGACAAGATCGACGCCATTTATAAATCCATGCACTTTGAGCGCGTTTATCTGCCAGATGAGTATCAGGGAACTCCCCATGACGCCATCATGAAACTGACAGCCCAGCTGGAAGCTCTGGACGCTTCTCTGGAGGAGCGCAATCAAAAGAAGGCCGACTATCTGAAGGAGCACCGGCAGACACTTTACTCTGCTTATGTGAAACTTCAGAACCAGTCCAGTAATTTTGACGTCCGCAAGCTGGCTGCCTGTACAGAGAACCAGGCCACATTTTACATTCTGTGCGGCTGGATGACCAAGGCAGATGCCAAGTCCCTGGCCAGAGAAGTGGAGAATGATGACAATCTCTACTGCATCATTGAGGATGATCAGCAAAATATACTGTCCAAGCCACCCACAAAACTGAAAAACCCCAAAATCTTCAAGCCCTTTGAAATGTTTGTGGAGATGTACGGTCTTCCCAACTATCATGAGTTTGACCCCACCATATTTGTGGCTCTCACCTATACTTTCATTTTTGGGTGGATGTTTGGCGATGTGGGACAAGGACTTTGCCTGCTGATCGGCGGTTTTCTGCTGTACCACTTCAAGAAAGTGAAGCTGGCTGGCATCATCGGCTATGCCGGAATTTTTTCCACATTTTTCGGCTTCATGTTTGGAAGTTTCTTCGGATTTGAAGATATCCTTCCGGCTGTCTGGCTGCGCCCCGTGACCCAGATGACCGATGTTCCGTTTATCGGCAAACTGAATACGGTTTTCGTCTTTGCCATTGCTTTCGGTATGATCATTATCCTGATCACCATGATTCTGCACATCAGCAACGCGGTGCGCCAGAAAGATTTCGAAGGCACTTGGTTTGACACCAACGGTGTGGCAGGCCTTGTCTTCTATGCCTCCGCTGTTTTGGTCATTGTCCTGTTTATGACAGGCAACCCGCTTCCCGCAGGCATTGTGCTGGCCGTGATGTTCATTCTTCCTCTGATTCTCATCGGATTCAAGGAGCCCATCACCCATGCTCTGCTGAAAAAGAAAAGCAGCGAGCACACCGGACCGGTGATGACTGTGGTGCAGGCATTTTTTGAGCTGTTTGAAGTCCTGCTGAGCTATTTTTCCAATACGCTGTCCTTTGTCCGTATCGGCGCGTTTGCCGTCAGCCATGCCGCCATGATGGAAGTGGTCCTGATGCTGGCCGGCGCGGAAAACGGTGCTTCCCCCAACTGGATTGTCATCGTTTTGGGAAATGCCTTTGTATGCGGCATGGAGGGTCTCATCGTGGGAATTCAGGTACTCCGTCTGGAATACTATGAAATGTTCAGCCGCTTCTATAAAGGCGACGGAAGGCCCTTCAAGCCTTTTATTCATCACAAATAAACACGTTTCTGAAACACTTGGCTTCCCATGAAGGCGCTGTGTTATCAGATAGATCTCAATTACTTCACTCAAATTCAAGGAGGATACCATCATGTCATTAACAGTAAAGATTACATTAATTGTTGCTCTGGTTTTAAGCATCGTTATTCCTTTTGGCTATTATCTTCTGGGAGAAAAGAAAAAAGGACGCTATAAGGCGACCATCGCTTCCAACGCATTCTTCTTCTTTGGAACCATGGTGGTGGCTGCCATCATGATGTTCGGCGGAAATGATGTACAGGCTGCTTCCGAAGCCGCTTCCGAAGGCCTGGCCACTGGCATGGGCTATCTGGCTGCCGCTCTGGTTACCGGTCTTTCCTGTATCGGCGGCGGTATCGCCGTAGCCAGCGCCGCTTCCGCCGCCCTGGGCGCCATCAGCGAAGACTCCAGCGTACTTGGTAAGTCCCTGATTTTCGTCGGCCTGGCGGAAGGTGTCGCCCTGTATGGTCTGATCATTTCCTTTATGATCCTGGGTCAGTTATAATCCGGTTTTGGTCCGCAGAAAGGGGATATCCCTATGAAAATGTATTTGATCAGTGACAATGTTGATACGTACACCGGCATGCGCCTGGTGGGAATCGAAGGCTGTGTTGTCCATGAAAAACAGGAGTTGAAAGAAGCCATGGAGCGGGCCATTGCCGATAAATCCATTGGCGTTCTCCTGCTGACAGAAAAATTTGGAAGAGATTTTCCTGATGTGGTCACTCCCCTGAAAATGGCCACCAAGGTTCCCATCATCATTGAGGTGCCAGACCGGCACGGCACCGGCCGCAAGCCGGACTTTATCACTTCTTATGTCAACGAGGCCATTGGGCTGAAACTGTAATGCCCCGCAGGACGAGTCCCACGGGGACGGGACAAAAGCCGGAAAGAATTTCTATGAAGAAGGTGAAGTCATGACGACAGATGAGAAACTACAGCATTTTAAAGAAGCTTCCATGGAGGAATCCAGGGCTCACAGCCATCAGCTCATTGCTGAATACCAGGAGGCTTTAAATAAAATATTTGCAGACCACAAAGAAGATGTTCTCCGCAAAGCCCGCCTCGAAATCAAAAATGAGACGGATAAGATCCGCCGCCAGGGCAATCAGCAGCTGGCGCGGGAACATCTCCATATCAAGCGCGCTCTGAATCAGAAAAACACAGAGCTGACAGAAAAACTGTTTGTGGAAGTCCAGGACCTTTTGGACAATTATATGGATACCCCCGCATACAACGCTCTGCTGCGCAAACAGATTCTGGACGCCAAAGCGTTTGCCGGTGACAAAGAAATCATTATTTATATTGACCCGGCAGATACCAGCAAGCGTCGGGGGTTGGAGGAAGCCACCAACTGCCATTTGACCATCAGCCAATATTCCTTCGGCGGCGGCACCCGCGCGGTGATCCCCTCCAAAAATATCCTGATTGATAATTCCTTCCAGGCAAAAATGGCAGAAGCAAAAGAAAAGTTCAGATTTGACGGAGGTACTTCCAATGAATAACGAAACAAAAGGCATCATTTACGGAATCAACGGCCCCGTCATCTACATTAAGGGTAAGACTTCCTTCCGCATGGGCGAAATGGTCTATGTGGGCAAAGACCGCCTGGTGGGAGAAGTCATCCGTCTGGATGAGAAGCGCACCACCATACAGGTCTATGAGGAAACGTCCGGACTGAAGCCGGGTGAAGAGGTAATCTCCACTGGCGCCGCCATTTCCGTGACACTGGCTCCCGGTATCCTCGACAATATTTTCGATGGTATTGAACGTCCGCTGGGAGAAATCGCCAAAAAAAGCGGCGCCTATATCAGCCGCGGCATCAGCGTTGACTCCCTGGACGGCAGCAAAAAATGGAAGACTCATATCACTGTGGAGAAGGGCCAGCACATCTATGGCGGCACCATCATCGCGGAAGTGCCGGAAACGCCTTCCATTGTCCATAAAGTTATGGTTCCTCCCAACACCCAGGGATATGTCCTGGAAACGGTTCCCGATGGGGACTATACCATTCATGATCCCATTGTGAAACTGCAGCTGGAAAACGGCAACGAAATTGATCTGACCATGGTTCAAAAGTGGCCCATCCGCGTTCCCCGTCCCTACAGCAAGCGGTATCCGGCATCCATGCCTCTGGTGACCGGCCAGCGTGTCATGGACACCCTTTTCCCCATTGCCAAAGGCGGTACCGCCGCCATTCCGGGAGGATTCGGAACCGGCAAAACCATGAATCAGCATCAGATCGCCAAGTGGTCCGATGCGGATATCATCGTCTACATCGGCTGCGGCGAGCGCGGCAACGAGATGACCCAGGTATTGGAGGATTTCTCCAAGCTGGCCGACCCCAAAACCGGAAATATGATGATGGCCCGCACCACACTGATCGCCAACACTTCCAACATGCCTGTGGCCGCCCGTGAGGCATCCATCTACACCGGCATCACTCTGGCGGAATATTACCGCGACATGGGATATCATGTGGCCATCATGGCTGACTCCACTTCCCGCTGGGCAGAGGCGTTAAGAGAGCTGTCCGGCCGTCTGGAGGAGATGCCCGCCGAGGAAGGTTTCCCGGCGTATCTGGCATCCAGATTGTCGGCTTTCTACGAACGTTCCGGTATGGTACAGAACATAAATGGCACTGAGGGCAGCGTCTCCATCATCGGCGCCGTCTCTCCCCAGGGCGGAGATTTCTCCGAACCCGTAACCCAAAATACCAAACGTTTTGTCCGCTGTTTCTGGGGACTGGATAAATCCTTGGCCTATGCCAGACATTTCCCTGCCATCAACTGGCTGACTTCTTACAGTGAATACATGTCGGATTTGGCTCCCTGGTATTCTGAGCATGTGGGCAAAAATTTTGTAGACTGCCGCAATCAGATGATTTCTCTGCTGAATCAGGAAAGTTCCCTCATGGAGATTGTCAAACTCATCGGATCCGATGTCCTTCCCGATGATCAAAAACTGATCCTGGAGATCGCCAGAGTGATTCGCCTGGGCTTTTTGCAGCAGAATGCGTTCCATCAGGACGATACCTGTGTTTCTCTGGAAAAACAGATGAAAATGATGGAAACCATTCTCTACCTCTACGATAAGTCCAAAGCTCTGGTGACCATGGGCATGCCTGTCAGTGTGCTGAAGCGCAGTGATATCTTTGAGCGGGTCATCAACATTAAGTACGATGTGCCCAATAATCAGCTGGAGCTGTTTGACGATTATCATAAGGCCATTGATGAATTCTATCAGCATGTCATTGAAACCAACGCATAAGGGAGGAGAAGGAAATATGGCAATTGAATATTTAGGATTAAGCCAGATCAACGGCTCCCTGATCGCATTGGAAGGCGTTCAGGACGCCGCCTATGATGAGATCGTGGAGATCACAGCTGACAACGGAAAGGAGAAGAAAATCGGCCGTATCATCGAATGCTACGCTGACAAAGCAGTCATCCAAGTGTTCGAGGGATCCGAAAACCTTTCCCTGACCAATACCCATACAAAACTGACGGGACATCCCATGGAAGTGGCTCTGTCCCCCGAGGTTCTGGGCCGTACGTTCAACGGTATCGGCGAACCCACTGACGGTCTGGGCCCCATCAAAGCTGAGCTGAAGCGGGATGTCAACGGCCAGCCCCTTAACCCGGTATCCCGCGAGTATCCCAGGGATTATATCCGCACCGGTATTTCCGCCATCGACGGACTCACCACCCTGATTCGCGGCCAGAAGCTGCCCATCTTTTCCGGCAACGGTCTTCCCCATGACCAGCTGGCTGCCCAGATTGTAAAGCAGGCTTCCCTGGGAGATAATGCTGACGGCCAGCAGTTCGCCATCGTATTCGCGGCCATGGGCGTCAAATACGATGTGGCGGAATTTTTCCGCCGTACCTTTGAGGAAAGCGGCGTCAGCGATCATGTGGCCATGTATCTGAATCTGGCCAATGATCCGGTGGTGGAACGTCTCATCACCCCCAAACTGGCTCTGACGGTGGCCGAATACCTGGCCTTTGAAAAGGGAATGCACATCCTGGTAATCCTGACGGATATGACTTCCTTTGCCGAGGCCATGCGTGAAGTTTCTTCCTCCAAAGGAGAAATTCCATCTCGAAAAGGATATCCCGGCTATCTCTATAGCGAGCTGGCCACCATCTATGAACGGGCCGGTATCGTCCGCGGCCGTTCGGGTTCTGTGACACAGATCCCCATCCTGACCATGCCCAATGATGATATCACTCACCCCATCCCCGACCTGACGGGATATATCACGGAAGGTCAGATCGTACTGGATCGTCAGCTCCATGGTCAGAATGTATACCCGCCCATCAGTGTCCTTCCTTCCCTGTCCCGTCTGATGAAGGACGGCATCGGAGAAGGCTTTACTCGGGCAGATCATCAGGCAGTGGCCAATCAGCTGTTTTCCGCCTACGCCAAGGTGGGAGATGCCAGAAATCTGGCCTCCGTCATCGGCGAGGATGAACTTTCCCCCACGGATAAAAAGTACCTGGAATTCGGAAAAGCATTTGAATCTCGTTTTGTGGGACAGGGGGAAAATGAGAACCGTACCATCATCGACACATTGACCATCGGATGGGAGCTGCTTCGTATGCTGCCCAGGGAAGAGCTGGACCGCATTGATACGAAGATTTTGGACCAGTATTACGACGCACCGTCATCTGAAGAATAAGGGAGCGTGAAGCCATGAATCTGAATACTTTCCCCACCAAGGGAAACCTGATATTGGCGAAAAATTCCCTGGCCCTGGCCAAACAGGGATATGAGCTGATGGATAAGAAGCGCAATATCCTGATTCGGGAACTGATGGAGCTCATCGACAAGGCATCCTCCATCCAGACAGAAATCGATTCCACCTATGCGGCGGCATATGCGGCATTGCAGCAGGCCAACATTGAACTGGGCATCCATACGGTTCAGGATATCGCGGCTTCCATTGCTCCGGAAGAAAGCATTACCATAAAAACACGAAGCATCATGGGGACAGAGATCCCCTTGGTGGGCTATACGCCGTCTACTTCCAGCAAACCGGCCTATGCTTTCTACGGCACAAAGGAGGCCTTGGATGTGGCCCGGCAGAAATTTGAGCGGGTGAAGGCTCTGACGGTGGAGCTGTCCACGGTGGAGACCAGCGCCTATCGTTTGGCGACCAATATCAAAAAGACACAAAAACGTGCCAATGCGCTGAAAAATATCACCATACCCACCTATGAGGTGCTGGTAAAATCCATCTCCAACGCACTGGAGGAAAAAGAGCGTGAGGAATTTACCAGGCTGAAGGTGATCAAAGAGCGCATCAGCTAAGGACAGCTGAAAAGCTGCCAAGAGGGGAGTTTCGCCCAACGGCGGGACTCCCTATTTGTGTAAAAAAATACTGGAGGGGTGTACATCAAATTCGCGATATGGTATGATACCTGTGATAGTTTTGCAGTTTCACAGCCGCCGGATTCGGCGGAGGAATGGAGTATTTGATGAAAAAAATCATTTGCCATATTTTTGCGCTTTTAGTATGCGCGCTGATTCTCTTTCCTCAGACAGTTCAGGCTGCGTCCAAAGAGGATGTGGACAGCCTGATTCAGAATCTTCCCCAGGTCTGGCCGGAGGCTCCCTCCATTGCCAGTGAAGCCGGTCTTCTTTTGGAACCCCAGTCGGGCACGATTCTGTTCGCCAAAAATGCCACAGATGCCCACTACCCGGCCAGCACCACCAAACTCATGACCGCTCTTCTGACCCTGGAACACTGCAGCCTGGATGAAGTGGTCACCTTCTCCTCCAGTGCGGTACTGACTCTGGAGCCAGGCAGCAGCCATATCGGTCTGCGGGTGGGCGAACAGCTGACTGTAAAAGACAGCCTCTATGGCCTTCTGCTGCCTTCCGCCAATGAAGTGGCCAACGGTTTGGCCGAACATGTGGCAGGCAGCACCGATGCCTTTGCCGCCATGATGAATGAACGGGCAGCTCAGCTGGGAGCCGTCAATACCCATTTTTCCAACCCCCACGGACTCCACGATGACACCCATTATACCTGCGCCTACGACCTGGCCCTGATCATGAAAGCCTGCATTCAAATCCCCTCCTTCGTGGAGATCGACTCCGCTCCCACGTATGTGCGCCAGGCCGATTCGCTGCTGAATAAGGAAATCCCCATGGGCTCCACCCACAAAATGATGCGGGAAAACAGCGGATATTATGATCCCGATGTCATCTGCGGAAAAACCGGCTGGACGCAGCAGTCCGGACGGTGCCTGGTGACATATGCCGAAAGGGATGGTCTCCCCTTGATCTGTGTGGTTATGAAGTCAGAAGACCCTCAGCAGTACGAAGACACCAAGGCACTGCTGGAGTATGGTTTTTCCAACTTCAAGCTGCTTCGGGCTTCCGTCAATGACCCTGATTTCAGCCAAGGCCATTCGTCCTCCAGCCCTCTAAAGATTCCCACTGAGGCGCTTTCTCTGGTGACGCTGGACAGCGACTCCTGGGTCGTAATGCCGGATTCCGTCTCCTTTGAGCAGCTGGACAAGTCCGTCAGCGAAAGCGGAGAAAATGGCAGTTCTTCTGTCATCTACCGGCTGGATGGCTACCCCTTGGGAAGCGCTGTGCTGCGGGCTTCGGGGCAGACAGTGGAAAACAACATGTTTTTGTCAGACAGCCAGGAAAACGCCTTATCTGTGTCTGCGGAGGGACTGTTTGTGATCAATGTCTGGATTGTGTTGGGAGGCGCGGCTCTACTGGCCCTCGGCGTCCTGGCGGGAAGCCGTATCTATATTTTACAAAAAAAGCGGAAGGAAAAAGCCAGAAAAAAAGAGGAACGGCCGCGATACCGCTACTGACCCGGTTGGGTCCGGCCGCAGTTTCAGCGGCTACCTCTTTTCCTGCGATTTTCCGCGCATATGAGAGAGAATAACCATGAATTACATTATATTTGATCTGGAATGGAATCAAGCCTCTGACAAACATCTGGAACACCCCAGAATGGCCTTTGAAATCATTGAAATCGGCGCCGTCAAAGCGGATGAGAGCGGCCGCATCCTGGGGGAATTTGGACAGCTGGTCCGTCCATTTGTATACCCCCATCTCTTTGAGCGCATTCGGCAGGTGGTGGGGCTTTGTGAGGCCGATTTGGAACAAGCCCGTCCATTTCCCGCTGTCTGGGAAGAATTTCTAGCCTGGTGCGGAAAGGATTATATTTTCTGTACCTGGGGCCCCATGGATCTGACAGAGTTGGAAAAAAATTTGGATTTCTACGGCATACCCAATCCGCTGCCGCGCCCACTACTATATTACGATGTGCAGAAACTATTTTCTCTGGCTCTGGAAGAGGGAACTTCCCGCAGAGCCTTGGACTATGCCGCGGCATTTTTAAATCTGCCTCAGGAAGAAGCTTTTCACCGGGCTCTGTCCGATGCGCGCTATACCTGGATGGTCATGGAAGCATTGGATATGAAACGGCTGGCCTCTATGGTTTCCATTGACTATCACCGCCCTCCCCGAACGGCTAAAGAGGAAATTTATCTGAAGTTTGACCGCTACTCCAAATTTGTCTCCCGCGTATTTCCCACCAAGGAAGATGCCATGGAAGATCGGAATGTGACCGCCACCGTCTGTTTCCGCTGTGGCCGGGCGGCGCGAAAAAAAATCCGCTGGTTCTCCAGCGGCAGCCATCGCTATCTCTCCCTGTCCTACTGTCCCAAACACGGCTGGCTGCGGGGAAAGATACGCATGAAAAGAGCGGATGATGGCAGCGGTGTATTTGCCGTCAAAACCTTGAAATATGTGGATGAAAGCGGCGCCGCCATGGTATTTAAAAAGCAGGAAGAGCTGCGCCGCAAACGGCGTATGAAGCGCCTGGAAGGCGGCGGAAGCGTCCCTTCCAATGACTCTGAATCCTCAATCGAGTAGGAGGAAATTCCTCTGATTGAGGAATTTCCGACCTCTCACACCACCGCTCATGCGGTTCCGCAAGCGGCGGTTCA
>CAJFUP010000059.1 GCA_904420225.1 uncultured Lachnospiraceae bacterium
TTACTCCTCCGCAAAAACATCACCATTGCGACTAACTTCTCATATGCTTTTAATTCTACAATTTCGGCAGCGAGTCATCTTTTGAATCATTATTTGACATGTGATTATTGCCAGCATTGTTCTGCATTAAAAGCCTTTTAATTTGATTCAAATTATCATTGATCAAATCAAGTTGCCGCATTCTGGCATTAATTTTCCAGTACCAGCACCAAAGCTCCCTCAGGGCTAAGAAAATCAAGATCGCAAGTATCAGCAAAAACAACATAACGCCTATAGTCATATCATCCATCTTATTTTTCCTCCTTCACTCTTGGTAATAATTCAAAACGGCGTTTTATGATTCTCCTCCAGCTCCAGATGCAAACTGCCAGCACTGCACATAATGATATCCAATGAATTTCGAAGATAACGCCCACAAGATAAATGATACATAATGCCGCAGTAGCATACGTTCTAGCTCTCTTTTCATTTCTGAAGCTTACAAACAGCCAAATAGTCCACATAATTAATGGCAAAATTTTAGCCAGCAATATAATGCTATCAAAATAATTATTGTTTGAGTAGTAATAGAAGCTATTGGAAATTCTATGTTCCATCATCACTTGAACATTCACAATGTTTAGTGCCAAGATAAACGCAAAAAAATAAACTATGTTTATTAGTTTCATTACCTTAAATTTTTTACTATCACTATAGATCATCTGAACCATCAAGTAAGAACACAGTGTATAAGGTATTATGGTGGACGCTGTCCCCAGAAACGATAATAGAACTGTCAACGTATAGACCAAAAACACCACACATACCACTGCGTTATAGCTTGATGCCCCAAACGATTTGCTCATAACTACTCTATTATTCTTAATGTATATGTCATTATCTACTTTTTTGACGGTAACCTTCACCGTTGCCGCATCAAACATTAAAGGAATGGGAATATTGGAGCCAAAATCCATTCCCGAATCCACAAGCAAATCATTATATGTAAAGGATTGCACACCCAGCTCTTCTCCTTTTTCACTTATGCTTGTAATCTCTATAACCACTTTATCAATGACTTCCCGACTACCATTATGCAGCTTTAGCTGCAGAACTTTATCTCTCCCATCCTTTAAAAGAATCGCTCCTTTGAGCGGATATACAGTGTCTAACCTTTCTTGTCGGAATCCCAAACTTTGAATTGTTTCGTATGACAATTTTCTCCCCTCCTTTTAATCCTACTTTATCCTGCTTTATGCGATTTGTCAATACTAAAAAT
The DNA here is from genome assembly GCA_904420225.1 of uncultured Lachnospiraceae bacterium. Classification (GTDB taxonomy): domain Bacteria; phylum Bacillota; class Clostridia; order Lachnospirales; family Lachnospiraceae; genus Fimimorpha. Next base: position 1,259 of record CAJFUP010000059.1, read on the forward strand.
GACAAAATGCTATATTGTACAAAAAAGGAGTCCGATTTAATGAAACCATCAAAAACAAAAGTAAGCATTACCCTGGACACAGATTTGATTGAGCAGATAAAAGAGCTTGCTGAAAAAGACGATCGTTCCTTTTCCCAGTATATCAATCTGGTTTTAAAAGATTTTCTGGCCAGAAAAAAACAAGAAAAAGAGGTGTGATACCAAATTTCTGCATAGAGAAATTCCCCAGAAACGCAAAAGCAGGGATATGACAATTTCTGCCAAAAAAGGAGCCATTGCTCCATAGATGATTTCTCATCCATTTTGCAATGGCCCCTTTTCAGCCATGTCCAATCATATTTCAAAATTCATCCAGACCAAGCCGCAAGATACAACACGTCATTACAGTCTCTTTGTCAGCTCTTCTCTTTCTTTCTCATATCCCGGCTTTCCCAGCAGAGCGAACATATTTTTCTTATAGCTTTCCACACCCGGCTGATTGAACGGATTTACGCCCAGCAGATAACCGGAAACGCCGCAGGCGAACTCATAGAAATAGAACAGCTGTCCCAGACTATAGGCATCCTGCTTCGGCACATGGACGCAGAGATTGGGAACATTGCCGTCTGTGTGAGCCAGCATGGTACCCTTCATGGCGCATTTGTTGACAAAGTCCACTGTCTGGCCTGCCAGATAATTCAGTCCATCCAGATCCACCGGTTCTTTGCCAATGGTGATATTCTCTCTGGACTCTTCCACCTCGATGACGGTCTCAAACATAATTCTGGCGCCGTCCTGAATAAACTGTCCCATGGAGTGGAGATCTGTGGTCAAATCCACGCCAGCCGGGAAAATGCCTCTCTGATCTTTGCCCTCGGACTCGCCGAACAGCTGCTTCCACCACTCTGTCACATAGTGAAGACTGGGCTCGTAGTTGGCGGTGATCTCCACCATCTTATTCTTGCGCAGAAGGATATTGCGGATGGCAGCATACTGCAGGGCATCATTCTCCTCAAAAGGCGCGTTCAGCGCATTCTCTCTGGCGCTGGCAGCTCCTTCCATCAGAGCGTCGATATCGGCCCCCGTGGCCGCGATGGGCAAAAGCCCCACTGCCGTCAGTACAGAGAAACGGCCGCCCACATCATCCGGTACCACGAAGGACTCGTATCCCTCTTCATTGGCCAGGTTCTTCAGGGCGCCTCTGGCCTTGTCCGTGGTGGCATAAATACGCTTTGCCGCCTCTTCTTTTCCATACTTCTTCTCCAGCATTTCCTTGAAAATGCGGAATGCGATGGCCGGTTCCGTGGTGGTGCCGGATTTGGAGATGATATTAACGGAGAAATCTTTCCCGTCCACGATATCCATCAGATCCTTCAGATAGGTGGAGCTGATGCTGTTTCCCACATAGTAAATTTCCGGTCCTTTTCTCTTGTCCTTGGGCAGGTTGTTATAGAAGGAGTGATTCAAAAATTCATTGGCCGCCCGGGCTCCCAGATAGGAGCCGCCGATGCCGATGACCAGCAGCACATCGGAGTCGCTGCGGATCTTATCCGCTGCTTTTTTGATCCGGTCAAACTCTTCTTTATCATAGTTTACCGGAAGGTCAATCCATCCCAGAAAGTCGTTTCCTGCGCCGGTCTTGGTGACCAGAGTCTCTTTGGCGTCCAGAACCAGCTTCTTCATGTTTTCCACTTCTTCCTGTGAAATAAAGGAAGATGCTTTGGAATAATCAAATGTAACCTTTGCCATATCTTTCTTTTCTCCTTTGCAGTTTTTAACATGATAAAACTGCTTTTATTATATCGAATCCCGCGTGGGTTGTAAAGCAAACATTGAAAATCTGCGTACACACTTGGCACAGCGCATGATGGCGGAATGGCCGCTGCCATTTTGGGTTACTGCAGGTATTCCTGGATGATGTCGGCAATGAGCTTTTCCTCCTTGGGAGAAAGCTTTTTCCTGGTTTTCTGCCCGTCTCCCCCCTCTTCCCTGACGGCGGCGATCTGCGCCAGACTCTTTTTCAGTGATTCCATGTCCGACTGATTCTCCCGCTTTCTGGATGCCATGGAAGTTCCTGCCGCCGCAGCAGGCGTCTCATGGATTGTTTTTGCCGCCGCAGTCCCTTCCGGTTTCTGTGATTCTTTTTGTTCTCCCTGATGCCCCCCTCTTTCCTGAAGACGGCTCTGCTGCCGCACAAACACATCATTTTTAATCTTTCTTCTGGCGGCTGTGGGCTCCTCTTCCGCTTCCTGACTGCCGGATGTGCGCACCACCAGAATATTCTCCAGATAGTCGCATATATTGGCCAGAAGGGCGTCCCGCTTGGTGCCGGTATCCAGTATGCTGTCCGCCAGCACCAGAGCCAAACCGGCAATGATTCCAGCAGCAAACTGCAGAGCTGTGATGCGGATATCCGCCTGATACCAAAATGCGGCCAGTGTGGCACACACGCCGCCCAGGAGACAGATCAGAGCTCCGTGGATGGTGAGATTTTCCAGTCTTCTCAGGGAAATCCCCATCTTTTTATACTGATACAGATTTTTTTCCACAAATGCAGGCACATTGCTGACCCCTTCATTCAAACGATATGTACTCTCATATTTCAGCTTGAGGCGCTTCAAAAAACTTTCTTTGGCCGATGCCATATTTTCCGCCTGGCGAATCAATCTTTTGTACGTCCCATTGGCAATCAGTTTTCCCAATATGCAGAGGATACCGATGCCCAGCATGGCATACAGCACATACCCTCTTTCCAGATATTCCATCATATCGGATCTCCTTTCCTGTTTTTCTCCCCTCATTATATCGGATCACCCGCCTGGGACAAGGGAAAAAGGCTCGTATCTTTGCGACAGGATTTTTCTGCACCGCACCCATTGCAGCGGTTGGTGTCGAACCATTGGGATTCGTGAAGGATTATCCGGGCATTTGTCGCAGAAACTTTCTATTTTTCTGTACTTTCCCATGATACACTAAACTGGTCAAGCCCATGAAATCATTCCCGCGGGAATAAAAGAAAGGATGTTTAACATGTTATCGGATGAACTGTTACTGAAAGTATCGGAACTGAAATCGGTATATCCCGATCTGGAGGAGCTGCTGAATCGGGTGGAGCAGGAACAAAACCTGTTTCTCTCCAATATCTCCCATGAGCTGAGAAACGCTCTCACCCTCATGAGCAGCTCTCTGCAGTACATAGAAGCCAGCCATCCTGAGATTCAGGATTATAAATACTGGAAAGAGACGAAACATGACTGCCGCTATATGCAGTCCCTGGTCCACAATATGTCCGATTTCACCAACGGCACGCAGCTCAACTGCCGCCGGATCGATTTAAACCGGCTGCTGCGGGAAGCGTACCTGGCCTGCCTCCCTCTGACGGAACACACAGAAAAGTCACTCACCTTTACCAGCTCCACGCCGGTGCCTCCCCTCATGGCAGATCCCACCAAGCTGCTGGAGGTATTTGTCAATCTGATAAAAAACGCTCTGGAATCTGTCCAGGATGACGGATTTGTCCGTATCCTCTGCGAGACAGACCCCAGAACGGTCAAGATTCATATTGAAGATAATGGCTGCGGTATTGAGGCAGACAAACTGGTTACCATATTTCAGCCTTTTGTCACATCCAAGCAGGAGGGCACCGGCCTGGGGCTTCCGGTGGTGAAGCGCATCGTGGAGGCCCACGGCGGCCATATCACCGTCTGCTCCGCCCCCGGCCAGGGTTCCGTCTTTACCGTTTCCCTTCCCCGGGACGGCGCGCGCCGCTCCTGACCGGTCCTCGGTAAAACAAAGCGCCGCTCAAAAATCCAGTCAGCAAACCGCCCAGATGAGCGCTGTGGTTGACGCCTTCGCTGGAACTCCCGGCATAAAGAACGAAAAATATGAGGATCAAGATCTGGGATAGGGGAATTCTCCCGTTTCTCCCCCTCTCGTAAAGCATAATGAACAGCAGCATGCCCACCACGCCAAACACAGCGCCGGAGGCGCCCGCCGTCACCACATTCCATCTGCCCACCCACCAGTACCACAACAGGGAGACCAGGTCACTGCCCAAAATGGAAACCAGATATAGCAGCGCGTACCGCCACCACCCCAGAAAGCTCTCCACTGTTCTTCCTGTAAACCACAGCACCAGCATGTTGCTGAAGATGTGTACGAAATCAAAATGGATAAATGCGGATGCCAGATTCCTCCAAAGCTCCGGATTCTCAAAATATCCGCCCACATACAGAGCGCCATGGCGGTACCGCCACAGATCCGGACCTTCCGGCGACAGCTCCATCCAGACAAACATCACCACATTCAAGAGAATGATCACCGTATTCACAGAACAGAGATAATTTTTCCACCCCACCCGGTGGGAATAGGCCCAGTGGGAGTATGGACTCTGCCTTCCGGGAGCCGCAGCGCCTGCGCCGTTTTTTCGGGCCCTCGCGGCCTCGGCTGCCCACTCCCCTCTCGTCCGATCCAAAACATCCTCTACAATCCCCTCCAAACCATGAAAGCCAATGGGCTGACGTTCAAACACGATCCGGCGGCCGCCGACCACATCCAACAGCCAAAAGGCATACGAGGACTCCTGATGGAGCTTTTCCCGCTCCACATCGTTGGTTACAATCAGAGCCAAAAGGTCATGTTCGCAATCTTTTAACTTCTCTTCCGTCTTTTTCATGACAGTCTCAAACATAGCGCTTCCGTCCAGGATTCCTGTCCTGTCATCCACCAGGCAAACACCGCAGGTTTTCTCTCCCTCTCTCTTCAAAAAAAGTGTGATCTGCTCCACATTGGATGCAATTCGCTGATATCCGTCTTCTTCCATTTTTTTCGCCAGCTGCTCCAGCTCCATCCTCATCATCCTTTCACTGAAAAACAAAGCATGCTGACACGAGTATAGCCCATGAAGCCGGAAAAAGTCAAGGCAGCCTTAAGCCTCTCACCGCCGAATTATGGAGAAGCCGTCCATGGTCCACAGGTTGGTTTGGCTTCCCGGCCAAAAAACAGAAACCGATGCCGCTGTATGATCTGGATAGTAGCGGGTGGTGAATACGGTTTCTCCCCCGTTTACATAAATCTCCGCCACTGAGGCATCGGCCAGGATCCGCACCTCCCACAGGGATTCCACCTGAGCCCTGCGCACCGCTCTTCCTCTGCCGAGCTCAGGGGACAGCTCCAGAGCCGCCATACCATCCCGCCAGGAAAAGACCAAACCCCCGTGAATGGCGATCCGGCAGGATTTCCCAGGTTTTCCACGGACAACCAGGTCAAAACAGCCGCTGTTCACAATGGCCTGTCCCTGTTCCAGCGAGATTTCTTCGCCCCGCAGCGCCTTAAGCTCCCCCACGGGATACTGGCACAGCATCTTTCCCCTCCTGGTAACCTCTCGGGGCAGCGTCAGGGCATGCTGCCATCCCCGCTCAACCGTGGGATTTTGATACTCCTTATCCCCATCAGGAAGGCCAATCCATCCCACTAAAATCCGGCGCCCCGCCTCATCCAGAAAGGTCTGGGGTGCATAAAAATCAAATCCCATGTCCCACTCACGGAACCGCTCCACCGGCAGCACCCTCATTCTGCCGCTTTCTCCTTTCGAATCCCATGCCAAAGGAGATTGTATCATCACATATCCGGAATGATAAATGTTTTGAAATGCCGTTTCCTGCCGCCCCACTCCCTGGGGAGAAAACGCGGCGATCCACTGGCCGTCCAGACAAAAAAAGTCAGGACACTCCCACATATAGCCAAAATCTTCCTGGGAAGAAAATTCCCGTTCCAATTTCCACTCTCGTCCATCCGCGGAGGAATACAAAAGAATCGCTCCCTTATCTCCTTTTTTTCTCCCTCCCAGTACCATGTAATACTGTCCGTTCTCTTTCCAGACTTTGGGATCCCGAATATGGCAGGTGTAATCATGGGGATAATCCTGTGGCCGCAGCACGCAGATCTTATCTCCCATCTGAAAACCATCAGGGGACGTTACCATGATGGTGTTCCCCTCTCTTCCGCTCTCCACATAGTCATAATCCCCGTCATACTTCACGTTTCCCGTATAATATAAAACCATGGCATCCCCATCCGTGAGGGCGGAACCCGAGTATACGCCGCTGACATCATAGGGGCTGTCCGGTGTCAGACAAACCCCATGGTATTCCCATCGAATCAGATCCCTGCTGCTGTAATGCCCCCACACCTTCAATCCTCCCCTGGCATCATATGGAGTGTACTGGAAAAATACATGGTATGTGCCGTGGAACTGACAAAGGCCATTGGGATCATTCATCCACCCTGTGGGGGGCATCAAGTGGAACTTCATGCGCCACGGATCTGCTCCCATCCGTGGTGCATTCTCCCGCTCCAGACGATGCGCCTCTGCCTTCAGAATGGTTCTCAGCTCATTCATCCTCTTTCCTCCTTCTCCACCTTCAATACCGGCTGACCATACGTGACGCTTCCGATCGTTTCCTGGAGCACCTGCCGATAATCATCGGAATTGGTCACAATCACCGGCGTGGTAATATCGTAGCCTGCCTGGCGGATGGCATCCATGTCAAAGGTCAAAAGCGTCTGGCCCGCCCGGACTGTATCCCCCTCCGACACATGGGCTGTATAATGGGCGCCGCCCAGCTCCACGGTATTGATGCCCACATGGATCAGCAGCTCAATCCCCGTCTGGCTGGTCAGGCCGATGGCATGTTTGGTGTCAAACAAGGTACTTACCATTCCGTCAAAGGGCGCCTTCACAGTTCCCTCCGACGGCACCACTGCCATTCCCTTTCCCAGAATTTCTCCGGCAAACGTTTCATCCTTTACCTCTGTCAGCTTGATGGCTTCTCCCTGCAGAGGACTTCCAATGGTATAATCTGGATTTTGCGCATCCATTTCCGCATCGGCTCTTTCAGCCCTCTGCTCCCCGCTATCCTTCTGCTGTTGTCCAGGAGCCGTATCGGCATTGACTGCCTGCTTTTCTTCCTCATCCCGGAAGAGAATCCAAGAAATCAGGAAGGACACAATGACTGCCACCGCTATGATCAGCGTATACTGTACGGTGTAATCTGTGGTGATCAGATAACCGAAAATTCCCGTAATGCCGTAGGCTGTGGCTCCCACTCCCGTCACGCCTGCCACCAGCGCGCCGCAGGCGCCGCCGATCATCCCGGCGATGAAAGGCTTCATGTAGCGCAGATTTACACCGAAAATGACGGGTTCTGTGATTCCCATGAAAGCAGACAGAGAAGACGGCAAAGCCACAGATTTGAGCTTTTTATTCTTTGTTTTCAAGGCAATGGCCAAGGCTGCGCCTCCCTGAGCCACATTGGCCGCCGTGGCAATGGGCATCCATGTATTGATGCCATTGGCGCTCAGAAGACCGGCCTCCAGCGCATTATACATATGATGGACACCGGCCACCACCGTTACCGGATAGATTCCCCCCGCCAGGGCTGCTCCGATACCCAGAGGAAGCGTGATCAGATACTGGACGCCATTCAGGACTCCGGTCTCAATCCAGGAAAACACCGGTCCAAATATGGTCAAAGTCAAATACCCGGTCACCAGCACCGTGACCAACGGCGTCACAAACAAATCAATGACCTCCGGCACCAGTTTGTGCAGCCGCTTTTCCAGGTTTGACATGAACCACACAGCGATGACCACCGGAATCACATGCCCCTGGTATCCCACCAGCTGAATGTCATACAGACCAAACCAGACCGAAGCAGTGGGTACGGAATCTGTGGTGGCCACGGACCAGGCATTCACCAAATCCGGGTGGATCATGATCATACCGATAACGGCCCCCAGAAACATATTTCCGCCAAACACCCTGGCCGCGCTGACTGCAATCAGAACCGGCAGGAAGGTGAATGCGGCATTGCTGAACAGATGGAGAATCGTATACGTTCCCGAATCCGCCAATCCTGGATAGACCTTGCTCAGCCCCTCCAAAAGCCCCATTAGAAGACCGCTGGCCACAATGGCGGGAATAATGGGGACAAAAACGTCTCCCAATGTCTTGATCAAACGTTTGGGCAGGCTCTGCCTGGCATTGGCGGCCTGCTTCACCTCTTCTTTGGACGCTGCCGTGATACCGGCGATTTTGACAAATTCCTCATACACCTTATTGACAGTACCTGTGCCAAAGATGATCTGCAGTTGACCGGAAGCAAAAAATACCCCCTTCACCCCCTCAATCTGCTCCACCGCTTCTTTGTCACATTTGTCATTATCCCCGATGACAAGGCGAAGTCTGGTGGCACAGTGGGCCGCGGAAACAATGTTTTCACGGCCGCCGATTTTTTCGTACACCTGCTGTGCTGCTGCTTTGTAGTCCATAGAAACCCTCCATTTTCAAAGATGTGCATATGTGAGATCGTTCTCATATCTGTCTTCAGTATAGTAAAAAGAGGTAACTTTGTAAATTGCTATGTTTTACAAAGTTACCTCTCTTGTTTTGTCCAAATTGACCACAAAATCTGCCCTCTGTATTTCTGCGCGCGGCAAAACAGATTCTTTCAAGCATTCCGCTGCGCAGTTTGGCTGCCCTGCGGGACATCCCATGAGGAGCTGTGGCTGCGGGTGGACTGGCGAATTTTCAGCTCATATCCCATTCGGATCTCTTTGGTGACGGCTTCCTCATTTTCCAAGAGATCCACCATCATCCTGGCCGCTTCCATGCCGCTGGTCTTATAGAAAAAGTGAATGCTGGTCAGCGCCGGCGCCATAACCTGTCCCAGCTGCGTATCGCCCATTCCCGCCACCTGTACCTGCCCCGGCACCTGAATTCCGCGCTCCCGCAGATATACCAGAGCCCCCACAGCAATGGTATCCGTGGCGCAAAATATGGTATCGATCTCACCATTCTTTTCCATCAGTTCCTTGGCTGCCTGGTATCCGCCCTCCAGGCGAAACGTGGTTTCTCTCCGATTCTCCAGCGGACACGTTCTCTTCTGTCTTTTAAGCGCCGCCTCAAACCCTTTCCTTCTTCCCAGGCCGGCCGCCTCATCTTTCTGCGTTACCCCAATATATCCAATGTTTCGCCCATACTGCAGCAGACACTCGGTGAGCTCCCGGCTGGCATGAAATTCGTCTTGGTATACGCAGGGATAGCCCTCCAGTTTCTGCCCCAGAACCACGATGGGAACCCGGCTGGCTTCCATCAGCTTTCGGTGCTTCTTGGTGAAAATGGTTCCGATGAGGATGACGCCGTCCACCTGGTTCTCCTGAAAGAGAGCCAGATATTTCCATTCTTCCTCCACTTGATTGGCCGTATTGGCCAGGATAATCCGATAATCTTTCTGATTGAGGACCTGGCTGATACCTGCCACCATTCGGCTTACCGTATCCGAATTGATCTTGGGCAGAATCACGCCGATGAGTTTGGTGCGCCGGGTGCGCAGTGTCTGTGCCTGGCTGGAGGGCTGATATCCTGTCTCCTCAATGACCCGGCCAATGGCTTCCCGTTTCTCTTTGCTGACATATCCGTCATTGAGGTATCGGGACACCGTGGCCCTGGATACGCCCGCCATCTTTGCGATCTCATTGATATTCATATCCGCCCTCCTTTTGTCTGTGTGCCGCATCTTTCCATCCGCTTTTGTCTGTCCACAATTTTTCTTCCCGCTACTTGTCTAGGCACACTTGGAAAATATAGAACTTAAGGTAATACGATTCATCCGCTGACCACAGAATCGGGTGATCCGGCGCCTGCGTTTTAAACTCCACCTGGCGCAGCTGCCGGTGTACATCTCTGGCAGCCTGACGGATGGTTTTGGTAAACAACTCATACGTCATGAAATGAGAACAGGAACAAGTCACCAAGAACCCGCCGTCCTTCACCAGTTTCATGCCCCTGAGATTGATTTCCCGATATCCTTTCACAGCGTTTTTCACGGAACTTCTTGATTTGGTGAAAGCAGGCGGATCCAAAATCACCACATCATACTGCTCTCCCCGCTTTTCCAGCTCCGGCAGGAGCTCAAATACATCGGCGCATAAAAATTTCACCCGGTCTTCCAGTCCGTTGAGCCTGGCATTTTCCTCCGCTTGATGGATGCCAAGCTCCGAAGCGTCCACCCCCAGTACCTCTGCAGCCCCGGCGATACCTGCGTTCAGCGCAAAGGAACCGGTATGGGTAAAACAGTCCACCACCCTGGCTCCCGGGCACAGGGGATGGATGGCCTTTCGATTCAGCTTTTGATCCAGAAAGAATCCTGTCTTCTGCCCATCCTTGATATCCACCCAATAACGAACGCCATTTTCCACGATCTCCACCACCGGATCAAATTCTGGGCCAATGAAGCCTTTTTTCAGCTCCATTCCCTCCTGCTTCCTCACTTTGGCATCGCTTCTCTCATAGACTCCCCTCACCGCGATGCCGTCTTCCGCCAACACTTCCCGGATCAGATCCACGATTTCCTCTTTCATTCGATCCATACCCAAAGCCAGGGACTGAACACACAGCACATCGGAAAACTTATCCACCACCAGACCTGGCAGGAAATCTGCCTCCCCGAAGATCACACGACAGCTGGAGGTATCCACGGTCTTTTTCCGGTATTCCCACGCATTTTTTACCCGCATGCGGAGAAACTGGCGGTCAATGGGCTGATCTGCCCGTCTTGTCAACATACGAATTCGGATTTTTGAATTTTGATTGATGAATCCTTTTCCCAAAGGATACCCGTCAAAATCCCGCACCAAAACCACATCTCCGTTCTCAAAATGTCCCATGATACTTTCGATTTCATTGTCAAAGATCCAAGCGCCTCCGGCCTTCACCGTACGCCCTTCTCCTTTCTTCAGCGAGACAACCGCCAAACTCTGTTTTTCTTCCATTCCATCCTCCGTTTTTGTACCTGTTTTGTTATGGCACGGCTTACGCTTCTACCTTCTGAAGGCGCGCGAAGCTGGCAAACATCCGCTTTACTCCCGCTTTTTCAAAGTTGACGGTGACTTCATAGTCTTTCTTACCTTCCTGAATCTCCATGACGGTCCCCACGCCGAATTTAATATGCCGCACCGTATCTCCTTCTTTATAATCCAGCCCGTCCTGCTTATTAACCGTAAATGACTTTCCAAGGGGGGCTTCCTTTGACGCAGAAGTCGCGCTCCTGGCCGGTGGAACCGATCTGGAGAAGCCGCCGCCGTAGGCATTCTTCTTGGGCAAATCGAAGATCCCATCTGCTGATCCCAACCGGCCAGACTGGGAGGCCCCAGAGCCAAAACGACTCAGAGCCGACTGAAATCCAAAACCGCCAGCTGCTTTTCCGAATCCCAATCCCGATTTCGCAGCGGAGGACTTGAGACCACCGCTGCCCTCTGTCCGCCGAAATCCAAAGGAAGAGAGATTGAGGCCGCTTCCGGTATCATTGCGGTCCAGAAGCGTCTCAGGAATCTCTTCAATGAACCGGGAGGGACGATTGTACTGCACATCTCCATGAACGGTTCTCATCTTGGCCGCCGTCAGGGTCAGATGATCCATGGCTCTGGTGATTCCCACATAACAGAGACGCCTCTCCTCTTCCATATCCGTGGGATCGCCGGACATCATGGACATATAACTGGGAAAAAGCCCCTCTTCCATGCCGCAAAGGTAAACCCTGGGAAATTCCAGCCCCTTGGCTCCGTGGAGGGTCATCAGCGTCAGCCGGTTGGCGGAATCATCCATGCTGTCAATGTCCGCCACCAGAGCCACCTCCTCCAAAAAGCCGCTCAATGTGGGTTCCTCCTCATTGGAAGACTCCTCATAATCCGCCGCCTTGCTGACCAGCTCATCCAGGTTTTCCTTTTTCTGCTGCGCTTTCTCATCCTCCAGCTGGTCCAGCTCCTCCAAATATCCCGTGGATTCCAAAATGTTCTCAATGAGCCGTGAAATCCCCAGATATTCCGCCTGCGCCCTATATACCATAATCTGGTTTACAAAGGACTTCAACTTCTTCACCGCGGCTCCCCGACCAAGAGCCGGAATCTCCTCCGCATATTCCAGGGCATTAAAAAAGCTGATCTGGCGCTGATCGGCATACGCCTGCACCCGGTCAATGGTTGTCTGGCCAATGCCCCGCCTGGGTACATTGATGATACGGCGCACTGCGATATCATCCCGCCCATTATCCACAGTTTTCAAATATGCCAAAATATCCTTGATTTCCTGGCGCTGATAGAAATTGACGCCCCCAATGAGTCGATAAGGTACATTCAAGGAAATACACTTTTCCTCAAAGGCACGGGATTGCGCATTGGTCCGGTACAAAACCGCGCAGTCGCTGTACGAGAGTCCATCCTGCTCCACTGCCCGGCGCACACCGCCAACGACGCCCTCCGCCTCCTCATAGGCATTGTCAAACAGGCAGAACTTCACCCTCTCGCCCTGTCCCTTATCCGTCCAAAGACGTTTCTCCTTACGGCCCTTATTATGGCGAATCACTTCATTGGCTGCATCCAAAATGGAAGAGGTGGAGCGGTAATTCTGTTCCAATTTGATGACCTTGGTTCCGGGAAAAAATTGCTCAAAGCTCAGGATATTGGTGATGTTGGCTCCGCGGAATTTATAAATGGACTGATCGTCATCTCCCACAACACAGAGATTCTGGTACTTTCTCGCCAGAATGCTGACAAAGCGGAACTGTACCGTATTGGTATCCTGATATTCATCCACCATGATGTAGCGGAAGCGCTCCTGATAGTAATCCAGAATCTGAGGATTGTTTTCAAACAGCTCCACTGTCTTCACAAGAAGATCATCAAAGTCCAGCGCATTGTTCTCCCGCAGCCGCTTTTGATATTCCGCGTATACCTTGGCTTCCATCTGCATGCGGAAGTCACCGCCTGCACTGGCCATGGCCTCTTCCGGGGAAATCATCTCATCCTTGGCCTTGGAGATCATGGCCATCATGGATTTTTCCTTAAACAGCTTGGGATCCAGGTTCATGGCCTTTAGTACCTGGCGCATCAGTGTTTTCTGGTCGTCGGCGTCATAGATGGTAAAGTTGGTGCCATATCCCAAGGCCTCAATGTGGCGTCTCAGGATCCTGACGCAGGTGGAGTGGAACGTGGCCACCCAGATGCTCTCCGCCCCAAATCCCACGATTTTATCCACTCTTTCCCTCATCTCCCCCGCCGCCTTATTGGTAAAGGTGATGGCCAGGATATTCCATGGATTCACCCCTTTTTCCTCTATCAGGTAGGCAATGCGGTGGGTCAGTACCCTGGTTTTCCCGGACCCTGCTCCGGCCAGTATGAGCAGCGGTCCCTCTGTGTGGCATACCGCCTCGTATTGCTTGTCATTCAGTGATTCATAAATACTCATTTCTATCCTCTTTTCATACGAAAAGCTGCCGGATACGGAAAATCCTGAATTTTCCATGATTCGACAGCTTGCTTTTCCTCAAGGCATCCGGCGCTGGCCCGGGGTCTCTATACCAATTTTTGGCCGCAATTGGAGCAGAACTTGCCTCCCGTCGTTTTGGCGCCACAGTTGGGACAAAAATTAGGAATCGTCTGCCCCGGCGCTGTGCCGGAAGTCTGCTGGTCCAAGGACTGTGCACTGGATGAAGCCGACGCCGCAGCAGCCATCTGGCCATACTGGCTGGCCATCTGCTGCCCCATCATCATTCCCATCTGCATCCCCGCCATGTCGGCTGCCATATGGGAGCCATTCCCAGCCGTCATGGAATCGGCCATAGCCGTCTGCGTATATTTAGCCATATCTCCCACCATGGCCTGGGAAGCGGCCTTCTGCTGCATCCTGGCCACTTCTTCCGGATAAGAGACACTCTGAATCTGGAATCCAGTGATACTGATTCCGATCTTCATCATCTCCATATCCAAATCCTGTGCAATTCCTCTGCCGATCTCATCGGCATACGCCTGCAGATGGAACATATCTTTTCCCTCTCTCACGATCCACTTCATGAGAAGCTGATCACTGTGGGCCATGACACGCTCCTTCACATCATCCACACAAAACTGTTTTTTCACACCTGCAATCTTGGCGATGAGCCGGTCGTAATCGGATACCTTAAAATGGAATGAACCGAAAGCGCGGATGGGCATCCCTCCCGGCAGACCGGGGGCAGGAATGCTCACCGCATTCTTGGTTCCCCATTTCACGGTGAATTCCTTGGTATTGATGAACAGAACTTCCGCACGGATTCCGCTGTTAAACCCAAATTTGAATCCCTTTAGAGAAGACAGGAAGGGAATGATATCCGATGCGATATCAAAGGATCCCTCATCCGTAAACACGCCTTCCACCCGTCCGTTGTAGAGGAAAATGGCGTCCTGACCAGGGCGGATCACCAGACGGCTCCCCTTCTTGATCTCATCTTCGTTCCACTTCCAAAAGATCACGTCATCCCGCGTCTCCTGCCACTCCACCACATCCGCAAATTGACTGAACAATCCCATGTTTTTCTCATTCCTTTCCCATGATCCCCATCGGAATCTGCTGTTTTAAATCCTCTGCGCCAATTCCTTCTATCCAGCGCCTATTTGCCAAGTTTTGCTTTCAAAGCCGCCAGATCGTCATCCACCTGGGAGGATGGAGCCGCATCGTATTTGGCCGCCAGATCATCAATGTCATCGGAGCCGGAGGCGTTCAACTCTGCCATGGCGTTTGCTTCATCCAGCATCCGATTGGCTTTTTCCTCCATTCGGCCAAAAGCAGACATGGCGTCATTGGCGCCATTTAAGCTGGATCCCATCTGGTTCACCTTCTGCTGGGCCTTGGCCACAGCTACTTTTGCCTTGATGGCATCTCTCTTGGCATTGAGCTGACTGATATCAGAAACCAGCTTATCGTGCATCTGCTTCATCTTCTGGGCATTGGAAGCCGCCAAATCGTACGCCTGCTGCAGTGATGTCTGCTTTTCCGTCAGGGATTTCTTCTTCATAAGGAACTGTCTGGCGTCATCGTCATTTCCAGCCATAACCGCCTTTTCCGCATAGGACTGCATTTTGGCGGCCTCTTGAATACACTCATCCAATTCGCGTCTGGCTCTGGCTTCCTGCGCCATCACCGCCGCTGTCTCCGCCTTTACATTGCCCAGCTCTTTCTGCATGTCGCGGCAGTACTGGTCAATCATCTTCTCCGGATCCTCCGCTTTATCCAAAAGCGCATTCACATTGGCCGCCATAATGTCTTTGAACCGCTGAATTACACCCATAAATTAACCTGCCTTTCCGGCATCCGGCCATGGCCGGATCCCTGTCCTGCAGCTGATATCAGAAACCTCTCGTCAGTATCAGCTCTCCGTTATTTGATGCTAATGGTATTATAATATAGTTTCCCCATTTTGTCATCTCCCTTTTGGCCGCCATCCTGCGCCGAAAATTCTGACTGCCGCTATGGTTCAGACAACTGCCCTGCCAAATACGCGCGCCTTTCCATACATCCGTGGAGACCCGTTTGGGGAAAGCCGAAGAAAATGCTTGTCTTATGGTTTTCGAAACTATATAATGATACCAGAGGGTCAAATGTTCTTTTGCCCCTGAAGGGAGGAGTATCCGTGACAAACCAGGAACTGTATAAAGAATTGCTGAGAAAATTATCCAATTTGGATTTCATAAAACCGGAGGACATTCCCGGCATCGATCTGTACATGGATCAAGTAACCACATTCATGAACGACCACCTGGCGGACGCCAAGCGCCGCGAGGATGACAAGATCTTGACAAAAACCATGATCAATAACTACGCCAAAAACAACCTTCTTCCCCCTCCGGTGAAGAAGAAGTATTCCAAGGAACACATGCTTCTCCTGATCTTCATTTATTACATGAAGAGTTTTCTCTCCATCACCGATATTCAGGAGCTTTTTTCACCTCTCACTTCCCATTTTGGGAAAACGGAGAAATGGAATTTGGAGGACATTTATTCGGAAGTGGTATCCTTTGAGAGCGAGGAAATGCGCCGTTTGCTGAAAGACATCCACACCAAATTCAAGTTATCCCAGACCTCATTCCAGGACGCGCCCAAAGAAGAGCAGGAGGAGCTCCAGCTGTTTGCTTTCATCTGTATGCTGGGATTTGACGTATATCTGAAGAAACGAATGATTGAGACCATCATTGACCTGAAAGAATCAAGACATGATAAATAAAAAGAGGGCTGCCGCAAAAAATGACACGGCAGCCCCATGTTATATGTGCAGGCAGATTCCTCTGTCTTTTTCAGACAGGATCCGACGAAATCGGATCCCCGTTCTCCTTCAGACGTTTGAATGTCATATCATATCCGTCATTTCCAAAATTTAGGCTCCTGTTGACACGGCTGATGGTAGCTGTGGATGCCCC
This sequence comes from uncultured Lachnospiraceae bacterium, assembly GCA_904420225.1. Classification (GTDB taxonomy): domain Bacteria; phylum Bacillota; class Clostridia; order Lachnospirales; family Lachnospiraceae; genus Fimimorpha. The sequence continues at coordinate 17,525 of CAJFUP010000059.1, forward strand.
TGTCTTTTCCGCAATCTCCAGATATGTCTTTCCCTCTCTAAGCATCATCGCCACTTCATAGCGCTGAGCAAATGACAGCAGCTCATTGACCGTACATACATCTTCAAAAAACGCATAGCATTCTTCCTCTGTCTTCAGCGTAAGGATCGCACGAAACAGAGAATCCACCGCGGCTGTTTTGATTTTTTTGTTCATGGAATCCTCCAGTACTTGTTTTTAAATATATGAGTCCAACCCCTTTTACCCCGACAACTCATCACTATTTTAGCACAGTAAAGTTTCAAAGTCTACTATTTTCTGCGGTATTTCCCCGTATACTGCAAAAACTGCTCCACGGAACCATTGATCACCAAGTCCTCCGGGAAGTTCAGCTCTTTCAGCAGTGCCTCTGCCCGGGCATGGGCGCCGATCTGTGTGAGAAAATGAGCGTCGCTGTCCACCACAATGGGCTGCTGATACTCCTTGCAGAGCCGCAGCATTTCTTTGTAATTATCCGCCGCACCCAGACGATATCCGCTGGGATTCAATGAACTTTCATTGACCTCCAAAAGCTTTTTGTGCTTCTTGGCCGCTTCAACTATAGGTTCATAGGACAGGGGAAGCCGCGCGTCATCTGGATGGCCGATGATATCCACCAACGGATTTTCAATGGCCCGCAGAACTGCCCTGGTATTTTCCTTTTCCTCCCGACAGCGAAAACAGGGCAGGTGGAGACTTGCGATGGTCACATCCAACTGAGCAAA
>CAJFUP010000060.1 GCA_904420225.1 uncultured Lachnospiraceae bacterium
AAACCCCAGATATCTGGTTCCCTGAAAACTCAGCTTCCCTCTGTCGCCCTCAACCAGCATTCCATACTCCGATCCGTCCACCGACAGCTCCAGCCGATCTCCGCTCTCCACCTGAAAGGTGACAAAATAATGGGTGTAAGAGGAGGTTCCCCCGCTTCCGGCACGGGAATGGCGGCCCACCTGCGTCCGCTTGGCCGCCACGATGGCATCCACCGTCAACCTGGGCATCTGGTTATTCTTATTCCACTGGCGCACCCCTTTAAAAATAGTCACCACAAAGGTACCTATCACCAGTACAAAAACCAGCAAAAACATGACTTCAAACGATCCTATAAATAAATTTCCCAATGATCCATCCTCCTCACAAAATAGATTGGCGGCTGTACGCGTCGGATACGCGGAGGCAGACTCAGAGAACTCCCAGACCGCGAAGATGTTCCTCCACCAGCGAACGTATACAAAGGGCCAGCGTCTCATGCATCCCCTCCGGGCAGAACACTGCCTGTTTAGGCGGCGTTCCTGTCAGAGCCGCCAGCCATACCAGGGACAGGACGTATCTTCCCATGGGAATCAGGGCGTGGAATGTATCCCGATGGATTTTCCCGATGCCATCTTTTAAAAGTTCCTGAAAAATCTGACCGCAGGGAATCACCGTCTGGATACCGCAGTCCTCCGCTGCCCTGGCATAGGCTGCTTTCAGATCCCGGAACATATCCGCCTGGTCTTCATATCCCATCCTCTCTGTCAGCCGCTGGCTCCCCTGCTCATACGCCCAGGTCTGATGCAGCGCCAATTTTCCGAAATTTGCATGGCTGCGAAGCCAGTCTGTCAGGTTCTTCATATACGGCTGATACGTCTCATACCTGGTGCTTTCATGGCTGGCCTGCTGTACAGTGATGATATCCCAGTAAGGCTTACCGCATGCCGCCTCCTGCCCCAACACCATCTCCTGGATGGATATCATCCGGCCTGTACTTTGTCCATTGATCTCCAGAAGATACTCCGGTTCACCGCTGAGCACATTATTCCAATGGCGCTCCAGGGAGCATCCCCCTATGTAGAGATTATATGTCTCCAACTTTACTCCGGCGCTGGCAGCCGTGCGGTACAGATACGTGGTTGCATCTGTGGAAAAACTGTTTCCTATGCAAAGTACTCTCATGCCTGTTTCCTCCTGTCTCTTCCATATTTCGTGTACAGCTCACCAGAATCCGCCGTACACAGATGAGCTCATGGCTCAATGGAAGTATACCATCCCTGCCTGCCAGGCACAATCAATCCATCGACAACTGGGCACAATTCGGACCAAAAGCACAAAAGCGAACTCATTCTCGCACTGCCAAACACTCCGCTCTCTCACCGCTCTTTCGTCTCCCCCATGGGCAGCGGAATGCTGACCTCCGTGGCAAAGACGCCTTCTTCCGATTTCTGATTGAGAAAGCCGCCGTATTTGGCCACGATGCTGCGCACCCGCCACAGACCGTATCCATGGCTGCCCTGTTTGGTGGTATAAAAGGATATTTCCAGCTTGCTCTCCCTGCCTTTCATGGCGTTGGTTACAGCCAGATAAAATTGCCCTTTCAGAATATCTGCATAGATCCGAACAAACCGCTCCTGAGGGGGAAGTTTCTCACACGCTTCCATGGCATTGTCCAGCAGGTTCCCCACCAACACCGCCAAATCAATGTCCGGGATAGGCAGCCGGTTTGGCACATAAGCCGCGGCATCCACCTGGATCTCCTTTTCCCGCATCCGAGCGATCTTGCTGTTTAAAATGGCATCCATCATCAGATTTCCTGTCTTGAACACCGTATCCACTGTGGTCAGATCCTGTCTCAGTTCCTCCAGATACCGTTTTGCCTCCTCATACTGCCCCATGGACAGATAGGCTTTCAGCACCTGGATATGATTGTGATAATCATGACGCCATCCCCGCATCTTACGGTACATGGTCTCCACCTCATCATAATGCCGATTCACCAAATCCTCCTGAAAAGCCCGGAGCCGCTTATCCGTCCATATAGGGAGCAAAAGCAGCCATAAGACGCCGTTGATGGCCAGTAACATCAAAAATGCCATTACCAGCATTCCAGTCATGGCTGCCTCCTCTTCCCTGGACGTAAAATGTCCGGTCTGTGAAAATGGCGCAGAAATGCCTCATGAAATTCCCGGTATTGTTTTCTGCTGACAGGAATCCTGCTGCCGTCGTCCAGCACGGCTTCTTCCCGAAAAATCCCTGCCACAAACTCCAAATTCACCAGATACGAACGGTGCGATCGCATGGCGTCGATGGCAAAGCGGCCCAGAAGCACTTCCAAATCCGCCATGCTTTTTTTCACTTTCCACTGTCTCCCCCCTGTCAAATGCAGAACACAGGCATGGCCAAACGCTTCGGCGTACAGAATATCCTGGAGGGTGACGCTGATCTCTCCCTCATCTGTGACAAAAATGCACCGCTGTCCCCGTCTTCCCGTTTCCTCCATGGCACAGTCCATGGCGGCAAACAGACGCTCCTTGTCCACAGGCTTCAGCAGATAATGAATGGCTCTTACATCATATCCCTGGGCCATGTACTCCGCATACCCGGTAATGAAAATAATGGCCACATCCGCTCTGTCCTGGCGCAGCCGTCTGGCCAGCTCCATACCACTCATCTCTGCCATTTCAATATCCAGGAGAAGCAAATCAAACCCCTGTTCCTCTTCCCACCGAAAAAGAAAGCTTTTGCCGTCTGGAAAAAGGGATAAGGACACCTTCTCTCCCCGCTGCTCCCCCCACTGACCTGCCAACTGAGCCAGATACTCCCGCTGCGCCGCCTCATCATCACAGATGGCAATTCTCATCTACCCTTCCTCCCTTCTTCCGCTGTTCAGTATAGCATGGAGAAAGAGTCATTCGCAAGGGGCGCCGAAAAATTTCTCGTATAATACTGGGCCTGGGCCTGCCAGAGCTGGCGGTACAGACCAGGCTGCACCTCCAGTTCTTCATGACTTCCCCTCTGCACCACCTGGCCTTTGTCAAATACCAGAATATCTTGGCAGAACCGGCAGGATGCCAGACGATGGGAAATGTAAATGGCCGTCTTATTACCCACCATTTTGTCAAATCCGGCGTATACCTCATATTCCGACACAGGATCCAAAGCTGCCGTGGGCTCATCCATGATCACAAAGGGAGCATCCTTATAGATGGCTCTGGCGATGGCCATTTTCTGTTTTTCTCCGCCGGAAAACGAGACTCCCTGCTCATCGAATTCTTTTCCCACATAAGTGCCAAGCCCCTGGGGCAGACGCCCCAACACCCCTTCAAGCCCGGCCCGGTTCAGGGCATCCCGCACCCGGTCCGCATCCGGCGCATCGCTGCAGGCAATGTTTTCCCCCAACGCGAAGGAAAACATGCGGAAATCCTGGAATACCACAGAAAACAGACGGCAGTATTCCTCATAGTCGTATTTTCGAATATCAATGCCATTGACTTTGATGGCGCCCTCCGTCACATCATACAGGCGGCAGAGCAATTTGATGAACGTGGTCTTTCCGGAACCGTTTTTTCCCACTATGGCCATCCGCTCTCCAATGACGAATTTCAGACTCAGATCCCGTATTACGTACTCTTCCGTTCCCGGATAGCGGAAAGACACATGATCGAACTCCACAGAAAATCGGTTATCCCTTCTCTTTTCCACAGGAAGCGTGCCTTCATATTTCTTTTTCCCCAGCTGAGAGAATTCCACATAATCCTGACAATAGCGGGAATGATTTTTGGTTCGGGCCAGTGCGGACATCAGCTCCGCCACAGCAGTGGACATGCGGAGAATGCTGGCGGCATACGTTACCACATTTCCCACGCTGATGAGTCCCAGCCAAGCCCTCATTCCGGAAAAGGCATAAACCAGGAGTCCCGTGAGACCGGAGACGGTTCGGCGGATGACCTCTCCCCGCACCGCCAGTCCTGCCGCACAGTCGATCTCTTCCTGCGCATGATCAATGGCTTTGTCTGTGCTGGCCAGAATCTGTTCCCGCTGCCCGTAGATACGCAAATCTTTTTGCCGCTCACACCCGGAAAAAATTCCCATGTAATATTCCAGCACACTTTCGTGGGACGCCCGCCTTTCGTTGCACTCTTTGATCCCAATCCCATAACGCAAATCCATGTGGTAGCTGAGGCCGATCATGGCGGCGATGATCGTTACCAGCGCCAAACTGGATACCCAGGACGTGAGGATTCCGTCTGTCACCGGCGTGTTTTTCACAAACATGGGAATGACGATGATCACAGCGGCAAAGATGGCCGTCATGGCACGGATCATTTTGAACCAATTGTTCAGCACCCATCCCATGAGTCCCTGGTTGGTATTGGCGTTTTTCATGCTATGAAGAGCTTCATGAATACGCGGATCCTCCAAATATTCATAATCCATATCCAGACATCGGGATGCCAAAAGAGCGTTTTGCTGTTCATACATATATTCCAGCTTTTTATTGAATCCCTTGTATAAAAATCCGTTGATCAGTGCCATAACGCCCTCTGTTCCCAGCGCCGCAGCCGTCAGCATCAGCAGCTGTTCCATACCTTTCCCGGCATACACCGCATCCAACAGCGCTCCCATAAGAATCATGGAAATATATGGGCGCAGCCCTTCCAACACACCCAAAACCGCCATATACACCAGAACGCGGCGGTATCCCATACGGCAGTAATCTTTTACCAGCATCCACTGGCTTCTCCAATCACTTCTCTTCATGGCCAGCCTCCCTTCTGCCAATGCTTTGCGTGCCGCCGGATTCCACCATATTCCTTTCTGGGGAGTTGGGGGAATCTGGATTGGTCACGTAATATTGACTCTGTACCCGGTACAATTGGGCATATCGCGTATCGCCTTTCATCAGCTCCTCATGGGTTCCCTCTTCCACCAGCCGTCCATTTTCCAGCAGCACAATCCTGTCGCAGAATCGGGTGCTGGACAGACGATGAGAAATATAGATGGATGTGGCATTTTCCATGGCCTCTCCATAGTGCAGATACAACTCATTTTCCGCTATGGGATCCAGAGCCGCCGTGGGCTCATCCAAAATCACCAAAGGCGCCTTACGATACAGCGCCCTGGCAAACAAAAGTTTCTGTTTCTCTCCTCCCGAAAAATCCACGCTGTCCTTTTGCACTTCCCGCACCATCTTGGACCGCCCTTTTTCCGGCAGCCTATGGTACCGCTCCCAGAAGCCGGACATCCGAAGCGCCCAATCCAGCTGCTGTCTGTCTTCCTTCCCCTCTTCCCGGCCCGTCAGATTCTCGTCCAGCGTCATGGGAAGGAGGGTGTAATCCTGAAACAGCACCGACAGGAGACTATAATATTCTTCCCGGCTGAACTGGCCCACAGGGATATCGTTCAGAAAAATCTCTCCCTCCGTGGGATGATAAAACCCGCAGATCAGCTTGACCAAAGTGGTTTTTCCCGCCCCGTTTAGGCCCAAAAGAGCCAGCTTTTCTCCGGGACGGATCAGCAGATTGATATCGGAAAGGGTCTCTTTCTCACTCCCCGGATACGTAAAAGACACATGGCGCAGCTCCAGCTTCACCGGTGCTTTCCGAATGGATTCCATGATTTCCTTTCCCACTCCCTCTCCCCGGTTCCATCCGTCGGGCCATTCCAAAAATTCCCGAATAAAACTGACAGAGGCATTTGTGCTGTTTAAAATCATGAGAATCCTAACCAGCTCTTCAAAATAGAATGCAAAGGAACTGACCAGACCGATGTAATAGACAAATTCCGCCGCCGTCATATCTCCCCGCACCAGCGAAATCAGCAGGAACACATAGGCAATGCCGCTTCTAAACACCATGAGAACAGCGTCGCTGATGCTGCGTACCAGATACCACTGGTGGATTTTATTGAAAATCCCCTCCAGTCCGTCCAGGGACTCTCCATATTTTTTCAGAAAAAAGTCCCCCAGGCGGTACATGCGGATGTCCTTCCCGGCAGCCGCGTCCTCTGCCTGGTGGTTGATATAATCCGTCCGCCTGGAATACCGGCTGGTCTCCCCATAGTACTGCTTGTGCTTTCTGCGGGCCACTTCCAAAATTTCCAGGTCAATCATCACCGTAACCATGATCACCGCCGCCAGCCACCAGGCGATCCGGCAGATCAAAACGGCATAAAACACCACCATTACCCCATTGACTATGATTCCGCTGAGGAAAACCGGCATCTCATACAGCCCTCTCCCATATTTAACAGCCGCAGTGACATTTCCCACCACCTGGCGGCAGTCTTCCCCTTCCAGGATATCGTAATCCATATCCATAATCTTGCGGTGAAATTTCCTGTGGAAGTGATGGATATATCCATATACAACATTCTGGAAATACGTATCCAGTCCTCCGTACAAGGTATTCCCAATCCACATGAATAGACTAAGAAGAAAAATATGAAACAGCAGCACCGTGATATCTGCTTTTCCTTCCAAATCCCGCACTACCCAGGACGGCAGCAGCGCTCCCAGGTAGTTGCCCACAATGAATGGAAGAAAACTGAACAGCACACCGATGCACGCGATCTTTTTCCATCGCCACATTTCCCTCATGCAGTAAACCATATTGCTGAAAAACTTGTACTTACTCTTTCCCTTCCCGTAAATATGGCTTAAGTACATCATAATTCCGATCCCTCCCTTAAACGCTTGTCAGACTGCTGGAAATCCAGCTCAAACTGCGGCAGACTGCCGATATGATAATTGTATCACAACCTCTCTCCCAACTGGGAGGTTCCGCGTGAATGGTATGGTATGCAGCGTGAAATGCCGCACAGCCCTTCATTTTCAGATAGTCAACTGGACGCGCAAACGCGTCCGCCTGGATCGCTGCTCGCGGAAATAAAAATCTCGGTGCCGTACTGCCATTGGCATACTGCACCGAGACATAATATATATAAAGCTTAATGGGAGGCAAAATATTCGTCCACGCCGCTGCAGATACCCTGTACCATCTTATCCTGGAAGGAAGGCGTGTTCAGCGCTCTGTCCTCGTCCGGATTGGACATGTAACCCATCTCCACAATGGTCACGGGGATTTGGCTCCAATTGATGCCGCTCATGTCATCAGTGGCCAGCACGCCAATATTTCTCTGCCCCGTATTGGCCGCAATGTGATTGACAATGGATGCGGACAGAGCATTGCTGGCGGCCGCCAGGTGAGCCACATACGGATTTCCCGCACTGGGCGCCATGGTCAAGACGCCATTCATGGCCGGATCGGCGGACCCATTGGCATGGATACGAATGAAAATTTCTGCCCCGCTGGCATACGCCATATCCGCCCGATCTTTATTGCTCAGCTGGACATCCTGGCTGGTTCTCACCATATATACCTGATATCCCCTGGCCTGCAAAGCATCCCTGAGCTTTAAGGCGACCGTCAGGTTCAGCTGGGACTCGGCAATGCCCGTGACACAGCCCTGAGTACCTGAAGATGTCTTGGGCTTCATGACAGAGGCTCCGGGACCAATGGGCTCCAGCTCATTCCAGGCTCTGGCCTGATGCCCCGGGTCAATGGCTATCATACGGCTGCCCGAAACCGGAACAGACGGCCCCGGCGGCTGCGTTTGCGGCTGCGTCGGCGGCTGTGTTTGCGGCTGTGTCGGCGGCTGTGTCGGCGGCTGTGTCGGCGGCGCGGTCTGAGGCTGCGTTGGTTCTGTCTGGGGCTGCGTGCTGGGCTCCGCTTCCGGTTCTGACGGCGGCACCGTTTCCATCTGTGCAGATTCTGCCATGGACGGCAATGTTTCCGCTTCCTGCTCTGTCTGCTCCTGAGTTTCCCGATCGGTTTCCTTTTCTTCTGGTTTTTCTGTCTCTTTTGTCGACTCCTTTTCCTTGTCTGTCTTGGCCTCGGTCTCTTTCACGGATTCTGTTTTTGTTTGAAATTCCGTGAATCCGGGCGTTTCCTGGGGTTCCTGCTTTCTGCCGCAGCCGCAGACCGCCAGCGAAATGATCAGCATCAGAACCACTGCCATACGCCAAGTTCTCCATTTCATACCATGTCTCCTCCTTACCTTTTCTCACAGAGTTGAAACGCTTGATTTCCTCTGCGCCTGTTGAATTGTTTCCCTTTGCCATGGAAACCATCACGGAACACTTCTAGGACGATAGGGAGGCACACTGACCATTTTCTCAGAAACCAGCCGGTTTCCCAGATATTTCCAGGATCCATCTTCTTTCGTCTGAAGAGTCACTTCATGAGCAAAGGCACAGTCCAGACCTTCCTCCTTGGATACGCCCTCCACAGTGAGCACCAAAATGCCTTCTTCCTTTTCTTCATGGGCTACCACTTCGGGAAAAGGGAGAAAGGAAACCGTGGACGCGCTGCCGTATCCCGCCGCTTTCCACGGATACGTATCGGTACTGGCCGTGTATCCTGCCGCTGTTCGCAGCTCTTCCGCAGAAAAGGGCAGAAAATCTGTCATCACACGTTCCCACTCTCTTGCCGGGACCTGCTCACCATAGGGCGGCATTTGCCCCAATTGAATATGATACAGTACGCCGAATGCATCGTTGAGAGCCAGTTCCCCCATTTCTGCTGCAGACCAGTCGGTGAGAAACAAATTGGTCTGGGAATATCCCACCGGCTCCACATACCTTTCACACAGCCGTCTGTCCTCCTCGGCCAAGGGTTTGACACGCAGCAGCAGATGCTGATCCATCTCCATATTTTTCGACGGCTCCTTTTCCAGGATCAGCCAGCCTTTCTCCGTATATTCCCAGTGATATACCCGGATCCGTTCCAAATAGGACAGATATGGTTCTCCCTCTTTGGACCAATCCATTTCCGCAGTGGTCAGAGTCATTTCTTCATCCTGAAAATCCATCTGATATCGATGAAAGCCCCCATAGGAGGCCATGACGTAAACCACCGCAGAGGCTGCCTCTCCCTGGGATGCCCGTTCCAGTGCAGCATCCACGGTTTCCCAGTTGTCCATATTCCGGTCATGGCGATCACAGGAGGCGGCATAGCCCTGTCCACCCAGGCGGTCTGCCATGGCATGGATCGTCTCCGGCGCGATGACTGCGTTGACTGCCTCCCCTTTATCGGCGCTTTGATACAAATCCGCAAAGCAGGACGCCGCTTCCCTGACCTCTGCCAGTATGGCATCTTCCTCTTGAGGACCGACAGTCTCCCGCTGCTCTATGGATTCCGCCTCATTCTCTTCGTGCAGCTCTTTTCCAATTTCTTCTGAAGAATCCTTCTCTTCCCCTTTCTTTTCTCCTGCCGTATCTGCTGCGACAGTATTTTGCATGGCAGAGCTGGCCTGTGTTTCCTGTCCCTCCCAAGGTTCCCCGCATCCGTATCCCACGGTAGCCGCCATGAGGCATCCCCACCAGCAAACGGCCAGGCGAAGAATTCGCTTTTTTTCCATTCTCTTTCTCATGACCGTTTCCCGGACAGATGGGTCGTCACCAAAATCTTATGGATGGCCTGGTTGCCGCCCACAATATCACAGGGGCCTGACAATTTCACCGGGCCTCCAGAGAAATCGGTCACAGTTCCTCCGGCTTCTTGAATTAAGAGACAGCCGGCGGCAAAATCCCAGGGCTTCAGATTCCGCTCGAAGTATGCTTCCACTCTGCCGCAGGCCACTGACGCCAGATCGATGGCCGCCGACCCGCTCCGGCGGATATCTTCGCAAGCCATGAAAATGTCATAAAAATTCCGGAAATTTTCCTCCCCCATTTCTTTGTTATACGGTGTGGTTCCCACGGCAATCATACTATCTTTCATGGCGGATGCGTCACTGACATGAATGGGCTGTCCATTCCATGTGGCCCCCATGCCCCGTCTGGCCAGGAACAGTTCTCCCGTATACGGCTGATAGATGATGCCCAGCGTCAGTTGACCTTGCTCGCACAGCGCCAGGGATACGGCGCTCTGGCGGTAATCGTGAATGAGATTGGTGGTGCCGTCCACCGGATCCAGAATCCAGAAGGAACCGGAAAAATCAATGTCTCGGTTATCCTTTTCCTCTCCCATGAACTGTACGCCGGGGGCGATCTG
>CAJFUP010000061.1 GCA_904420225.1 uncultured Lachnospiraceae bacterium
TATCCGTCATGGCAGTCGGCATTTAAATAAAACGTATGCTTTGTGCAAAACGGAGGAAATTATGATTATAGTAATGAAGCCGCAGGCAAAAAAAGAAGAGGTAGCCCGCATTGTAAACATCATCGAAACAAATGGACTCACTGCTCATCTCTCCGAAGGATCGGAAGTGACCATCATCGGTGTCGTCGGAGATAAATCTCGCCTGGACGGCGCCAATCTGGAAATCATTTCTGGTGTGGATAAAATCATCCCGGTGACAGAATCCTATAAACTGGCCAATAAAAAATTTCATCCCGCCCCCACTGTGGTACCAGTGGGTTTCACAGAGGTAGGTCCCAATAATCTCACCATTATGGCAGGCCCTTGCGCCATTGAGAGTGAAGAGCAGCTGCTGGCCACAGCCCGTGCTGTGAAAGCCGCAGGCGCCAATATTCTGCGCGGCGGTGCCTATAAGCCCAGAACATCCCCCTATTCCTTCCAGGGATTGGAAGAAGAGGGGCTGCGCTACATGAAGACAGCGCGAGAGGAAACAGGACTGGCTGTTGTCTGCGAAGTGACCAGCGCCCGGGCAGTGGCCGCAGCGGTAAAGTATGTGGATATGCTCCAAATTGGTTCCCGAAACATGCAAAATTTTGAACTGCTGAAGGAGGTGGGCAAAACTGATCTTCCAGTTTTGCTGAAGCGAGGCCTCTCTTCCACCGTTGATGAATGGCTCAACGCCGCAGAATATATCATCGCAGAAGGAAACGGCCGCGTGGTTCTCTGTGAACGAGGTATCCGCACTTATGAAACCGCTACCCGGAACACACTGGATCTCAGTGCTGTTCCCGTTATTCGCGCCAAAAGCCATCTTCCCATTATCGTAGACCCCAGCCATGCCACCGGCGTTCGTGCTTATGTGGCACCTCTTGCCAAAGCCGCCATCGCTGCGGGGGCAGACGGATTGATGATTGAAACCCATCCCTGCCCGGAAAAGGCGCTGTCGGATGGACCGCAATCTCTGACATTTGAGCAGTTTTCGGCTCTGTGTGCGCAGCTGGCGCCCTATGCACAATTGGCGGGCAGATCATTTTAGAGGAAAGGGCGGAGAATCAGGATGAAAACAATTGGTTTTATCGGTTTCGGCCTCATAGGCGGATCCATTGCCAAGGCCATAAGACAGGCTCATCCCCACTGGTTTCTGGGTGCGTTTTCCAGAACAAAAGCCTCCCTGGAGGACGCCCTGTCTGATCACACCATAGACGCCATTTGGGAACGCGTGGACAGCGTATTTTCCAGCTGTGACTACATTTTCCTCTGCACACCGGTCTCCTGCAATGCGGAGTATCTGGAAACACTGCGTCCCTTTGTGAAGAATGGATGTATTGTGACTGATGTGGGAAGCACCAAAGGCAATATCCATGAAGCTGTGGAGCGGCTCGGCATGGAAAACTGCTTCATTGGCGGCCATCCCATGGCTGGCTCTGAACGGACAGGGTACGGCGCTTCCAGCGCTCTTCTTTTGGAAAATGCATATTATATGATTACTCCCACAGCCAAGAACCGCCCCGAAGATGTGGAGGACTTCCGCCGTCTGGTGGAGGAAATGAAAGCCATCCCCATGATATTGGATTATAAAACCCATGATCGCGTGGTGGCTGTCATTAGTCATCTCCCTCACATTGTGGCCTCCTCGCTGGTGAATTTGGTAAAAGATTCTGACACAGAGGAGGAAACCATGAAGACCGTGGCCGCCGGAGGGTTTAAGGATATCACCAGAATCGCTTCTTCCTCCCCTGTCATGTGGGAACAAATCTGTATGGAAAACAAAGATAACCTGGCTGAGGCGCTGCGCCAGTATATCGGCTCTCTCAATGGAATCCTGGCCCACATAATGGGGGCGGACGCCGAGGCTATAAGACAGTTATTTGAAGAGGCTGGGGAATATCGAAATTCCATCCAGGATCGTTCCAATGGTTCTCTTCCCAGAGAGTATTCCATTTATTGTGATATTGTGGATCAGGCAGGCGCCATTGCCACCATTGCCACTACCCTCTCTGTCCATCAGCTCAGTATTAAAAATATCGGCATCATCCATAACCGTGAATTTGAGCAGGGGGTTCTGAAAATCGAATTTTATGGGGAATCAGCCTGCCGAGAGGCAGTCCGCGTGCTGACGTCCTGCCATTATCAGGTTTATGCGCCCACATGACACCATCTTTTGTGATCTACAGAACGAAAAACATTGAGTACCAGATAAACATAAAACACCAGCAGTCAGGATTGATTTCCACCTGGCTGCTGGTGTTTTGTACGATCATTGAGTGTGTATTCTCAAAAATGGTTATTTATCCCCCACTTCTATCACAGGGAGCCCTTGTTCTGACCAGGTCAGATGACGGATTCTGGCATGGCGGCATGGATCATATAACGGATGGCAGTGACTATAACCGCATGTGCCTTCCTCATGTTCCGCCGGTCTGGCGTGATAGACAAAAAGCAGGCTCCCATCCTGATCTTCCACCACACTATTGTGTCCCGGGCCGTATTCGGACGGCACGTCATTGGTGGAAAGAATGGGATGATCCAACTTATGCCAGGAAGCCGGATCCATCAAATCCTCTTCCGCACCAGCCCAAAGACATCCCACACAATATTCGGATCCCGTCCCCGATGCCGAGTAAAACAGATAAATCCTGTCATTGGCTTTCCAGAAAAACGGTCCCTCATTCACTTTTTCCTTCACCATTTCCCAAGGATATTCCGGCTTGGTCAAAAGTACTGGGGAACTCGCCAATTGCCATGGCTGTTCTGGACGAATGCGTGCCATATAGATACTGGACAATTCTCCTTTCTGCGCCCATGCCAGATAATGCTCTCCCTTGTGCTCCAAATATGTCATATCCAGCGAAAAATCGCGGAAAGAAAAGGAATCCCCGTCCATGGCTTTCACATGGCCCAGCTCTTCCCAACCTTCCTCCTCCATCATCCTGGATTCATCTCGGCATCGCAGCATACAGGGACGGATATGCCATCGGTCTGTTCTAGGTGCGGCGGTGAATAGAATGTACCAGACGCCTCCAATTTTATGAATCTCTGGGGCCCAAATATGAAGGCAAAGATCCCCCTCTTCATGGGCCTTCCATACCACTGCTTCCTCAGCTGTGCGCAGACCGTCCACCGTCTCTGCACGGCGAAGAATAATTCTGTCATATCCATGAAACACATCCTCCACCGCTGGGTACGAAGATGTGAAAAAATAATATTCTTTTTCCGTTCCCATAACGGACACAGACCCTTTGCCAATGAAAGGGTCTGCGCGTTCTGTCAGAAACGGATTTTCATACTTTTTCTCAAAAGCAGATTTCATAACTACTCCCATTTTTCTGACGTATGATCCATTTATTTTTTCATTTTATTTCTTTTCTTCCGCGTTGAGCAGAGCTGCCAGCATGGCCAGGGCCAATCCCTGTCCCCATCCCTGGATCCAGGCTTTGGGTACATTGCGGTATCCCTCGCGGTCTTTCATGACAGCCGTACCGCCGGACACATTGAGCACTCTTCCGTCCGGGGATACATTGGCCAGCACGCCGTCCAGAGCTTTCTGAATATATTTTGTGTGAAGCGGATTTCTGTTGGTGATCATGGCGGCACAGATCCCTGCTGTGGCGGACACTTCTCCATAAGACTCCGGATCATCCAGAATCGTATGCCATAGGCCGTCTTCATCCTGCACCAACTTCAAAGCCGCCAGCTGATCCCGCAAAGAGCAATCCACATCCATGTACTGAGGATACAGATAAGGAGCTTCGATGGTCCTTCCCACCCGGGACATGGTATAGGCAGCCCAGGCATTGGCACGGCCCCAATAGAAACCGGACATATGATCCTTATTGATATTATTGTATCCATGATACCACAGACTTGTACTCTTATCCTGCAGATACTGGATATGCCAGTAATACTGATTCAGCGCGTCATTGATGATATCCTGATCCTTCAGTTTTGCGCCTACACGCAACATAAAATAGGCAGCCATAAACAGGGTATCTGCCCAGCACTGTTCCGGAAAATCGTTTTTAGCGGAAACCGTATGCTGCAAAACATGATCGCCAAAGCGCAGCGCGTGATTGCGCAGGTAATCAATCTTGCTCATGACAATATCCCAGTATTTCTGATCGCCCGTCACCTCATGCAGAGTGATCAGCGTATGACCCATGGCACAGGTATTGACGGTCCAAACCGGGAGACCCAGCTCAATGTACTCGTCCACCCACTTAATCAACGCGTCAATATACTCCTGCTTTCCCGTAGCCTCATATGCCCTGGTAATACCGTAATACGCCACGCCGCAGGGCCAGTCCCATGTCATATCCATGGTCATGGTCTTCTTAACAATACTGTCCATCACTTCCAAAATGTGGTCTCTGTCATAATTGATCTTTAACATATCTTTTCCTCACTTTTTCGTTCATTTTCACGAAAGCAGCATACCAAAGCGAAACACTTTCGGTTTTGACTGCTGCCCGTGGGGCCATCCCCGCAGGATCCTGCGGGGAGAATTAGGGTTCTTTTACTGGATATGTGTAGCAAACGGAGCCAGATCCACCTCCACGGTTCCCTTTTCCGTTTCGATAACGGCTTTCTGCTCCTCTCCGGTGTTATTGATGACAACCAGTTTATCAATGGCCGGATAATAAGCGCACTCCGTGTTGAGATTATCACAGATGTACTGCTTCATAGCTTCCTGATTGCGGCTTACCTGGCAAATGGCGCGCATGAGGAAGCGGGTGGCTTCCAGGGAGAAACGGAAGGAGGACAGATACATGGCGCGGCCCTTGCCAAAGTGATTCAGGGTGATCACTGGGGTTCCTTCCTTTTCTGCCAGGACTTTCACATCCTTATTGAGAACGTATACTCCTTCCACAACTTTCATGGTATCTCCCATGTTCTTGGTATCTTCCATGGCAAAGCTGTCATTCTCCACTGTGTACTGGTACTTGCCGATACACTTTTTCGAACCCAGATCACGATCTACGCCCAGCACATGGCTCAACTGGAAATATACGCCTCCGGCATTGACAGCTGTTGGCTCATTGACGCCGATGAAACCGCCGCCTTCCGCCACATACTGGGTGAGTTTGGCGATGAGATCGGCGTTTTTCCAATAATCACCGCCGCTCCATGCAGAACCCTGCCATCCGGCATTGATGATAACTTTTGTGTCCCCAGGAATGCCATTTTCCAACACATCATCGAAACTCATGAATGCCACATCAACAGGCAATCCTGACAAGGCCTCCAGCATATTGGTCAAATCCACCTCAGGATGCTCATGAAGATGCCCACTGCAGATCCAAGAGCGAAGCGAACCCCATGCTGTCAATACCACCACCTTGCCGGGAATGGTATATGGCTCGGCACTGGCATTGAAACTCTTCAGCAGACGGAATTCATTGGCCACTTCCTCGATGTAATCGCAGAAATCCGGGAACGGCTCCACCAGGTGCAGATACCCGCCCAGACCGATGCGGTCCACCGGTTTGCGCAAAAGCGCTCTTCTCACATTAACCCAATATTTGCTGGCATCCAGCTTCGGATTTCCTCCTGGAGCAAATGTGGGTTCTCCAGTTAGACCTGTGGGGAACAGGTAAGGATGGAAACGAAGCTCATGGGCTTCCACACCTTCCACACCGCCTCCCAGACGGGCTTCAAATCCGTTGAACACACATTTAATGATACCGTCAAAGCCGAATTCCTTGAACCGCTTTCCGTATGGTTCCACGCCGATCCAGCTGTCATCGTAGAATACATATGCCTTTTTGCCATAGCTGTGAACCAGATCTATGAGTTTCTTACCGAATTCCACCACGAAACGATTGACGAAATCCATCCACTGACGATATTTTTTGCTGGGTACATTATGTGTTGATGTATACTCGCCTCCGTTGACAAAGTCCTCGGAAGTCATTTTATATCCCATTTCTTTCTCAAACTGGCGCAGAGCCAGAGGATTGGCCGTCATGGCATAGGAACCCCAATCGCTGAAAAGCGAACGGTTCTTCGGATCATCCCCCCAGAACCATGCAAAATTGTAAAACATGGAAGTAAAGCGAACCACTGTGGTATCCGGATTCTTTTCACACCAATCCTTCAGCCAGCGCAGCATATTTTCCTGCGTTTCCGGATATCTGGGCTCTGTGGCCATCAGATGCTCCTTATCTCCCCAGTCATTGGTGATATGATTGTACATGGAAATCTCTTCCCAAATACGCACAGCCAAGAAATTAACCGTATATTTGTGCCAAGGCGTGACGCCATTCACGGTGACAGTCTCCGCCTCCGGATCAAAACTCCAGCTGTCAAGGCTGACTTCTTCACCGGTGGTGCGGTCAAATACCTGCCAAAATTCCTTGGGATCATCCTTCTTGTTGACAACAAACTGCTCTCTGAAAAAACCATCCATCAGCGGAATCACCACAGTATCTGTCTCCGCCACCACAGGCGTGCTCATGAGAAAATTCTGCTGCAGTTTGTCCATGTTGTTTTTTGCCCAAGCATTGTCGGCGCGGATAATACAGATGGTGGAATAAATTCCATACCCCGCACTTGTGATCTCGTCCGACAGTTTTGTCCCGTCACTGTCACGGATCACGTCTGCTCCCCACTTTTTCGCCATGCGCAGAGTCAGATCTTCGTATCCGGCTTCGCCCGGCAGGGTAAAACTTCCCTGTGTAAAATCTGCCATTCTTTTTTCCTCCAATTTTCCTTATTCTATTTGTTTTCAAAAGAGAAAAAGATTACTTCGCATATTACAGCTTATGTACAAGGAATCCGCGTCTCGTATCCGCTGTTCCCTGGAATCTATTCCTTCTGCAATTTATATGATACCCCGAAATCCAGATGAAATCAATCCATTCAGGACAAAAAACTTTGCAATTCTGACCAACAACCCAATATTGCGGGAAAGCAGAATATCTGTTATACTTCTTGTGTAAGGGTATGGACTCCATACCGGATGATACATATCACAGGAGGAAGTAATTAATATGAGAGTATCCAATGATGTGCTGCTGAAAAAAATTGACCTGGTGGTCAACAAGTTGATGAATTTGGGAGCTCCGGAAGTAGAGGGAGATCTTTCCGATACGAGCACCCAGGAAAAGGGCATGATTGTCCGTGATTTCGGTATCCAGGAGTGGGATTGGCCCCAGGGTGTGGGACTGTATGGCTTGATGAAGCTGGAAGAGCACACAAAAGACGGCCGTTTCGACGAATTCCTGAAAAATTGGTATAAAACCAATCTGGAGATTGGACTTCCGTCCCGCAACATCAATACCACGGCTCCGTACTTACCGCTGGTGGATCTCTTGGACAAATGGAATGATCCCGTTTATGAAAAACTCTGTCTCGACCGGGTTGATTGGCTGATGAAGAGACTCCCCCGCACCGATGAAGGTGTTTTCCAGCATGTGACCAGTGCCATCGGCGACAGACTGGGCGTACGTCTCAACGAAAATGAGATGTGGATTGATACGCTATTTATGACAGTTTTGTTTTTGAACAAGATGGGCCAGAAATATCATCGCCAGGATTGGATCGACGAGGGAATTTATCAGGTTAAGAAACATATCCAGTATCTCTGCGATGAAAAAACCGGATTGTTCTACCATGGCTATACCTTTGACGCCAAAAACAATTTCGGCGGAATTTTCTGGTGCCGCGGAAACTGCTGGTTCACCTTTGGCATCATTGATTACATTGAAGCATTCCACGGAACCATGGATCCGGAATTGCAAAGTTTCCTCATCGACAAGTTCAAGGCCCAAGTAGACGCCTTGGTAAAACTTCAGGCACCGGACGGACTGTGGCACACGGTATTGCTGGACGACACCAGTTATGAAGAAGTATCTGGCACCGCCGGCATCACAGCCGGTATTCTCAAGGGAATCAAGCTGGGAATTCTCACAGATCCCATCTACAAAGAGTGTGCCGATAAAGCCGTCAATGCCATCTGTGATAATGTGGCCGATGACGGAACCGTTCTGAATGTGTCCGGAGGAACCGGCATGGGTTATGACGCCGACCATTATAAAAACATCATCATCGCTCCCATGGCATATGGCCAGTCCCTTGCCCTGGTGGCGCTGACAGAAGCGCTCCAGTAATGGCTGCGACATAATCGGCAATCGCCGACGGAAAGAATCCAGAGACAAAGTTTTCAGTTTCTGGATTCTTTTTATGGCATCAGCGAAGTTGGTCAATGGGCCTTGCCGTTTTAAACTTAATCAAATTTCACCAGCCAATTCTGATCTCTGTGGGCGTCAAAACACATGGCTATCTGTTCTCTGGTGTTCTTTTCTTCCGCCAATTCCGGAAGAGAATTCAGCGAAAAATAGCCACTGGCCACAGTCTCCTCATTTTCCCGAAACTCACCGCACAGCATCTCACACAGCACAAATGCTTTGCAGATACCGTAGGCATAACGGGGAAGATTATGCTGATTGCGGTCCTGGAGAGCAATCAATCGCACGGCTTTCACCATCAACCCCGCTTCCTCCCATACCTCCTTTTCAGTATTGGAACGGATGGATTGATTGACATCCACCCAGCCTCCCGGAAGAGACCATTTTCCATTTTTTTCCCTCACCAGCAAAATTTTTTCATCCTCGAAGATGGCGGCTCTGGTATCCAGTTTGGGCGTCTGAAATCCTGTTTCATTGCAGAATACGTTTTTGACCTTATCCAAAGGCATATCGCTCTGATGGGATATGATTTCCGCGGCAATTTCGCGAATTCGTTCAAAGCGTTCTCTGTCAAAAGGATCTTTTGTATATGTCAGTCCGGTCTGTGCCAAAAACTGCAGCTCCACGGCCCAGTCAATCCAAATCTGTCCTTCTTTCTTTTGTTTCTTCATAAGTCTCCCTCTTTCTGCCGATTCGTCTTCCAAATCCGCATATCATTCATCATGCTTGCCAAAACCTTCCCATGGGACAAAAAAGAGACACTCTTCGCCGTCTCACAGCGCTGAGTGTCTCTTTAAACAGACATATCTACCGACACAGACATGGTCCGTCATGAAAGCGCAAAGGCTCCCTTGACAGATTTTTTATCTCTGAACACGGCCGGATCCGTCTCCGCCCACCAGGCTGTCCACATCAGCACGGCTTACCAGGTTGAAATCGCCAGGAATGGTATGCTTCAGGGCAGATGCAGCTACGCCGTATTCCAAAGCGTCCTTATAATTCTTTCCATCCAGGAATCCACAGATCACGCCGCCGGCAAAGGAGTCACCGCCGCCTACACGGTCTACAATGGGATTAATGGTATACTTTCTGGAGTGATAGAATTCTTTATCATCACGGGAATAAATGCAAGCGGACCAGCCGTTATTGGATGCGGAATAGCTCTCTCTCAGGGAGCTGATCACATACTTAAAGTTGAATTTCTCGACCATCTGCTTGAAGATATCCACGTATCCGGCCAATTCCAGCTCACCGCTGGTAACATCAGTATTGCCAGGCTTGAAGCCCAGTACCTTTTCCGCATCCTCTTCATTTCCAATGCAGACATCCACATACTGCATCAGATTTGTCATAACCTTCTGCGCCTTCTCGGATGACCACAGCTTTTTGCGGAAGTTCAAGTCTACGGATACCGTCACGCCATGCTTCTTGGCAGCCTTCAAAGCCACTTCTGTCAGCTCAGCAGCCGCATCGGATACTGCCGGTGTAATTCCTGTGAAATGGAACCAGTCAGCACCCTCAAAGATGGCGTCAAAATCGAAATCATCTGCCGTTGCTGTGGCGATGGAGGAATGCGCTCTGTCATAAACGACATTGGATGCTCTCATGGAAGCGCCTGTCTCCAGGAAATAGATTCCAAGTCTCTCTCCACCCTTGGCGATGAACTTTGTATCCACATTATACTTTCTGAGGGCAGCAACTGCGCATTCTCCGATGGGGTTCTTGGGAACCTTTGTGACGAATGCAGCATCATGGCCGTAGTTGGCCAGTGAAACAGCCACGTTGGCCTCTCCGCCGCCATAATTGATATCAAATTCATCTGCCTGAATAAATTTCTCGTTTCCCGGAGTGGACAGTCTTAACATGATCTCACCCATTGTAATTACTCTTGCCATTGTAGGAATCTCCTTTAATCTTTTTCATGTATTTTATTTTCAACGTCTTATTTGCCCTGCGCCTTGCGCACAGCAGCCACAAATTCAGCAGCCTTTGCTGTGACAGCAGCGAAGTCGCCTTTCTTGGCACCAGCTGTCAGGTTGGAACCTGTACCCACTGCAACGGCTCCCGCCTTGAGCCAATCAGCCACATTGTCCACATCCACACCGCCTGTGGGCATGAATCTGGCCTGGGGCAACGGTCCATTGAACGCCTTGATGATGGAAGGTCCAAAAGCATTGCCGGGGAATACTTTGATGACATCACAGCCCAGTTCCAGAGCCTCCACGGCTTCTTTCACGGTCATAACGCCAGGCATCACAGGGATTCTGTAGCGATTGCAAAGTTTCACTGTCTCCGGATTCAGGGACGGAGATACAACGAACTCAGCACCAGCCAAAATCACGCTTCTCGCTGTCTCTGGATCCAGTACAGTACCGGCACCAATCACCACACTGCTTCCCTTATACTTTGCCGCAAGGGCTTTGATGATATCCACTGCTCCCGGCACTGTCATGGTAACTTCGATATAATTAATTCCGCCAGCAACAATGGCATCAATGATCTTTTCTCCCTGCTCCTGGTTCTCGGCACGCACTACTGCCACAATGCCTTCTTCTTTCATGTTCATGATGACCTGTTCTTTGTTCATGATAGCTTCTCTCCTTTTTGGTGAATTTGTGAGCGTTAAACATTCCGTGCAGACAACCCATGTCTATGTACAGCCGCCTACCGGGGCTTCACAACAATCTCACAGATACCTATATTTTAATCTTTACCATTCTACTTGTCAATGTATTTTCATAAAAACAGCGCACGGCAACCGCCGCGTCAGCAACCGCAACGGCTGATAAATAGCCATTGATGGCGGGAAAAAAATCTGCTAAAATGAGTCTGAATTCATCAAGGAGGTGCTTTGGACATTATGGATAAAATTGAAAGCTTTCAGGTCAATCACCTGACCCTTAAACGCGGCATTTATGTATCGAGAAAAGACCGGATCGGAGAAGAGACAGTGACAACCTTTGATCTGCGCATGAAAGTTCCCAATCAGGAACCGGTGATGAACACAGCGGAAATGCACACCATAGAACATTTGGGAGCCACTTTTCTCCGCAATCATCCTATATATGGGAATAAAACCATTTATTTTGGCCCCATGGGATGCCGCACAGGATTCTACGTGCTGTTTGCCGGTGACTTATCATCGGAAGATATCGTCCCTGTAATTCGAGAAATGTTTGACTTCATAGCCTCATTTGAGGGAGATGTGCCGGGAGCCGATGCCAGATCCTGCGGGAATTATCTGGATATGAATCTTCCCATGGCTCGCTTCGAGGCCCGAAAATACTTTATGGAGGTGCTGAACTGTCTTACTCCACAAAATCTGCGCTATCCGGAATAATAAAAACGGTATAGGAAATCCAAAAAAATTTCCTATACCGTTTTTATTATTCATCCCAGTTGTGGTAAACTTCCTGTACGTCATCGTCATCATCTAAGAGATCCAAAATCCGATTCATCATCTTAATATCCTGTTCTGTGGTCAGTTCCACATATGTTTGGGGAATCATGGTGACTTCCGCCCCAGCCATGGGAATTCCCTCACCTTCCAACGTTTCCCTGACTTTGGAAAATTCTTCTGGGTCTGTCAGCACTTCATAGCTGTCTTCCTCTTCGGCAAAATCCTCCGCCCCAGCATCCAGAGCCAACATCATCAAATCATCCGCTTCTCTGTCACACTCTTCTTTGTCTATGATGATCTGTCCCTTTTTGTCAAACATAAAGGACACGCATCCCGGTGTTCCCACATTGCCGCCGCCTTTGGTGAATGCGTTTCGAATATTGGATGCTGTGCGGTTCTTATTGTCCGTCAGCGTTTCCACAATAATGGCCGTTCCATTGGGTCCATACCCTTCATAGACAGCCACCTCATAATTGGCGGCATTGGCGTCTCCGGCCGCCTTTTTTATGCTTCTGTCAATGGTGTCGTTGGGCATATTGTTGGCTTTTGCCTTTGCAATGACATCGCGCAGTTTACTGTTATTGGCCGGATCAGAACCACCCTCTTTGACAGCCACAGCA
>CAJFUP010000062.1 GCA_904420225.1 uncultured Lachnospiraceae bacterium
CGAAAAAATTCCTCACGGTCCAGAGCAGTGCGAAAGCCAGGTATGGCTTCCAGCTTATCAATGGTTCCGCCTGTGAATCCCAGACCTCTCCCAGACATTTTGGCTACCTTCACTCCATTGGCAGCCACTATGGGACCAATAATCATGGTAGTCTTATCTCCCACGCCTCCTGTACTGTGTTTATCCACCTTACATCCTGAAATGGGACTCAGATCCACCATATCTCCCGACTGCGCCATGGCCATGGTGAGATTTCCCAGTTCTTCTTCTGCCATTCCTTCATAATAAATGGCCATCAGCATGGCCGCCGTCTGATAATCTGGGACCTCGCCGTTGACATATCCATTGATCCAGAAAAAAATTTCCTCTTTTGTCAGATTTCCTCCATCTCGCTTTTTGACAATTAAGTCCAGCATTCTCATTTGGAAACCTCCCTTCCATTACAAGTTCTCCGGTCCAAAGCTATGGGGCAGCAGCTGGTCCAGCGTAAACTTTTGATACTCCGATTTTGATTTTGCCAAAATCACCATGAACCTCGAGGGATCACAAAATTCACGCAAAACCTGGCGGCATATACCGCAGGGAGGACAGTAATCCATATCTTGCCCTTCCCTTCCGCCCACAATGGCTATAGCTTTCAATCTCCGTTTCCCCTCGCTGACCGCATGAAACACAGCGGTTCGTTCCGCACAATTTCCTGCCGGATAGCTGGCGTTTTCTATGTTACAGCCCAAGAAGACGCTTCCGTCTTCACATAACAGAGCTGCTCCAACAAAAAAGCGGGAGTAGGGGGCATAAGCCCTCTTCCTCCCTTGAAAAGCCATCTCAATGAGTTTTCCATCATCCATGACATCTCTCCCCTTCCAGGATGCTCTTTCTTATCTGCGCCTTCTCCCGCGACTACTTCTCACATTGACCATAATCATAAGAGCAATGGCTGACGCCACCAACACGATTCCTGCCACCAACAGCCCCACAATCCAAGGGGATACCCCTGCTTCCTCCGCGCCGTCGCTGTCTGTCGCCGCGGTGGTGTCCGCTGTCTGCGATACGTTGGTTTCTTGGAGTACTTGCGTCTCTGCGGCGGCTTCTGTTGTCGGCGCCTCCGCGGCAGTGGTGGTTTGAGCAGCAGTTTCCTCGGCCGTGGTCCCAGAACCGTCTGGATTCTGTTCCGTCAGATAGAGACTGCTGACATAATACTCGTTTTCTCCCACCTTCACCCTACTCCAGTCGCCATATGTGGCGACTCTCTCGATGGACTCTCCTTCTGTCAAGACCCCCATCTCGCTGGCATGGGTGCTGGGAAACTCACGGATGGTAACATTTCCGGTGGCCCAAACCGTGGAATCCTTTTCCTGCCATTCCACCTCAGGCATGGATCCCTCCAGAATGCCAAACCCATACTCCAACAGGATATCAGTGTCCATGTAAAACTTATCATTGTTCGATTTCATAATCACAGAAATCACCGTACGGCCGTCACGATTGGCAGCCGTCAGCAGAGTTCTTCCCGCTTCCGCTGTATTTCCGGTCTTTCCGGCAAAAACACCTTCACAGGCATACTGACCTGTCACCATCTGATGTCCCATGGAAAGCGCTCTGGGTCCGTTCATATTTGTGGCAGGAATGGTGTATGTGGCTGTGGAATCAATTTCGACAAACGTTGGGTTTTTCAACGCCTCCTGATAGATCAGAGCCATGTCATGGGGAGTGGTGTAATGATTTGGATCATCCAGCCCATGGGCATTGACGAAGTGGGAATTTACCGCTCCCAGTTCCTTGGCCTTGTCATTCATCATTTCCGCAAATGTTTCAATATCGCCGCCAATATACTCCGCCAAGGCGTTGGCGCATTCATTGCCGGAAGCAAGAAGCATGCCATAGAGCACATCTCTCACGCTCATCTGCTCTCCCACCATCCCCTTGGGCGGCATGGTGGAACTATCGGCACTGCAGGAATTGATGGCCCAGTCAGAAAATGTAATCGTATCATCCAAGTTATCACAATTTTCCAGAGTCACCAGGGCCGTCAATACTTTTGTGATACTGGCCGGGTGAAACCGTTCATCCATATTTTTGTGAATAATAATTTCTCCCGTCTCGGCATCCATGACACAATAACCCTCGGCATATACATCCGGTCCCTCCAGTTCGGCCTTAACCACACCCAAATCCACACAAAAGGCCATCAATAGACACAGAAAAACCGTCGTCACAATACCAGCAAATCTCTTCATTTCTCTACTCCATCTTTCGTTTTCAAATTTATACAGCCACAATACCGAGGATCCATGCTTCATCCTAAACACCCCCGCTTTGGTCTCGGCATCGACTGCCGCTTTGACAATAGCTATATTATATGTGATTTCACTTAAAACCGCAAGGCTTAATTTATACATTCTTTTCCAAGCCTTGTTCACTGATATTGGCGATGGTATTTTTCATATGGGTATTGGCCAGGCGCTCTGCCTTTTCTTTGTCCTTTTCCCGAATGGCCTCCAGGATGGCCTTGTGTTCTTCATTGAATAGCTGGCTTCTTCCAGGACTCAGAAGAGATGCCTTTCTTACACGCTCCACGTAATGATGAAAATCAGATAATACATGCTTCAGCATTCTACTGCCGCTGGCTTCATATAAAACTTCATGAAACTGATTATCCAATTCAAACAACTTTTCCAGATTTCCCTTCTTAACATGAAAATCGGTGAGATATGCGATTTCTTCCAATTTATCAAATTGCTGTCTGCTAATGCGTTCCACTGCCAACCGGGCGCAAAGTCCCTCCAGCAGTGAACGCATGGCATAAATATCCTCCATGTCCTCCGCAGTGATGCCCACCACAGAGGCTCCCTTATTGGGAATAATTTTCACGAGTCCTTCCAACTCCAGCTGTCTGAGAGCCTCCCTCACAGGCGTTCGGCTGACCCCCATCTCAGAGGCCAGTGCTGTTTCCCGCAACTCCAATCCATGTTTATATTCACCGGACAAAATTTTTTCCCGGATGGCCTGGAACACACGCCCCCTCAAGGAATATCGATCTGTGACCTCTTCTTTTATTCTCTTTTCTTCCTCGCCCACTGCTGTATCCTCATTTCAGCGTCATATTCATTTCCTGGCAGTACTGCTCGATTTTTTCCATTAACTCATTATCCGAAATCACCGTAACACGGCCGTCAGCATATTCTTGGTCTACCCATGCTTTCAGCTTTTCCACAAGCGGATGGGTTTTCTCAATTTTATGTTCATCATCCAGCCGATAATACGTGTTGATCCAATGGGCAATCCCCGCCAAGCCGGACGTGTTGGAAACAGCCACCAAAGCCGGACGGTTTAAAAATTTCCCTGTATCAAAAATATTATAAATCTCCTCGTTTTTCAAAAGACCGTCTGCATGAATACCGGCCCGGGTCACGTTGAAGTTTTTTCCAACAAAGGGCGTTCTCTCCGG
The DNA here is from genome assembly GCA_904420225.1 of uncultured Lachnospiraceae bacterium. Taxonomy (GTDB): domain Bacteria; phylum Bacillota; class Clostridia; order Lachnospirales; family Lachnospiraceae; genus Fimimorpha. The sequence goes on from CAJFUP010000062.1 coordinate 3,449, forward strand.
GATGTGTTCTCCCAATTCTTTTTCAAAGTATTCTGCCAGTTCTGTGATTACCGTGGTATCCATTCCGTCCAAACTGCCCTTCAGCTGGGCATATTCAAATACCATGGCCTCC
>CAJFUP010000063.1 GCA_904420225.1 uncultured Lachnospiraceae bacterium
CAGGTTAATCACATCTGCGCCCAGCTTCAAAGAATCCTCCAACGCATTGATGATACTGCTTTCCATAGCACCCTCAGACTGGTCAGAAAAAACCTTCATGGCCAAAATCTGCGCATCTGGCGCCACTCCAGAGAAGCGAACCTCTCCTTCGGTTGTCTCAGCATATCCGGCTACTGTTCCGGCCACATGAGTACCGTGGTCGCTGACCGGATATACATGGAGATCGCCATCGCCATAATCACAGGCATAGGGAACCTTGCGATTCTTATACAGCGCATTTCCATCCCATACAATTTTATCTCCATCTGCTCCAGTGGTGGAAGCCAGCTGCGTATTCTCCAAAAACTCAGCCAAGCTTTCATCCGTGTAGCGCAGCTCCCATCCGTTCTCCGCATCATCGGGATCTCCGCTCTTGAAGGAATCATCGTCAAATGCCTCATGTACCTGTGTGATCTCTGTATCATAGCCCATCTGAATATCCAAACCGGTATCCAGAACCGCCACCAGCATACCCTTACCGGTGTATCCATCCTGCCATGCATCCCAGAGATTTACCATATCAAGACTATAGGTATAATTCTCTTTTCCCTCTTCCACAGCCGCTGGTTCTGGATAGTCATAAACATGCTCCACATATGCACGCTTCACACCATTCATCTGACGAATCTCATCCAGCATTCCGTAAGGTACGCGGATAGCTGCCGCATTCAGCAGTGTGGACCAGCGATCCAGCACTTCTACTCCGCTTGTGGCGGAAGCGCCTTCGCTGTTTACGCTGTATGTACTCACTCCGCTCTGAACCAATGCGGAAATGTTTGACAGAACACTTTCCTGGCCTGCCAAAATCTCATCAGAGGCTGCTTTTACATCGGCAGATGCCAAATAATCGGCTACTGCCTGGCCTGCTGGCTGCTCTGGGTTGGCAATACTGTAAACACCAGTTCCATAGTAGTCCATCACAGAAGGCCCGTCCATTTCCACAATGGCTGTGACCATTTCATCCTCTTCATACAGAGGCTGTGTCATCTCATCCCTGGAAATGGCTTCATTGTCAATGAGGGACACTCCCTCGATTTCTTCTGCTGTTACCTGCCTGCCTTGGGTCCGTTGACTCTCTGTCTCCTGATCCACAGCCTCAGCTGCATTGGAGGACAGGGGCAGCTGACTGAGCAGCATGGCCAGCACAAGAAATTCCGACACATGACGTTTCCACTTTCTCATGCTTTTTTCTCCTCTCTTTCTCGTATGCGAAAGCGGATACTTAACTGATACCATATCCCGCTTTCCATAAAATGGTTTCAAACAAGCCGCACCTCACACCATCCGCGTCTCATTTGGACTATCTGCATGTAACATTTTTGTTCTATGCTGATATTACATATAATCATACTCACATTCCCCTATCCTGTCAAGCTTTTTCTTTAACCAAATAAAGCAATGGCGTGATGGAAGATCAAAGGATTCCCTCTCTGTATTTGACAGGCGGACAAAAATATGTCATACTATAATTCGATGCCAAAATGCCATTATTATGGTTTAAGGAGGATTTCTTTGTGAAATATAGAAACGACCCCAATTTTCTTTTGGAGGCTCTGGCCTATCTGGGCAGAAAAGCTTCGGGAAAAACCTGGGAATATATCAATGAACGGATTCGACAGCGCCGAATCGAGGCTCCTGCCTCATTTCGCGACACTTTTTCCAAGCTTACTGATCTCACTGCCCGCATAGACAGCAGGCTCTCCTATAATATGGAGACACTCTCCGGACTTTTCGCCAATCTGGAAGGATTGCCTCCCAACACCATTGGCTCGGCTTCTCCTGCATTTCTTTTATACTATCCGCGGCTGGAGGACTATGACAGCCGACTGGGCCCATTGGCGGACTCGGTGACACAGATGTCCCCCGAAAGCATTGCCTGCGGCATTGCCAGAACTCTGGATTTGACAGATGACAGCTCTGATATGGATCATCAGACGTTCATCAGCCTGATTTTGTCCCAATCCTTTCCTGAAAGCACCAAACTGGCCATTATGAATATCTACGGTTCCTATTCCCGGCTCGCCCAAGAGGCTGCTGCCCTTTTGGAACCGGTCATGGATGTCATGGAAGCGGAGAAAGAGAGCGTTTATGAAATTTTGTCTTCTTTTCAGTCTGTTATAAAGGAAATGGGATGCAGCCGCTTCCTTCGTTCTCTGTCCCATCTGGATCCAGGCGCAGACAGTCCGTATCTTCTTCGCCCTTTTATTTTTGGTATGGATACCAATCTCAGCACCGACGGACTCCACAATGAAGTATGTCTTTACTGCGGCATTCTGCGCAAGGAGCTTCAGGACATGCTGAACATCCAATCTGTGTCTGAAAACAGCGTATATGAAGCGTTTCATCTCCTGGGAGACCGCACGCGCTTTGATATTCTCTGCTATCTGCGCGGCCGAAGCGCCTATGGACAGGAACTGTCTTCCCATTTCCGTCTCTCACGCAATACCATTCATCACCACATGAGCAAACTGATGGATAGTGGTCTTGTCACATGTACCATCAGCGGAAACCGCGTCTACTATTCCCTCAACAAAGAGGCTATTTTAGAACTTCTGGACAAACAGCGGGATTTATTTTTCCAATCCCAGGAAACATAAGACGGGGATAGGGACACCATGGGATGTATGCCCCATCCTTTGGCGTCCCTATCCCCAATCATATTATCCATCCATACTGCCGCTTCGAAATCCTTCCAAGTCCAAGGTGATATACCGATACCCCAGATTTTTCAGCCTGGAAATCACCTGCTGGCTCTGAGCCAACAGGTTTCCCAAATCTTTTTTATCCACTTCGATCCTCGCAATTTCCCCATGAACACGAAGACGCACATTGCAATATCCAAGCCCTCTCAGATACTCCTCCCCCCGTTTTGCCTGATTCAACTTATCTTCTGACAGTTCCGTTCCATAGGGAAAACGGGTGGCCATACATGGAGAAGACGGCCTGTCAGCCACACTGACCCCATACGCTTCAGCCAAAAGCCTCACCTGTGTCTTGGTCATTCCTGCTTCAGCCAAAGGACTTTGTATTCCCAATTCGCCAATGGCGCGAATCCCTGGGCGATATACCAAAAGATCATCCGCATTGGTTCCCTCCATCAGCCGATCTATCTTCCTTTTTCGCGCCTCTTCCAAGATCCTGGCAAAAATAGCCTTTTTACACAAATAGCAGCGATTTTCCGGATTATTTTCGATCCCCGCCTCTTTCAAAGCTTCCATGGTCAGCAGCACCAATTCCGCCCCGGCCTCGTGGGCCACCTTCCTGGCAACTTCCACATCTCCCAATGGCAGCAGCTCTGTTTCCATCATAAACGCCGTCACTCTGGTTCCATTGACCGCGGCAAAATGACAGGCCATTTTCAGAAGAAGACTGCTGTCCGCGCCTCCGGAAAATGCCACTCCAGTATTCTGCTTGGTGTAATTATACAGCAGTTTTTCCAACCGTTTCTTCCCGTCCTCGGCCACTATTTTTTTCTGTGGGCATACCGCCTGATCTTGTGCCTTCACTCCGTCTCTCTCCATTTTCCTCTTTCCTCTTGCCCTCATATCTCCTTTTGACGCTCTCTTTTGGCCGCCTCTATGACTTCATGGTAAGCCTCTGCCAGTGAAATTCCCTGTTCCCTACAAATGGCAGCGATGCTTTCATACTCCGGATACCATTTTTCCACGCCGCCTCCACGACAAATTTTCACCTCTGCCTTCCCATAAATGGTAGAGACACTTCGAGTCTCCCGATCCAAGACCGCGCGCTCCATCTCCATTTTCCGTATCCCTATGGTGGTGGTTTCAGAAAATAATATGCTCTCCATTTGCTTCGTCAGCTCCGGAGTGCAGATGACGTTCAGCTGGTATGCCGGGCGATTCTTTTTCATAAATACCGGGGTATAATGCACATCTCTTGCCCCGGCTTCCATGAGCTTTTCCATGACAAATCCCAACATTTCCCCCGTACAGTCATCCACGTTGGTTTCCAACTTCACGATACGATCTGTCCGCTCCTCTTCTTGGGTTTCCAGAATCATAACCCGAAGCAGACTCGGCCTCTCATATGATCTTTTTCCAGCGCCCAAACCGATTTTCAAAATGCAAAACGCTTTGGGGAGCGTTTCTTCGGTCCGCACCGCCGCTGCGATGGCTGCGCCAGTGGGAGTCACAAATTCTCCCTCCGTTTCCATGATGGCCAGCTTCAGTCCAGCCTCTGACACAATATTGGCCGTAGCCGGTACCGGCACCGGAAGAATTCCATGCTGACACCGCACGGTGCCCCGCCCTTCATGCAGCACAGGAATCACCACATCGCCAATTCCCAGATTGTCCAGGCAAACCGCCGCCGCCACAATGTCCACTATGGAATCCACTGCCCCCACTTCATGGAAATGCACTTCCTCCAGTTCCACACCGTGAGCCTTGGCCTCAGCACGGGCTAAGATCCCAAAAATATTCTGCGCCAACTTTCTGGCTCCCTCCGTCATATCCCCACAGGCAATGATACGAAGGATATCCGCCAAATGCCTATGCTCATGGGTGTGGCGATGTTCTTCTTCTCCTTCCCCATCATCTTGGATGGGGGAATTTCCGTGAAGATACTCCATATCATGGTCATGATTTTCATGACCATGATCCAAGATAACAGAAAAATCGCAGGCATCCAGCCCCGCCTTCTTCACTCTGCTGATCTCAAAGCGGTATCCCTTCACCGGAAGGCTCTCCAGTGCCCTGGCCAGCACCTCCCGGTCAGCTCCCAGATCCAACAAGGCAGCTACGGTCATATCTCCGCTGATTCCACTGGTACACTCAAAATATAGTTTTTTACTCATTTGTTTTTTCTCCTCCCATTATACCCATTCGATTGATCTGTGTGGCAATGTATCCGGCGCCATAACCATTGTCAATATTCACCACGGCGATGCCGTTGGCACAGGAGTTGATCATGGTCAGGAGCGCCGAAAGCCCGTGCATGCTGGCCCCGTATCCCACCGATGTGGGCACGGCGATCACCGGCTTGTCCACCAGCCCCCCCAGTACACTGGCCAGAGCGCCCTCCATTCCTGCCACAGCCACCACGCAGTTGGCTTCCTGGATGACATCCAAACGAGCCAGCAGCCTATGGATGCCGGATACCCCAACATCATAAATCCGGCTCACCCGCGAACCAAAAAATTCCGCAGTCTGTGCCGCTTCCTCGGCCACAGCGATATCTGCTGTACCGGCAGTGCATACGGCAATCAATCCGTTTCTGGTTTTCTCCGGCTTTTCGATCTTCACAATTCTGGAGAGAGGATCGTAAACGGTCTCGGGATACGCCCCACGCAGCAGTTCATACTGTTCTGCCGAAGCTCGGGTTCCCATAACCTCTCCCTCCTGACTGTAGATCCGGCCAAAAATATTCAACAAATGTTCATCAGCCTTCCCACTGCAAAAAATCACCTCGGCGAAGCCAGAACGAACCTTCCTGTGGGTGTCGACCTTGGCATATCCCATATCTTCGAAGGGCTGCCTGCGCAGCAGCTTTTCTGCTTCCTCCACCGACAAGTTTCCTTCTTTTATTTTTTCCAAAATTTCTCTGGTATCCATGTTTTCCCCTTTCGCAGCAAACCGCGCAGCACGCAAAAAGGCCATGAAACTTGGATTTCCTTCTGGAAATGCAACCGCCTTCATAGCCTCTTTTCTCATTTTTCCTTTTTAGACAGCTTCTGCTGCCTGCACACCGCTTCTGCGGCACCATCATAGTCATAACCGTATCATATAATCTGCCAAGTTGCAAGTACATTTTCCCTTCATCCTTTGGGAGAGAAGTAGCATTCCGGCCGTCTGTGGCGCAGAAGCGGCAGCTGCCCGCGCACATTTTCCTGAAAACGCCAATCCACCTCCGCCATCAGAATTCCCTCTTTTTCGTCCAGCTGTCCCATTACCTTTCCCCAGGGATCCACAGCTATACTATGGCCCCATGAGATATAGGATGCCGCAGAATCCCGCATGGGCGCACATCCCATGACGTAAATCTGATTGTCCAGAGCACGGGCGCGAAATGTCAGCTCCCAGTGAACCGGCCCGGTGGTCATATTGAATGCCGCCGGGACAAAGACCATGCGGGCTCCCCGCAGCGCCATACTGCGAAACAATTCCGGAAAGCGGATATCATAGCAGATACATACCCCCATGGTTCCCAACTCCGTGTCAAAAACCGTGACGCTGTCACCGGCTGTCAGCGTGTCTGATTCTTTAAAATACTGCCCGCCCGCCACGTCAATATCAAATAGATGAATTTTTCTGTGTTTTCCAATCTGTCTCCCGGTTCTGTCGAAAACATACGATGTGTTGAATACGTCTCCGTCTGCCCCCCGCTCCGGCATGGAACCGGCTATGAGATAAATTTCCGAATTTCTCGCCATACCGGAAAGACGCTGCCATATGTTTCCTCCCTCCTCCTCCGCATATATGGGGAATTTCTCTGTTTGATAAGGGCAGCAAAACATTTCGGGAAGAACGGCAATCTCTGCCCCCTGCTCTTTTGCCCGTTTGACATAAGCCTCCGCCGTATCCAGATTCCTTTGCTTATCCTCATCCACCCGCATCTGAATGGCCGCTACTGTCATTTTTTCCTCTGCCATCGTCAATCGCTCCTTTTTAAGCAATCTATTCCTCCACCCCACACAGCTCCACAATGGCATTGGCGAAGATCTTGGCGCTCATGAAGAACGTATCCAGCTCCATGAACTCATTGTCCCCATGCATGGCATTATCCACCCCAGGCATGGCACAGCCAAATGCCACTCCGTTTTTTAGATGATGCACATAGGTGCCGCCTCCGATGGCCAGTGGCTCTCCGTGAATTCCCGTATACGCTTCAAAACACCCCAGCAGTGTTTTTACCAACGGCGACTCCGGATCCACGTAGTGGGGCGGATTCATGGCTCCCCCTTTCACCGTGAACCCCTTTTTCTCCAGAGAAGCCGTGGCCACGGCGGTCATATTTTCATCGCTCCCGCACACAGGGATTCGACTGTCAAACACGCCGCGCAGATGGGTCTCATCAAAATGGAATACCCCCAGATTCATGGTCAGCGCGCCGGAAATCTCATCGGACATTTTGACGCCAAGAGATGTGCCGTCCGTTTCACCATGGGGAAACAGCTCCAGAACCGCCATCAACTTTTCCAAACTGTCACACGGCGCCAGCGGAAGTTTGGAGAGCAGCATCAAAAGTGCCGTCACCGCGTTGATACCCTGCTCAGGCGTGGATGCGTGGGCAGAGACGCCCTTCACCTGGATCGTTGTGCGTCCATCCACATCAGTCCACTGGATCTGCACATGCAACTGCCCTTCCGTTTCTCTGGCCGCTGCCAGCAGCAGATCCTCCGGGATTCCCTCCACCACGGCAGATGCCTTGCCAGGCACCACATTGACCTTCTGACCGCCGTCCACCGACAGCACCCTGGGCAGAGTCTCTGACGCATGGAACTCGGCCTCAAAGACTTTATTCAGCGATCCTTTCTCCAGATTGATCAGCGGAAAATCGGCGTCCGGCGTGAACGACATGGGGGCTTCCGCCTCTTTCTGATAATAATAGGTCAGATCGCTGGAACCGCACTCTTCATCGGAACCAAGGATCAGACGCACGCCCTTTTTCAGGGGAATCCCCAGATCCTTCACTGCTTTCATGGCATACAGAGCCGCCACCGCAGGGCCTTTATCATCGGCCGTTCCCCGGCCATAGATGCGTCCATTCTCCACCTTGGGTTCAAAGGGAGCGGTCACGGTCCAGTCCTCGGTAACGGGAACCACATCCAGATGAGCCAAAATATCCAACTGCTTTTCCTTTTCCGGATACAAGTCCCCGGTGATGACATAATTATCATAATTCTTTGTCTGCAGTCCCGCATTCTCCATAAGCTCCAGTCCTGCCTCCAGCACTCTGGCAGCGCCTTCGCCGAACGGCATGCCAGGCTTGGCCTCCTGTCTCTGGCTATCAATGCAGATCAACGTCTTCAAATCTTCAATCATCTGCTGCTGTTTTCCGTCAATATACTGATCAATCTTTTCTCTATACATAGTACACTCCATTCCGGGACAGCCATTCTCTGCCGTCTCTCATTTTCCTCCACTCTACTTTACCCTTTTTTTCTGCAGATTTCAACCCCATGCCAAAAGTATATATCTATCCTTTTTGTATTATCCAGACAGGAAATGATACAAAAAAGGCCGGATCCCATCCCGATCCAGCCCTTTTATGGTGTTTTTGAGATATATCTCTATTTCTGGAACTTTTGCCGTCTTACCACAAAAATTCACCCTGACCCAACAGTTTGAAAATGGCCTCTATAAAGAAATAATCCGCATATACCAATCCCACATCGTGCTCATCACTGTGATATGCCACTGCACAGTTCTCTATGATGTTATCCACATTCTCATCCCAATTGGCACGCTTGTCCGCCAATGCCTTCAACAGCCGCAGCGCAGCATTCACATAGCAGTCTTTCTCATACTCCGGTACACAGTTGGCAATCTCCAAAAGACCGCAGGCCGCGATGCAGGCAGCGGAGGAATCTTCCCAAGCCGGTTCCTTCGGCGCCCTAAAGTCAATGGGAATCAGACCGTTTTCTGGGATATTGGCCACAAAATAGTGGGCAACCCGCTTAGCCGTGTCCAAATACTCCTGCTTGCCCGTATGTATATAAGAAAGAGCGAAGCCATACAGCGCCCATCCCTGTCCCCTGGTCCAGGAGGAGCCGTTCTCATATCCCTGACCTCCAAAGGACTCGATCTTCTCTCCTGTACTGGGATCAAAGGACACAATGTGATTGGAGGAACCGTCAGGACGGATGAACTCCTTCATCACAGTATTGGCATGGCGGATGGCCACTTCGCGGAATCTGGGATCATGGGATTCCTCAGACGCCCAGTAAAGAAGCGGAATATTCATCATACAGTCAATGATAGCCCAGCCAGTCTTGTCCACAGTGTCCTGAGGTCCCCAGGTATTCCAAGCACGGATAAAATTGCCGTTGGCATTGAACCGGCTGGCCAGAATGCTGGCCACATGAAGCCCGCGCACACGGCTCTGCGGATTTTTCGTCAAGCGATAATCGGCCACAGCCGTATGCAGCCACATAAAGCCCATATCATGATCCAGCCTGGTATAGTCACGGATACACTCATCAAAAACTGTTTCCGTAAATCTGGCTGTATCGGCATAGCGTTTCTCACCGGTAGCTGCGTACAGCTGCCACATAATCCCGGCCCAAAAGCCATTGGTCCACCATCCGCGCATTTCCGGCGTTGCGTAATTATTGTACCGGCCGTTGTGAGGCATATAAGGAATCGTCTCCCGATTTCTCTCTTCCACTTTCACCATTTTTCGGCGGATTTCTCCGGCAATCTGTTCTGCCCACGCCGTATCTTCCGGTAATAAAATAAAATTCTTCCTCTGTCCCATTGAAAAATACCCCTTTCCATTGTTGGTTTTTTGCATTTTTATTTTATCACAGAAGCGTCAAATATTCACTCTTTTTTTCCGCTTTCTTCCAATCTGAACGGCATTCTCTTTTCAAATATATTCTTCTGTGATATACTGGGAACGCTTTAGAGAAAAGAATCAAACTTTTGGGAGGAATTATGCTGACAGAAGAATTTACCAAAAAGCCGGTCAGACAGCTGTTTTTCCGTTACCTGGTCCCGTCCATCTTCGCCACCATGGTAACGTCCATTTACGTGCTGGCTGACACCATCATCATTGGGAAAGGACTGGGCGAAACCGCTTTGGCAGCCTTAAACATTGCCCTTCCCATTTACAACATCTTTTTTGGTCTGGGACTGCTGTTTGGTGTGGGCGGTTCTGTACTCATGTCCATCTGCCGGGGAAGGGGCCATACGGAAAGAGGCAATGCCTATTTCAGCGCATCTCTGCTTCTCACCTTGGGTACCTGGGTGATCTGCCTGCTTTTCTGCACCCTGTTTATGGAAGATTTGGCATGGCTACTGGGCGCCACAGATGAAACTTTTCCATTTATCATGGACTATATGCCCTGGATTATCTGGGGAATGGGCTCCTTTTTCCTCTCTTCCTTTCTCCAGACCTTTGTCCGAAATGACGGAGCCCCCAAACTGGCCATGAACGGCGTCATCGCCGGGGGCGTGGCCAATATTATCCTGGATTATGTCTTTGTCTTCCCCTTGGGGATGGGAATGGCAGGGGCCGCCATTGCCACTGTCATCGGTTCCACACTGACCGTTTTAATCCTAGCCACCCATTTTCTCTCTAAAAAGAATCAGCTCCGCTTTTCCTTGAAAGGGATCCGCCCGGTCTTTCTGAAGGAGATTTCTGTCAACGGATTTTCCAGTTTCTTCATCGAAGTTTCTTCTGGATTGACTATCTTTATTTTCAATCAGCAGCTTCTGCTCTATCTGGGGAATCTGGGGGTTACAGTGTATGGAATTATCTCCAATACCGCCATTGTGGTTACGTGTCTTTGCAAAGGGATTAACCAAGCGGCTCAGCCCATCCTTTCCACCAATTACGGAGCTGGCCTTTCCCAGAGAACCCGTGAAGTACGCAGGCTGTCCATGAAGGCTTCTCTGGTGGCCTGCGCCGTGTTTGTCTTCCTGGGACTGCTCATCCCGGACCTCTTTACGTACATTTTTTTAAATCCTTCACAAGAGGTGCTGGCTTTATCCGCATCCGCTGTGCGGATCTATTTCACCGGTTTCTTGATGATGGGCGTCAATATGGTTTTGATCTGCTATTTTCAGGCCATTATAAAGGCCAGGGAATCTTTCCTCATCTGCGTACTGCGGGGCTGTGTATTGATTATTGCTTTCGCTTATCTGCTGCCGCTGTTTTTGGGCAGTACGGGAATCTGGATGGCATTTCCCACTGCCGAGTTGTTCACCATGGCCGCTGGACTTCTCCTCATTTACCGACAGGAAGCAAACAAAGCGGCTGAATAAACCGCTTTGTTCATTCTGTTACGGCCAAAAGACAAGAGGCCGATTTTCCAGGTTTTATTGTTTTACGTATAAGAGCAGTTCATCAAAACTTCCTCTGGGATATCCGCTGATGTCTTCTCCTTTTCGGTTAATCATGCAGTCTGTCAATAAGAAGACGTCCATCCCCAGAGATCGGGCCACCATGTCCTCTTCCACATCATTGCCCACCATCAGACATTCCTGAGGCTCTAGATGGATCTGACGCAAAATATCCCTGTAATATTCTGGGTTGGGTTTGCAGTGCACCGAATTTTCGTACGTGGTGTAATATTCAAAGTCTTCCGGCTGAAGACCTGCCCATCGGATACGGCTTTCCGTGGCAATGGCCGGAAAAATGGGATTCGTAGCAAGAATCACGCGGTATCCCGCCTTTTTCAGTTTGGAGACTGTCTCCCCTGCTTTGGGGTTCTTTCCGCAGTCCTGTTCCACCCGCTGAAATTCAGTCCGGTAAAATTCCTGGAATATGGGAATATGTTTTCTGGAATCTTCACCAAACAGTGCGATAAAACATTTCCAGAACGCTTCTTCATTTGTCACGCTCCCATCGTTTTCCACCATGGCTTTGGTTCCCTTCCATATGCCGTCCACCAGCGCCTGGGGCTCATAGCCCAAAGGCGCCACCATGGAGACCAGCCTTTTAAAATATGACTTTGTAAAGCGCTCCTGATCCATGGGCAGCAATGTCCCATCCAAATCAAACAGTATGGCTTTGCGCATCCTTTTCTCCTTTCAAAAGCGTTTCGTAACTTCCCCAACACTGCAGATCTCCGCCCCATATACTTCTTTCAGGTAGTTCAAACCGCTGGTGTAATCTTCCTCAGTAAATGCATTGGTCGTCTCCCTGGGAACAATAATGTCATATCCCAAATAATAGGCATCCGCACATGTATGACGGCAGCACATATGGGTGTGCAGTCCTGTGACGATCACCGTATCTACGCCCAATTCCGACAGCAGCATCTGCATGTCCGTCTGATAAAAGCCGCTGTAGCGTCTTTTGGGTACAATGTAATCCGTTTCCTGGGGCTCCAGCTGCGGAATCACCTGGGCACCTCTCGTTCCGCGGATGGCGTGATCCCCCCATAGTTTCAATTCTCTATCAATTCCCTTTAAATGGCTGTCGTTGGCATAGATCACCGGTACGCCGTGGGCTCTGGCTTCCCTTAACAGCCCCTGCAGCGCGGGAACGATTTCTCTTCCCCTGTCGCATCCCAGCGCTCCCGTCACAAAATCATTCAGCATGTCTACCACAATTACAGCATATTTTTTCATTCTCTCATCCTTTCCGGATGCCGTCCTTAGACCGTATCTGCAGGCATCCTGTTCTTTCCCAACGATTTTAGAACACCTCCCCATATATGTCAAGACATGTGTCAAACCATCCGTCCCCATGGAAACGGAAAAACCCTTTGCAATTTGTGTCACTTTTGTGTAAAGTATAAGTGAACGCCCGGCACAGAAAACGCCGGGTAGGGGCAGACTTTTTAAGGCTGCGGATAAATACATTTGCAAATGTTGCAAAGAGGATACCAAGGAGGAATGTATGTCAAACTCAAAACAGTCATTTGCGAAAGCCGGAAAGGCTTCCGTCTTTGAACTCAACGGAATCCCGCCGTTTCAGCAGGCGTTTCCGCTGGCACTGCAGCATGTGGTGGCCATGATCGTGGGATGCGTAACCCCTGCCATCATTATTTCCGGTGTGGCTGGCCTCAACGAACGCGACCGTGTGATTCTGATCCAGGCCGCTTTATTTGTTTCAGCATTCAGCACACTGCTTCAGCTGTTTCCTTTCATCCGATTCAAAAATTTCCGTCTGGGATCTGCCCTTCCGGTCATAATGGGAATCAGCTTTGCCTATGTGCCCAGCATGCAGGCCATTGCAGAAAGTTTTGACATCGGAACCATTTTGGGCGCACAGCTGGTGGGCGGCGTAGTCGCCATTTTGGTGGGAATCGCTGTGAAAAAGATCCGTGTTTTGTTCCCTCCCATTATCACCGGAACCGTGGTATTCACCATCGGCCTTTCCCTATATCCCACTGCCATTAATTACATGGCCGGCGGGACATCCAGCCCCTCCTATGGCTCCTGGCAGAATTGGCTGGTGGCCTTTTTCACACTGGCTGTTGTGGTGGGGCTGAACCATTTTGCCAAAGGATTTTTGAAATTGGCTTCCATTTTGGTGGGAATCATAGCCGGGTACATTGCCGCCGCCTTTTTTGGCCTGGTGGATCTGAGCCAGCTAAGCAGCGCAGGAATCTTTCAGCTGCCGCAGCCGTTTCATTTTTCCATTCATTTTGAACCATCGGCCTGCATCGCCATCGGTACTCTGTTTGCCATCAATTCCATACAGGCCATCGGCGATTTTTCCGCCACCACCACCGGCAGCATGAACCGCGATCCGGAAACCAAAGAACTGCAGGGAGGGATCGTCATGTACGGCATTTCCAATATGCTGGGCGCCATCTTTGGAGGACTTCCCACGGCCACATACAGTCAAAATGTGGGAATTGTAACCACCACCAAAGTTATCAACCGCTGCGTTTTGGGATTGGCCGCTGTGATTCTTATGATCGCTGGGTTTTTCCCAAAATTCTCCGCTCTTTTGACCACCATTCCCCAATGTGTGCTGGGAGGCGCCACCATTTCCGTCTTCGCCTCCATTGCCATGACAGGAATCAAGCTGATCTTCCGTCAGCCCATGAATTTCAGGAATTCCTCCATTGTCGGCCTTTCCGTTGCCTTGGGCATGGGGATCACGCAGGCCTCCGGAGCGCTGGATTCTTTCCCGGATTGGGTGAATATGATTTTTGGAAAGTCTCCAGTGGTGGTGGCCACCATAGTCGCTATCCTCTTAAATATCATCCTTCCCAAAGAAAAGGAGGAAGCTTCCCAGACAAACTAAAACCTATTTTTTCACCGGCAGTGAACAAAATCCTGTAAGAATAATGTGGGAGCGGCCCGAATTTCCATACATTCGGCCACTCCCACATTTTTTCAAATTTTTGGTTTTGCGTTATTTCTTAGAACTTCCCAGCCTTGGCAGCTTCCTCGATGGAAACGGCAACTGCCACGGTAGCGCCTACCATCGGGTTGTTGCCCATGCCGATCAGACCCATCATTTCTACGTGAGCCGGTACGGAAGAAGATCCTGCGAACTGTGCATCAGAGTGCATACGTCCCAGAGTATCGGTCATACCATAGGAAGCCGGACCTGCTGCCATGTTATCCGGATGAAGCGTACGGCCTGTACCGCCGCCGGAAGCTACGGAGAAGTACTTCTTGCCAGCTTCCACTCTTTCCTTCTTATATGTACCTGCAACCGGATGCTGGAATCTGGTGGGGTTGGTGGAGTTACCTGTGATGGATACATCCACATTTTCCTTCCACATGATGGCAACGCCTTCGCGGACATCGTTGGCGCCGTAGCAGTTAACCTTGGCACGAAGTCCATCCGAGTAAGACTTGCGGAATACTTCCTTTACCTCTCCTGTGTAATAATCCATCTGTGTTTCCACATAGGTGAATCCATTGATTCTGGAGATGATCTGTGCGGCATCTTTGCCGAGGCCGTTGAGGATAACGCGCAGTGGTTTCTGACGAACTTTGTTGGCTTTTTCAGCAATACCAATGGCACCCTCTGCTGCTGCAAAGGACTCATGGCCTGCCAGGAAACAGAAACAGTCGGTGTCTTCTTCCAGAAGCATCTTGCCCAGATTTCCATGTCCCAGACCTACTTTACGCTGATCTGCCACGGAACCTGGAATACAGAATGCCTGTAATCCTTCGCCGATGGCGGCGGCGGCGTCTGCCGCTCTCTTGCATCCCTTTTTGATGGCGATGGCAGCGCCCACTGTGTAAGCCCAGCATGCATTTTCAAAGCAGATCGGCTGAATCTTCTTTACCTGCTCGTACACATCCAGACCAGCGTCCTTGGTGATCTTTTCAGCTTCTTCGATGGAAGCGATTCCATAGCTGTTCAGCA
>CAJFUP010000064.1 GCA_904420225.1 uncultured Lachnospiraceae bacterium
TCAAGCATGGTATCCTCCAATCTTTACGGGCCAATTGGGCCCGCAGATAAAATCATATTTCTCCTACCATTATAGTAGTGAAAACCATGGATGTCCACAGTTTTTGTAAATGTTTCTCATGCCGTGGGCAACGTGAAATGGCAGCTCCCATTCCGGCTAGCAGGAACAGAGCTGCCACATTGATATTCAGTGAGTCATGGTCCGGGTTTTGAGTCTCCTATAGAGAATCCATGTAGCTGCAGGCGGCAAGAGCGGATACCGTACCGTCAGAGGCGGCGGTGGTAAGCTGGCGGACAGTTTTGGTCCGGCAGTCTCCTGCGGCGAATATGCCGTCAGAACTGGTCCGACAATCTTCTCCGGCGGAGATATAGCCGGAGGAATCCAAATCCAGAAGATCGGCGAAGGCGGTATTATCCGGCGCCTGACCGATGGAAACAAACAGTCCGTTGACAGGAAGATGAGAAATCTCCCCTGTATCGGTGCGCTTCAGCGTCAGCCCAGTCAGGACCGTGTCACCTTCCAGAGCGGTGACCACGGTGTTGTAGAGAATGGATACATTTTCCTTTTCTTTCACCGCTTTTACCAAATGTGGCTCACCGCGAAAAACATCTCTTCTCAGGATCAGATGAACACAACTACAGAACTGAGAAAGATAGATGGCTGATTGGAGAGCGGCGCTGCCTCCGCCGATGACAGCAGTTTCTTTACCGCGGAAAAAGGCACCGTCGCATACCGCACAGTAGGAAACGCCGCGTCCCAGCAGTTCATCCTCCCTGGGAAGCCCCAGATGACGGTGCTTGGAACCGGTGGCGATGATGACACTTTTGCAGGGATACTGATGTTCCTCAGTGATGACAACCTTCTCAGTTCCCCGGTTCTGGACGGAGACGGCTTTTTCCATCTCAATGCGGGCGCCCAGAGCTGTTACTTGATCCAGAAGCTGATCCGTGAATTCGCTGCCGCTGATCTGCATGATTCCCGGATAGTTTTCCACCCGGGGAGAAGAAGAAATCTGGCCGCCGAACACTTCAGACTCCAGTACTAGAACCGATTTGCCGGCGCGGAGTAAGTAAAGAGCGGCGGTAAGTCCGGCTGTCCCGCCTCCTATGATCACAACATCCTGCATGGGTACCTCCCTAATGAGAAAATTAATGTTAAGATGCTTCTTTAGTTTAAACAGTTTTATTTACTTTAAACTGCTCCACATATTTTTTTATATTAGACGCATTGCTGAATTTTTCCACCGTATCCCCATGTACGATCACCAGAGTCGGGGCTTGACGTACATCGTAGGCTGCCGTTAATTCCTGATTTTCTTCAGCGTCTATTTTGGAATAAGAGATGGCCGCTTTTGTCAGCATGGCATCGGCCACGCGGCAGTTGGGACATGTCTTGGTGGTGAACAGGTAGGCTTTTTGTATGTCTTCCGCCGGGGTCTTCTTGGCGGCAACGCTTTCTTCTGATGCAGAGCTCGGCACAGTGCACACATCTGTATCTGGGTGATAAAGTATGGTTACAGGATTCTGGGCAGGACCCTGATGAGTCAGCCGAGAGGCGCCGATATTATATTCTCTGCGCTCTTTGAATTCCTGAAGTTTTCCATCGTTCCAGTTTTGAACCGGGCGGTAGTAGCCGGTGATTCGGCTGTATACTTCCGCCTTTTCCCCACATATGGGGCAAGTGTACTGTTCCCCGCTGAGATAGCCATGGTGGCGGCAAATGGAGTACGTGGGGGATAAAGTATAGTAGGGCAGTTTGTAGTTCTCTGCTATTTTGCGGACAAGAGCAGCCGCAGCTTTCCAATCAGGCAATTTCTCACCCAAAAAGGCATGGAATACGGTACCGGAGGTATAGAGGGTCTGTAAGTGGTCCTGGATATCCAGAGCCTCAAAGATGTCCTCTGTGAAGCCCACCGGAAGATGGGAACTATTGGTGTAATACGGCGTTCCGCCCGGCTCGGAAGCAGTGATAATATCGGGGAACTGCTCCACATCATGTTTGGCCAGCCGGTAACTGGTGGACTCCGCAGGCGTGGCCTCCAAATTGTAGAGATCACCGTACTCTTCCTGGTAATCAGCCAGGCGATCCCGCATATGAGTCAGCACTTCCTGGGCGAATTTTTGAACCCGGATATCCGTCATATCAGCCCGCAGCCATTTGGCATTCAATCCGGCTTCGTTCATACCCACCAGTCCGATGGTGGAGAAATGATTTTCAAAGGTGCCCAGATATCGCTTGGTATACGGATACAATCCCTCATCCATTAATTTGGAGATGACAGTGCGCTTGATCTTCAGAGAACGGGCGGCAATGTCCATCATGTGATCCAGACGGCTGTAGAACTCCGCCTCATTTTCTGACTGGTAGGCGATACGAGGCAGATTGATGGTTACAACGCCCACAGAACCAGTGCTTTCTCCGCTGCCGAAGAAACCGCCGGATTTTTTGCGCAGTTCTCTTAGATCCAGACGGAGACGGCAGCACATGCTTCGCACATCGCTGGGCTCCATGTCGCTGTTAATGTAGTTGGAAAAATAAGGTGTTCCATATTTGGCTGTCATCTCGAAGAGAAGACGGTTATTTTCCGTTTCTGACCAGTCGAAATCTTTGGTGATGGAATAGGTGGGAATGGGATACTGGAAACCTCTGCCATTGGCATCCCCTTCGATCATGATTTCGATGAACGCCTTATTCACCATATCCATCTCTTTTTTACAGTCCTTATACTTGAAATCCATTTCCTTTCCGCCAACGATGGCCGGAAGCTCCGCCAAATCATCGGGAACAGTCCAATCCAGAGTAATGTTGGAGAAGGGGGCCTGCGTTCCCCAGCGGCTTGGCGTGTTGACGCCGTAAATAAAGGATTCCACACACTTCTTCACTTCATAATAGCTGAGATGGTCGACTTTTACAAAGGGAGCCAGGTAAGTATCAAAGGAGGAAAAGGCCTGAGCTCCTGCCCATTCATTCTGCATAATGCCCAGGAAGTTGACCATCTGGTTGCAGAGGGATGCCAAATGTTTGGCAGGGGAGGAGGTGATCTTTCCTGGTACGCCGCCCAGCCCCTCCTGGATCAGCTGCTTTAAGGACCATCCGGCGCAGTATCCCGTAAGCATGGAAAGATCGTGGAGATGAATGTCCGCGTTCCGGTGAGCATTGGCAATTTCTTCGTCATAGATTTCCGAAAGCCAATAGTTGGCCGTAATGGCGCCGCTGTTGCTTAGAATCAATCCTCCCACAGAATATGTTACTGTGGAGTTCTCCTTTACGCGCCAGTCTGTGACTTTAACATAGCTATCCACCAGCTCCTTGTAATTTAAGAGCGTGGATTTGGTATTGCGTATTTTCTCCCGCTGTTTTCGGTATAGAATATAGGCTTTGGCCACATCGCCGTATCCGGCCTGGCTGAGGACGGATTCCACACTATCTTGAATTTCTTCCACCTGGATGACGTCTTTTTTGATTTTAGGTTCAAAATCTGCCGTTACTTTTAAAGCCAGAAAATCAATGATGCTGGGATGATATTGCCGTTCCCGGGCCTCAAAGGCTTTGGTAATGGCCGATGCAATTTTTTGAATATTGAATTCGGCAAGCGTGCCGTCGCGCTTCATAACTTGATACATATGACTCCTCCAATCTGTCCGTCTGTCCCCGCAGGTCAGACATTATATCCATAATACCAGTCAATCAGGCAATTTTGCTAAACCACAGGAAGTTGCGGTGCATCCCCGAAGGGCCATAACTGCAGTGCGGTCATGGTATTATACTAACACTTACACCAGTGTGTGTCAATATGAATAACAAGATATGGTATACAAAAAAAGAAGCAGCACTATATATGGTGGTCCATCTGGTAGAAGGAATCCATATATCGTGCCGCTTTAGGGCGATACCTCTCATTGGTCATAACCGCGCAGGGATGTGGAAGGGATATGGGGACGCAAGATATCGCAGAAATGTCTTGCCAGGGAAAAAGAAACTGGGTGGAAAGAGACGGAAGATGCCTTTGTTCCCACCAAATCACCGGAATCCACAAATTTTTGTAGATAATAGCGCTTGGCCCCGCTGATCCATTGCCCGATGGCTTCCATGTCTTCCTCCCGGTGCAGTTCCCCCACCAGGGTGGTGCGGAATTCATAGTCCACTGCCCCGGACAAGAGAAAATGGACGCTTTCGTCTATGGAAGAGAAGAGAGCCGTGCCTCCTACGGTTATGCCCGCCGCATCACTGTAGAAATTGGGAGCGTGCTTAATATCCATGGCTACATAGTCTATTAGGCCACTGGCTGTCAGACTTTGGAGGCGTTTGGGAAAACTTCCGTTGGTATCCAGTTTCACTGTATATCCCAGTTGGCGTACAGCGGTCAGAAAAGATTCCAAATCCGGAGATAACAGCGGTTCCCCGCCAGTGATGCATATGCCGTCCAGAAGACCGACTCTTTTTTTTAGAAAGGAAAAAAGTTCCTCTTCTGCTATGGCCTGAGCAGGATCTGGCCCCAAAACCAGAGAAGCGTTGTGACAGAAAGGACAGCGGAAATTGCAGCCGCCCAGAAAAATGGTACATGCTGTTTTGCCGGGATAATCCAAAAGCGTCAGTTTCTGCAGACCATAAATTTTCATAGGGTGCTCCTCTCTTTTTATCTGGGGTGTGCAGGCTGTTTCCCACCATTATAGCACAGTGGGCTAAGGAATGAAAGAAGAAAGCCCCAAGAATTATTTCTGTTTTTGTTCCGCATCTTCCAGTGATGTGTATCCATAGAGCTCAACGGTCTTTTCCATGATCATGCGGGTAAGGTTTTTCCCTTCTCCCACCAGGCGGAAAATAAACTCACGGTACAGGGAGATGGTTTCATCGGAATACGATTCCAATTCCCCGCGCAGATATGTTTCGGCAGAAGTCTCTTCCCGCGTGTCCTCATAGGTGTGTATTGGGCGCATCTGTTTGGCGAGCGCGGGGAATTGGCGATGGAACTCTTCCATCCATGCCACCTGAACGGGGAGAATTTCGCTGACCATTTTGGCCTTTGCCTGGGAGATTGGCGGCAAGAGATCCCGGATCTGTGCATATCTGGTTGGCGCCGTGGTTTCCATCATACGGGCATATTTTTCTGTGATGGGGTTTGATTGGTGTTGGCGGGCATTTAGGAGATCGTTTCCGTAGCTGTACAGCAGGGACTGGGGCCAGGTGAGAAACTGACTTTTGCGCATGCGTTCAAAGGTTTCCCAGTCATCCTGGCAGGCGGCTCTGCCTCCTTCATTTTCTACTTGATCAAAAAAGTCCCACTCGGTGCGGATGACGGAGGCCAGCAGCAAAGAATCTTCGGTGACAGGAAGCTCCTCCAGATGCTGATTCAGCATACGATCTGATTTTTTCACCAATTCTTCGGCATGGCTTTCCAGATAAGGAGTCTTGGTACAGGTCAGATTCCGCTGATGCATTTCCTGTGATATCAGGGAGCATACCAGCTCAATGGTGAGAGAAATCTGATCTTTTCCATTGATGCCCACAGCTTCTTCTTTGGTGAGACTTTCCCAGGCTTCTTTTTGATTGGGCAGATCTGTTAAGGCGCTGCATATGCCATAGATCTGGGGGAGAATGGGCATGTTTTTAATGCCCTGGTGAAGCCATTTTTCATAAGGAGGATATCGGCGGTTCAGGAGATAGACCATCAGCATGGTTTGTTTCATGAATTCTCCCAAGGCCAGGCGGGCGGAGACATATTCACCTCGGCGCATCTGCCGGTTATAATTGTACTGACCTGCCTGGGCCATTTGTCCCGCGCACTGGGCAATAAGCCGATACCAAAGAGGATCAGGATAGTATGCCAAAAAATATTGGCGCATTCTGGTGAAGGCCCCCAGATCATCGCGGAAGACGGCGCCGTTCACCAGGCAGGCGATGGAGGAAGGCTGGATGGAGAGCCATTCCCCAGAGGTCTCCGGCAGTTTGGTCATGCCGGTGAAATGCTCCATGAAAGCCGAGATGGTATGAACCCGATAGCGTTTCACGAAAAGAGGCGTGTATGGGCGCTTATAACCGTTTAATTCATCGGGAAGATTGTCGTAAGCTTCCTGGAGCTGCTGACCAATGGCATTGTAGTCTTCATCGGTGAGGAACATGCAGAAGCAGGGACCAAAATCGTGATCTTGGGAAATTTCATCGTCAAAGCCAAAGCACTGGGATCCTTCTCCGCAAAGTCCCACAGCAATACGGGATTCATAATCAGGAAACTGTTCATGTATCATGGATTTCCCATATGTTTCATAGTAGAGACGGGATAGGGTCAGGCCGTTTATGACTGTGCGTTTGGCCAATTCCTGCCGGACAGTGTCAGTTGAGGATTCAGATTTCTGGGAAATATCTGAACCGGCAGAAATACGCTGCGATGCCAGATGCTGGCGTACCTGCTGCGCTTCCTTAATCACGCGGGCTGCGCATTCCGCATCACCAAGCAGCTCAAAGGCATGGGCCATTTTGTCACAGATAATGGCATAGTTTTCTGTTTTCCCCATGTGAGCTTCCACTTCTTTTCGAGCCTGATCGTAGAGAAGCACCGCCTTTTTGCAATTGCCGCAGCGGGTGTAAAAATCCCCCCAAGTGTGGAGAAGAGAACCGTAATGGTAATCATCGGTTCCGTATTCACGAAACAGCGCTGAGGCTTCCTGCAGGTGAACGTGGGCTTGTTCCAATTCGTCTAGTTCCATTAGGGATGCGGCCATGTTAATATGGGTGGCGGCCTCCTCCATGACAGCCTCCGGGTACTGCTTGACAATGGCGAGGGCCTCTGTCAGGCAAAGACAGGCGTTTTTGTAGTCTTTCTTTTCCTGATACAATAAGCTCATATTATTGTATAAGCTGGCAAAACGAAAATCATCTTTGGTCAATAATTTTCGATATAAGCGTTCCACTGTGTGATAATGGGAAAGAGAAGTCTCCAGCTCTCCGGCAGCTCGACAGGCATTGGCCAAATTTAAAAGCGATGTGGCATAGGGCAGGGAGTCCTCCAGTCCCATTTGTTTCAGAAGAGCCAGAAGCCGTTTGCCGTAGGCCATGGATTTGGCATATTGGCTGCTCTCCCGATAGAATCCGATGATTTCATTGAGCAGTGTTACCACGGCGCTGTCGTCTTTCTCTTTCATAGCTTGTTCCAATGCGGAAGAGAGAAATTCCTCCGCTTTTTTGGGTTCCTTTTGCTGGAACAGCGAGTCCAATTGACGCAAAGTTGTCTGAATATCCATAAAAAACCTCCGTTTCTTTAGGCGTTTTATATTGTGCTCATGGAAGTGTTCATGAATACAGTATAGCACAGTTGCGGTCCGTTATCATAAAAAGTTGATAAAATAAATTGAAATTCTATTTTTTCTGGAATCAATATGTTATACTTGCAATAACGGAGCCGGAAGGATTGGCTTGGCGGGTGGCGCAGTGTTTGATGAAGCCTGGATTGGAAAAGGAGAAAAGGAGCGACATGAAAAGAGAACATTTAAAAAACAGATGTTTGGATTTGGAACAGGTGACTCTGGGAGTCTGTTATTACCCTGAGCATTGGGATAGCGGACTCTGGGCGGACGATTTGAAACGCATGAAAGAGCATGGAATTGAGGTGGTTCGTATTGCCGAGTTCGCGTGGAACAAATTTGAACCCAGGGAAGGAGAATTCACCATTGGATGGTTTGATCCATTCATGGAATTAGCCGAGGAGGCAGGCATAAAAGTTATTTTCTGTACGCCCACAGCCACTCCACCGGCGTGGCTTACAGAAAAGTACCCGGAAGTTTTAAACGCAGATGCCGACGGCCATCCGTATCATCACGGCATGCGCCGTCATTATAATTATACATCATCAAAATACTGGGAATTATCCAGGAGACTGATTCAGAAGCTGGCGGTCCATTATTGCGGCTACTCCAACGTCATCGGCTGGCAGCTGGATAATGAGATTAACTGCGAAATCTGTGAATTTTATGCGCCTTCTGACCATAAGGCATTCCGGCAATATGTAAAAGAAAAATATAAGACACTGGATCAATTCAATGAAAAAATGGGAACAGTTTTCTGGAACCAGACATATTCGGATTGGGATGAGATTTTTCTGCGCCGTCATACGCCAGGCAACTTGAACAATCCGCATATGCAGCTGGAGGGCAAGCGGTTCATTTCCCATGCGGCCATTTCGTTTTTAAAGATGCAGGCGGATACCATTCGGCCGTATCTGCGGGGGGACCAGTTTATTACCACCAATGGAATTTTTCCCAACCTGGACTATCAGAAGCTGGTGCCGGATGTGCTGGATTTCATCACATACGACAATTACCCCAACTTCTCCTTCAGTATGGATGCCAATCCCAGGCGAGAGGGAAATATGAGGGACCGTAATTCCTCTTTCAACTTGGCCAGAGTTAGGAGTATTTCGCCTGTATTTGGCATTATGGAGCAGCAATCTGGCCCCGGAGGTTGGAATATGCGGATGAATCAGCCCATGCCAAAACCTGGTCAGATGCGGCTGTGGACCATGCAGGCCATTGCTCACGGAGCAGATTATGTGGGGTATTTTCGCTGGCGTACCTGCGGTGTCGGGACGGAGATCTACTGGCACGGGCTCAATGACTATTCCAATGAGCCCAACAGAAGGCTGGAGGAGCTGAAGCAGATCCATGAAGACACGCAGAAACTCAGCAAGGCAGGACTGGCAGGCGCCAGGTATGCAGCAGAGTATGCTATTTTGCGGGATTATGACAATGACTGGGATGGAGCGGAGGATAAGATGTATGGTCCTCTGGAAGAAAAGAGTTTGGATGGCTGGTTTCGGGCATTTCAGAAAGAACATGTTCCCTTTGACTTCTTTTACTGGAGAGATGATACAGAAGCGGAGGATTTGAAAGCGTACCGAGCGCTGATTTATCCCCATCCGGCCATACTGACACAGCATCGGGCCCAAGTATTGCAGGAATATATGGAAGCAGGGGGCACGGTAATCTTTGGATCCAGGACAGGATATAAAGACGAATATGGAAGATGCCCCATGCGTCCCATGCCTGGATTTGCCAAAGAACTTTGCGGTGTCAGGGTGACGGATTATACATTGCTGGGCCCGGATGATGATCCAGAGTACGCAATATGGGACGGCGAGGAGATTCCGGCTCCCTGGTTCAACGATATTCTGGAGCCGGAAGACGGAGGAGAAGTCTTGGCAGTATTCTGCGGCAATTATTATGACGGACAACCCGCCCTGATACGAAAGAATACAGGAAAAGGATGGGGATATTATTTCGGCGGCGGCTTTGATGAACACACAGCCAGAACATTCATCAGAAAGCTGAATATGAAAGCTGTGGAGGGATTGGCAGATGTGCCTGAGGATGTGGAAGCTGCTGTCAGGGAAAAGACTGTTATGATTAAAGAGGACGGCACGGAAGTAATTGGCCGATATGTATTCCTTCTTAATTACACGAAAAAAGAGCAGACTGTAACTCTGACCGCTCCTTTTACAAATGTGTTCACAAATGAATGCGTGGAAGGAAGCGTGGAGCTGCCCCCCTACGGTGCAGTATGCTTGGTTCATACTTTATCTGTGGGCTGTGGGGAGTGAACCTTTTTGCGGTTCATATACCCCCTTTCTCAGAACCCAGTTGGTCGGTGGTCTCATATACCGGATGATCGCCGACCAACTGTAGTATAACGGCCAAACAGCCCCAATTTTACTACCAAGAGGGGATCCAATTTCTATGGGATTCATTTTGTGACATTGTCCATTTCTGCCAATTCTTCTATTTTGATTTTCTCAACCTTTTTTTCTTTAATACGCAGAACATAATCGGCAAAGGCATAAACGTCTTCCCGATTATGTGCCGTGAAAAGTATAGTCGTTCCATTTTGTTTACCAGTGCGAAATACTTGCTTCATTACATGGTGGCCCTCTTCATCCAAGGCATTCATAGGTTCATCCATAAGCAGATATTTGGGCTCTTCCATAATTGCCTGAGCGATGCGCAATCGCTGAAGCATACCCTGAGAATATGTTTTTACTTTCTTATCTTTTGCGTCAAATAGACGGACTGTTTTCAGCACATTTAGAATTTCATCTTTTCCGATTTTTTTGCGGATTTCAGCCAAAATAGCTAGGTTTTCATAGCCGCTCATATGATTCATGAAATGGGGAGAATTAATAAAGGCCCCAGCGTTTTGCAGAAAGTCTGTATCCTTGCCAATGAGTTTGCCGTCCACACATATGGTGCCTTGATCCGGCTTGGTGAAACCGCATAAAAGCTTCAGCAGAACGCTTTTCCCACTTCCATTATACCCAACGATACCTACGCAGTCCCCATCTTCTATAGAAAAACAGATATCATTCAGGACAAGATTATTCTTATATGTTTTGGTTACATGGCTTACTTCGATCATAATTATTTCCTTTCTTTCCTTCCCTGGTGGTGTAATCGTTCCATTCGTATGACCAGATAGAGATCCGCTGGAATCTTATGTGTCCATAGCAGAAAAAAGGTATTTTCTGCAGAGAAGAATCAAAATCCCATCTATGACAATGAATATTCCAATTCGCCACAGTTGAGTAGACTCTGCTGTAAAAGTGATGATACTGGTTTCCTTGGATAATATATCTATAATAGTGATCAGGGCGGCGGTCAGCACGAGGATGATTACAGCAGAGGTTTCATGAAATTGCCTGCGGAGAAATTCACCTAGGGTTCCTGCTGTGTGAAAAAATAATATCATTTTTAGAGCCTGCATAAGGTACCACTTCACTTCCTCAGTATGACTCCAGGCGGTCCATTGGGAACCGGGATTTTTCAAAAGAGGAAGCTGGCAGAGAAAAAGAATGGCGGCTATGAAGGTGCAGAACTGTGCAGATGCCATCAGATTGCGCAGCAGACTCTGTTTTAGATATTTTCCTCTGGAACCAAATCGCAGAAGAACCATACTGCTGTAATTGTAAGGATACGCCATGGAATTGGTGTATACGAATGCGGTTCCTAAGCAGACTATTAAAATATAATACATGGAAGAAATCAGGGTCAAAGGGCTTACAGAAAGATTGGCTTCCATAATATAGGGTATATTGCATAGGATAACGGAAAGCATATCGTTATAGTTGGAGTCCCCGTGAAGGGATGCAAAAATAGAATTCCATGTGCTCCAGACAGTCAGTGCGGTTAACAGAGTTAAAGGGATAAAAATTAGTTTTCTCATTTGGGCATGCTCCTTTCCTGTCGATGCTGTGGCCGTCTGTCAGCAGTAATCCTGATCTTTAAGAAACCAAACAATGGATGCCAGCACAAACCAGAAGAGATAGGCGAGGCAGACAAAGAGAAACTGATCCGGCCGGAAAGCTGAGTATCCGCTGAAGCAGAATACAAATATTTGCGCAAATACAGGAGAACCATAATATGCGATAGCCTGTCCGAGGCAGACAACTGCAAGTAAAATGACACGAAGGATTTCTCCGTGTTTTTTGAATGAGGTTAACACATAAAACAGATTAATAATCAATGCGTTTAAAAACATAGTTACTATATAAGTGCAGGCAGAAAACGGATAAAATTTTACATCATCGACGGAGACCCCCGTAATCTGTACAGTAATGGGAAGACGCTGCAGCAAAAGAAATATGACGGAAACAGCAACTACATTGAGCATAATGTAAATAACAGAAAGTTCGGTGAGACGCCGAATGTAGTAGGCATAAAATGCGCTTTTTTTGGAAATTCGCAGCAAAGCCAGCGGAGTATCAAGGCGATAGATTCTCTGAATTCCAAAAAACCCAAGCAAAGCTAAAAGGATGACAAAATGCTGCTGAAAAGGATTAACAGGCTGCACCCCATCTGTGGAGAACAAGACCTGATTTATCCCGCTCCCTTCGGTGATAGTTGAATATAATAAGAATGCGCCGATAGTTACGATTAGGACATATGGCAGAGTCTTCACTATTGTTTTACGATATGTTATTCCCATAAACGCCTCTTTCTGATCCAATATTGAATCATGATGATAGAAAAAATAAGTACCGGAAACATGGAAAGCAAAGGATAATAAATGGGAACTGCCAATTCTGCCATTGCTTCAGTATGCATTCCTACCTGGGGCGCAAAAAGGCGGAGCCAATTAAGGTTGCTTTCCATTGCAACAATGCTAAGCACCTGGGAAGTGACAAGATGATATACCACGGGAAGCAACAAATAAAAGTATATTTTTTCTGTATAAAGAGAGATGGCTATGGCCATTAGTCCATATGAAAATGGATAGTAACAAAAACGGATTACCCCTTCCAGTAGAAGATAAATAATGGGATGGGTTTTCCAAAAATCAACTCCCAGTTCCCCGAATAGCACATGCATTTCTTTCATGTCCGTCCGAATTGGTCGAGTAATCAGCGCATAGCCTAAGATCAGCAGGAATCCGAGATAGAAAACAATCATGGAGATCAATAGAGAAACCAAAATTTGCTTCCAGATAAACCTGCCGCAGGAAGGAACACGCAGATAAGCGTTGGAAAACAGGCCTCTTTTTATCTGAAAGAAATAGCCTATAGAAAGAGAAGCCAGCAGGGGGAGCACAAAAGTTAAGCCATGGAAGGAATTGGTGCTGACAAAACTGACAACCCCAAAACTTTGAAGAAACTGCAGATACGTAATGGGACCGGAGGGGGTGTCATAAACCAAATTCCATGAGGAAATAAGAGCAGTATCGGCAATCCAGCAAATGAGAACAATAACCGGTATTAAGAAAAACGTACTGATGGTATAAACATTAAATATTTGATTACGTAAAAGCTGTTTCATAAATCCTCCTTAAGTAATTTAGGAAGGAAAGCTCTTTGCCTCTAACCTTATGTTGATACAGCTCATTGCCAAAGAACTTTCCATTTTCCTAAAAAACTACAAACTTAATACAATACATTATAAAAATAAATATAGACTTAGGGCTCCCAAGCACCGCCGCATAAAATACCGGATGAAACATTTTCTATGGTAGTTGCATATAAGCTATATTCATTGCTTTCCATTGTTGCGCATAAGCGGGAGCAGAAAGAAATTTTATCCCGACTGTACTCGAAACTAAATGAATCAATGGACTCACCTTCTAGTTGACGTTAAACAAGGAAGAACCAAAATTGTTAAAACAAAAAACTAAAAAAATGAAGATGAATTTTATAATATTAATATATAGTTATAATTTAACTATGTCAACGGGAAAATAGCAAAAAAACCGGAAATAAATTGAATATATTATATAAAACAATGATTATCCAGCTAAAAAAATAAGAGAATATAAATAAAAATAGAATATATTTAATGTGGATTATTGGTTAAATAAACGATATTTTCCAATATAAAAGATACCAGGGTAAAAAAGCCAGAAATTCCATACAAGCTTGCTGGCAAGAGACTTGGATTTCCGAAATATAAAAAGAAGAGGGAAGACCACTTGTTTAAGGCCGGGGGGTTAAAAAGTTATTTTTATAAAACTTTTGACCCCCCCGGCCTTATCAACAAATTTTGTTATCGATACAACTCGACATGTATAGAATATGAGAAAAATTTTATTTCCGCAAGCAATAAGCCCAGCCATGGTTAAATGCACATTTAGCTATTCCGCTTCCGCAGAAGCCTGCTCCGCCTCAATGCTTTCCGCCACCGCCGGATCATAGCAGTTGAATCCCAGAAGCATGGAATTAATGGTATCAGAACCTGTCAGGGTGATGGTCACCAGCTGCATGGTGGTTAGATATCCGTTTTCAAGTTCGGCCTCCCACCAAAGAGTTCGTCCCGTTCCATTGCGGGTGGCGGTTCCCTCTTCATAGCTGACTTCTTCGGAGACATCTTTCAGAGGTTCTCCATAATTTTCCTTCAGGGTATCCAGTACAGAGTCGAGTAGTTCGGTGAGCGCCTGTCCATTTAGATTTTCATTGAGCTCAAACTGAATCATAACCTGAGAAAATAAGCCGTCTGCGTTGAGAACAACAGAAGCTCCGGTGGGGGCAACGCCATTGAGGCTGGCTGCCACGCCGGTGGTTTCCACATAAATCATACTGCCGTCGGTGCTATACGGCTGCCCCTCCCCGAGATCCGCATTCAAAGCCTGTTCCAGCTGATTCTGGGGAATCAGCCACTGCGCTTCCCGATACTGGTAGCCATTGGAGGGATTATAGAGAGATGTCAGGTCCAAATCCGACACATCTTCCACCACAACGACCCTATTTTTTTCACGCTCTTCCATGGCAATGGCCAAGGTGCCGCGGCAGCCGGTCAAAGAAGCCATGCTGCCTGCTGCCAGACAAACAGCTACCGCGCAGGCAGCGATTTTTTTCCAAATACATTTCTTCTTCATATGTCATCTTCCTTTTCTTGAACTATTGATATCCTAAGCCGTTATTTTATCATATCATAAGAACCTTGGTTCTTCAATCAAAAGATTGTTTTTTGAAGGGTGGTATGATAAAATAGTACCAGAATTCCAATGCCATGAGGCCATGAAAACATGCGGAATTACGAAAATGAGGAGATGGGCTTATGAAGCTGATTACTTTTGTGCACAATGGAAAACAAAGTGCCGGTGTGGTTGGAAAGGACGGAAGCATTGTACCGCTTCCCTATTGTTCTGTGGACGATATGCTGTGGGATCCCGGCTGGAGAGAAACGGTTCAAAAGGCGGCAGAGTCTCCCAATACCCTGGCAAGGCAGGAGGTGAAGCTGCTGGCGCCTATCCCTGTTCCCCGTCAGGATCTGATCTGCCTTGGCATCAACTATATGGAGCACGCAGAGGAATCCGCCCGTTATAAGAAAGAAGCGTTTGGCGGAGAGAGACCCTATGCGGTTTATTTTTCCAAGCGGGTCAATGAAGCTGTGGCGGACGGCGGATACATTGAGAGCCATTCTCAGTTGACAGATAGCCTTGATTATGAGTGCGAACTGGCTGTTGTCATCGGAAAGGACTGCCGAGATGTGGGAAAAGAGGAGGTTCAGGATTATATTTTGGGCTATACCATCATCAATGATGTCAGCGCCAGAGATGTCCAGACTCGTCACAAGCAATGGTATTTCGGCAAGAGTTTGGACGGATTCACGCCCATGGGGCCTTGGATAGTGACGGAGGATGAGATCCCATATCCGCCGAGACTCTCTGTACAGTCATTTGTCAATGGGGAATTGCGCCAGGATGGCAATACGGAAAAGCTGATTTTTGATATAGGACATGTGATCTGTGAGCTTTCTTCCGGTATGACTCTGAAAGCGGGAACCATCATTGCCACCGGGACTCCTGCTGGGGCGGGCATGGGATTTACGCCCCCGAAGTTTTTAAAGCCGGGAGATGTGGTTACGTGCCGGATCCAGGGAATCGGCGAGATCACCAATACAGTCAGATAAAGGGAGCATTGGGCGGATAATGGAAAAGGATAAATTATTGGAGCTTCGTGATAATGCCATCACGGTGGATGAATATTTGAAACTGAGACGTCTGGTGGGATGGAAGCGGCTGACCAGGGAGCAGGCGCAGAAAGCGCTGGACAATAGTCTGCTGACAGTGGGAGCTTATCTGGCCGGTCAGCCCATTGGCATGGGACGAATCGTGGGAGATGGAGCGGTGATTTGTTACATACAGGACCTCATTACGCCGCCTCAGGCCCAGGGGCTGGGAGTGGGATCCATGATCATGAGGCGTCTTAAGGCTTATGTGGAGGAAATCCGTCTTCCGGATACGGAAATGATGCTGGATTTGATGTGTGCCAAAGGGAGAGAAGAGTTTTACAGGCAGCATGGATTTTTGGCAAGGCCCACAGAAAATCTGGGACCGGGGATGATTATGTATCTCCATGATAAAGATTGGGAACCATAAGAAAGGAAGGTGGAAACTATGGCGGATATGAGAGGCATTGACACTCCTCTCAAAGAGTTGAGACAGCAGGTGTTTACGGGAATTGCAAAATTGGCATACAGCGGGGAAGATATCCATAAAATTGAGGAAATTCCTTATGAGATTACACCGGGGGATGTGCCGAAATATCGGGAAAGCATCTATCGGGAACGGGCCATTGCATCGGAGCGTCTCCGCTTGGCCATGGGTATGTCACTGCGGCCGGAGGATAAGCCAGTGCATATCACCCAGGGTATTGAGGAGAGCAACATTGCGGATAAGTACTATGAACCGCCGCTGATGCAAGTGATTCCTTCTGCTTGTAATGCTTGTGAGCATAATCTATATGTGGTCAGTGACCAGTGTAAAGGATGTCTGGCGCATCCCTGTCAGGAGGTCTGTCCCAAGGGCGCCATCAGTTTTGTGGATGGTAAATCGTTCATTGATCAGGCCAAATGCATCCACTGCGGAAAGTGCAAGCAGAATTGTCCTTATGACGCCATTGCATTGAAGCGGCGCCCCTGCGCGGATGCCTGCGGTGTGGGAGCCATAGGCAGTGACTCGCTGGGACGGGCCAAGATCGATTCGGAAAAATGTGTATCCTGCGGTATGTGTATGGTGAGCTGCCCCTTTGGAGCCATTGCCGATAAGTCGCAAATTTTTCAGCTGATTCGAGCCATGCAGGCCGGGGATGAAATCATCGCGGAGATTGCGCCGTCCTTTGTGGGACAGTTCGGTCCCAGCGCTACGCCGGGACGGATCAAAGCAGCTCTCTTGGAGTTGGGATTTTCCTCTGTGTATGAGGTGGCTGTGGGAGCCGATATGGGGGCCATGGCCGAGGCGCATCACTATGTGGAAAAGGTGGCTACCGGGGAGCTTCCTTTCCTGCTGACATCCTGTTGTCCGTCTTGGTCCATGCTGGCGAAAAAATATTTTCCGGAAATGATCAGCAACATTTCCAATGAGCTGACACCCATGGTGGCCACTGCCCGCATGATTAAAAAAGAACATCCGGATTCCCGCGTGGTGTTCATCGGTCCATGCGCGGCCAAAAAGTTGGAAGCTTCCAGACGGAGCGTGCGCAGTGAGGTTGATTTTGTCATTACCTTTGAGGAACTGGAAGGTATGTTCCGGGCCAAGGAAATTGATTTTGATATTATGCCGGAGGATGAAATCAGCGGTGCCACGGGAGCAGGCCGGGGCTACGGCGTGGCAGGCGGTGTTGCTGCCGCCATCGAGTCTTGTATCAAGGAATATTATCCAGGAGTCGAAGTCAAGATTGAACATGCTGAGGGACTGGCCGACTGCAAGAAGATGCTGATGCTGGCAAAAGCAGGTAAGAAGAGCGGATGTCTCATTGAAGGAATGGGATGCCCGGGGGGCTGTGTGGCAGGAGCGGGGACGAATCTCTCCATTGCCAAGGCAGCTCAGGCGGTGAAAAAGTTTGCGCAGCAGGCGGACAAAAGAATTCCCGATAAGGAAGAGGAAAATCAAATAGGCTGAGAAGACAAGAAATGGTGAAAGGAAAGCGGAAGTGCGCTGTTATTCCGTTTCCCGACATGAGACTACAGCGCAGAAATGAGGGTAATGTGAGAAGGAAAATAAACGTCAATGATTGGTGGGTTTTTTCAAAAGATTGTAACTATATTCCCAAGAAACTCCCGGAGGACTGGGAAATTGTCTGCCTCCCCCATACCTGGAATGCTCAGGATGGCCAGGACGGCGGAGCGGATTATTACCGGGGCGCCTGCTGGTACGCCACAGAACTGGAATCTCCGGAAAGAGAGACCACGGACCGGGTTTATCTGGAATTTGACGGCGCCAATTCGGTGGCATCTGTTTTTCTCAATGGAGATAAGATGGCCTATCACGAAGGCGGATATTCCAGGTTCCGCGTGGATATCACGGACCATCTGAAACAAGAAGAGAATCTTCTGAGTGTCTGCGTGGATAACAGTGAGAAGAGCAACGTATATCCCCAGACAGCTGATTTTACTTTCTATGGCGGCTTATACCGGGACGTATCTGTAGTGGTGGTGCCTGAGACCCATTTTGATATGGATTTCTGGGGAGCGGATGGATTTACTGTTTCTGCCAAGACAGACGGTACGGTGACTATGCGGGCATATGTGAAAAATCCGCAGCGGGATGACAGCGTTCAGTTTTTGATTTTGGATCAGGATGGAAAGACAGCGGCTGAAGGATTCGCATCAGCCCAGTCGGAAACACGGATGGAACTGTTGATCCCTCAGCCTCATCTCTGGCAGGGGATAGAGGATCCCTATCTGTACCGCGCCGTTGTGCGTATCGTGCGCCGCAATGAGACAGTGGATGAGGTATCGGCGCGCTTTGGCGTGAGAGAATTCTATGTGGATCCGGAAAAGGGATTTTTTCTCAATGGAAAATCCATGCCTCTTCGGGGAGTGTCCAGGCACCAGGACCGGCTGGGCATCGGCAATGCTCTGCGCAGGGAGGAACACGAGGAGGATGCCAGACTCATCAGAGAATTGGGTGCAAATACCATTCGCCTGGCCCACTATCAGCACAGCCAGTATTTTTATGATATTTGTGATGAATTGGGTTTCATTGTTTGGGCGGAGATACCGTTTATTTCCGTGATGAATCTGGATCCGGCGGCCCATGATAACTGCCGCAGCCAGATCAAGGAATTGGTATATCAAAATTATAACCATCCCTGCATTTGCTTTTGGGGGATATCCAATGAGATAACCATTGGCGGGGAGCGGCCGGGACTATTGGATCATCTGCGGGAGCTGAATGATTTGGTGAAATCCATGGATTCCACCAGACTCACCACCATGGCTCATGTTTCCATGGTACCCAAGGATAGTCCCATGAATCAGATCACCGATGTGCTCAGCTATAATCATTATTTTGGCTGGTATGGCGGAAAAATGGAGCAAAATGAAGTCTGGCTGGATGATTTCCACGCCATGCATCCCCATCGTCCTCTGGGATTGTCTGAATACGGTGCGGAAGGAATCATCACCTACCACAATGATGATCCCAAATGCCGTGATTATTCCGAAGAATATCAGGCTCTTTATCATGAGCACATGGCAAAAATCATTGATCAGAGACCGTATCTTTGGGCAACTCATGTTTGGAATATGTTTGATTTCGGATGTGACGCCAGGGATGAGGGCGGTGTCAAA
>CAJFUP010000065.1 GCA_904420225.1 uncultured Lachnospiraceae bacterium
CAGGCAGTGTGAGGAGTGCAATCGGGAGATGGTTACCGCTCATTTCAACCATCCCGCCATTTACATCTGGGGGCTGCTCAACGAATGCGCGGATGACACAGAGTATGGAAGCCGGTGCTACCAGAAGCAGCTGGAGCAGATCCGCACCCTGGATGATTCCAGACCAAGGACGTATGCCTGCTGTCATGTGAAGCAGGAAAAGAGTCTGTTTATGCCGGAGGTATACTCATATAATATTTATCCTATGTGGTATGTGGACCGTGAGCCGGAGGAAATGGCTCAGGACATCCGCAGCTGGGCAGTGGAGACGTTTGGCGAGAAACCGTTTCTGATTTCCGAGATCGGGGCGGGCGCCATCTATGGCTACCGCACACCGGCCAAGGTGAAGTGGTCAGAAGAATATCAGGCAGAGACTTTGAGAAAGCAGATAACCAGTGTGCTGGACAGCGGATTTTGCGAGGGCGTTTATATCTGGCAATACTGTGATGTCAGAGTATCCGATGAGTGGTTTTACAGGCGCCCAAGAACCATGAATAATAAAGGAATTGTGGATGAATACCGCAGAAGGAAGCTATCCTATGATGTGGTGAAAGAACTTTATAGTACCAGAGGAAATTATTGGGAATAATGGTGTCGTTTTAGTGATATCTGAATTCAAAATGCGGATTGAAAGAAATAAGGAAAAGGAGAATCGATATGGATTATCAGACCATTGCCGCCATGCTGGAGGAGCACGGCCAGTCTCACTTGCTGAAGTATTATGGCGAATTGAATGAGGAGCAGAGGGCTTGTCTTCTGAAACAGATAGAGGATATTGACTGGAAGCTTTTGGACTTGGTGCATAATCATAAAAGCACCGAGGAGACCAGGGGACACCTGGAGCCTTTGGGAGCTTTGGAGGTGGATGAGATCGAGAGGAGACGCCAGGAGTTTGAGGCCATCGGTATCCAGGCGCTGAAAGAGCAGAAAGTGGGGGCCGTGCTGCTGGCCGGAGGTCAGGGGACCAGGTTGGGATTCGACAAGCCCAAGGGGATGTTCAATGTGGGAATTCATCGTACCCTCTATATCTTCCAATGCCTGATCAATAACCTGATGGATGTGGTGAAACAGGTGGAGACTTGGGTGCCTCTGTACATCATGACCAGTGACAAGAATCACGAAGATACCACGAAATTTTTCGAAGAGCAGAATTATTTCGGCTATAACAAAGAGTACGTTCATTTCTTCAAGCAGCGCATGGCACCATCGGTGGACTATGACGGAAAGCTTTTCATGGAGGCCAAAGATCGCCTGTCTTTATCTCCCAATGGAAACGGCGGGTGGTATACATCCCTTCGCCGCAGCGGCCTGGTGGAAGATATGAGAAAGAAGGGAGTGGAATGGCTCACCGTATTCGCTGTGGATAATGTGCTGCAGCGGATTAATGATCCGGCTTATATTGGAGCTGTGATTCAGTCCGGCTGCGACTGCGGCGGCAAAGTGGTGAGGAAAGCGGATCCCCATGAAAGAGTGGGAGTGCTCTGTCTGGAAGACGGAAAGCCGTCCATTGTGGAATACTATGAGATGACAGATGACATGATTCACCTGAAGGATGAAAAAGGAAATCTTCTCTATAACTTTGGAGTGATTCTGAACTACATGTTCCGCATCAGCAGCCTGGAGGCCATTGTCAGCCAGGAGATGCCAGTGCATATTGTGGAGAAAAAGATTCCCTACATCAATGACCAGGGAGAATTGGTGAAGCCGGAAAAGCCCAATGGGTACAAGTTTGAGGAACTTGTGCTGGATATGATTCATCTGATGGATTCCTGTCTCCCCTATGAGGTGATCCGGGAAAAGGAATTTGCGCCCATTAAGAATCCAACAGGTGTGGATTCTGTGGAATCAGCCAGGAAACTTTTGATGGAGAACGGGGTGGAAATATAAACCATGTATCAGATCATAAGTGACGGATCCTGTGATTTGGGAACAGAGAATGCAGAACGATTTGGCATTCATGTGGTTCCGTTTTATGTGTCCATGGACGGACAGCATTATAAAAAAGAAATCGAAGAAATCGGTGTGATGGAATTTTACCAGCAGATGATTGACCATCCGGAGATGACGCCCAAATCGTCGCTCCCTTCTGTGCAGGATTTTTTAAACGCGTTTTTGGTTTATGCCGAGCAGGGGCTGGATATCATCTGTTTGTGCATCACTACAAAATTTAGCGGAGCTTACAATTCCGCCATGTCAGCCAGGGAGATGGTGCTGGAGCGCTATCCCGGCATTGAGATTGCCGTTATTGATACCACGGTGAATACTGTGCTTCAGGGACTGCTGGCCATTGAGACAGCTAAGATGAAAGCAGCTGGACTGTCTTTTGAACAGACCGTATCCAGAATTGAAGCGATCAAAAAGACCGGACGGATTTTCTTTACCATTGAAAATATGGATTATCTGGTCAAGGGCGGAAGAACTGGAAAGGTGGCGGGTATGATTACCAGCCGGTTTTCGCTGAAGCCGGTGATTGTGCTGAAGGAGGGCGAAATCTTCCTGGGAGGGATTGCCAGGGGGAGAAAGAAATCCCTGGAAAAAGTTATCCAGAAAGGGCATGAATATTTTCAGGAAAATGGCCTGGATCCAGGGAATTTTTCCTTTGCCGTGGGGGTGGGATACAATCGTCAGGAAGGGGAACCCTTTCAGGAAGAAGTCATCCGAGATTTTGGAGGACGGATTTCCAGAGAAGAAATTCCCATCCGCCAGATCGGCGCCACCATTGGCGTTCATACGGGTCCTCGGCCCATCGGGTACGGAGTCATAGAAAAATGGGACAGCCCATCGTTGGATTGGAAGAATAAATCCAACTGACCAAAGCGGCAATACCCCGCAGTCGGCAGTGCAGAACACAGCCTGCTTGCCGACCGCGGGGTATTGTTTGTGCCGGTGATTTCCGGCGTTTTCCCCTTTTTTTTCAGAGGCATTTGTAGTAGAATAGGGACGACAGACTGACCATTGGAAGGTCTGACGGTTGGATAAGCATTCCATTGCGGATGGTTTGGTACGGATTACAGCGATGAAAATTGGGAGATGAGGTTACATATGAATTGGGTGACAGACACAATCCGGTCGGCTGGGAAGCGGCTGACCAGCTCCTTTTGGGGAGCCACCGGAATTGGAGCTGGGATCGGCGCAGTGTTTTCTCTGATAAACTGTTTTTTTGGTTACCGCCTGCTGCGTGTTTGGATCGGTGCCGTGGGATTTATGGCAGGTGTGTGGTGTGGTTTTGGGGCCGCCGATTATTTTTTGGATAACGACGCCCTCTGCGCTATCATCGCCATGGCGGCAGGAGTGACGGCGGCTTTTCTGGCGCTGCGGATTTATCTGGCTGGTGTTTTTTTGCTCTGTGGTCTTTTGGCCATGGCAGTGTGTTCTTTCCTGGGAAACATGCTGTTCAGCCAGTATGGGACAGCGGTTTTTCTCATGTCTCTGGCGGCTGGGGCGGTCGTGGGAGTGGTGGCAGTGTTGTTTTCTCGGCCAGTGATCATTCTGATGACAGCTGTATCCGGCGGTCTGGCGGCCAGTCAGACGCTGCTTGGCATGTTTGGAATGGAAAATGAGACTGCTATTTTGGCAGTGGGAACTGTGATTTCTGTCTTGGGAGCTGCCTGGCAGTTTCATCAGACCAAGGGAAAGTGATGAAAGGGGATAAAGACAGGATGAAATTTTTGCTGGCGGCGGTCAATGCCAAATATATTCACAGCAATCCCGCCATTTACAGTCTGAAGGCGTATGCCGATGAGCGGCGGGGGGAGCGGATCTGGGATGTGGAACTGGCGGAATATACCATTAATCATGAGAAGCAGGATATTTTAAAGGATTTATTTCAGAGAAAACCAGATGTGCTGGGATTTTCCTGTTATATCTGGAACATTGATATGATTCGGGAACTGTTGGGTGATATCAGCAGACTGTGGCCGGGGATGCCCATCTGGCTGGGCGGCCCTGAGGTTTCCTTTGATTTGGAGCAGCAGCTGGAAAGGATGCCAGAGGCGTTTGGGATCATGTACGGCGAGGGGGAAGAAACATTCCTTCAGCTGCTGTCCTGGTACCAGCAGAGAGATTTGGAGAGGGAAGGAAACCCTGCCGCCAGTCCTTGGCAGTATGGGGAAGAGGGGCTGGAGCAAATCCAAGGCATAGCCTGGCGAAGGAGGGGCCCTCTGGGAACGGTTTGCATCAATCCTCCGCGCCGGGTGATGGATCTGTCTCAGGTTCCATTTTTATACCGAGATCTGTCGGGATGGGAAAATAGGATCATTTATTATGAAACCAGCCGAGGATGTCCGTATCGGTGCAGTTACTGCCTTTCCTCTGTGGATAAGACCGTTCGTTTTCGGGATCTCTCTCTGGTGAAGCGGGAATTGGATGTGTTTTTGAGACAAAGGCCCGCCCAGGTGAAGCTGGTGGATCGGACCTTTAATGCCGGGAGAAGCCATGGTTTGGCCATTTGGCAGTATTTGCTGGAACATGATAATGGCGTTACAAATTTTCATTTTGAAGTCGGAGCGGATCTCATCGGGGAAGAAGAGCTGGAGGTTATGAAAAGGATGCGGCCGGGTTTGATTCAGCTGGAGATCGGTGTGCAGACAACCAATGAAAAAACGGCTCAGGCCATTTGCCGCACAGCATCCTTTGACAAAATTTCTCGGGTGGTGAAAGAAATCAAAAAATTTCATAATATCCATCAGCATTTGGATTTAATCGCCGGTCTGCCCCATGAGGATTTTGAAAGTTTTGGCCATTCTTTTGACGACGTATACGCTTTGGGACCGGATCAGCTGCAGTTGGGTTTTTTGAAAGTGCTGCGGGGGTCTCCCATCTATGACAGGCGGGAGGAGTTTGGGATCGTTTACAGCCCACATCCGCCCTATGAGGTTTTGTATACCAAATGGCTTTCCTACGGGGATGTGATCCGCCTCAAAGGGATCGAAGAAATGGTGGAGGTGTATTATAATAGCGGACAGTTTCCGGCATCTGTGGCAGGACTGGCGCGCTGTTTCCAAAGACCGTTTCGATTTTATGAGAGACTGGCGCAGTATTATGATAAAAATGGTTTGTCCGGTATCAGTCACAGCCGTATCCGCAGATATGAAATCTTGAGGGATTTCGCTTGTCAGGAGACGGACATGGCAGAAGATGTGCTCTCCCAGCTGCTGACATATGACTGCTACCTTAGGGAGAATGTGAAAAACCGCCCGTCCTTTTGTCTTTCCCAGGATCAGTGGAAAGAGGCCAAAAAGGAGTGGAGCCAAAGGGAGGCCAGGGAACACGGAATCTTGTCCGGCTACGGGGATGTGACCAGCAAACAGTTGATGAATTTGGTTCATGTGGAGGTTTTTGAGATGGATTTGGATGCGTATATCAAAACCGGCCGGGTGATCCGAAAACCTGTGTGGAAAGTATATGATTACCGAAATCGGGATCCCCTGACCCATGACGCGACGGTATTTACCATTCCAACGGGAGAAGGCGGATAAAAGATGGGAAGACCGGAAAAAAATTACAAAAAAGAGAAATGGGAGGATCGCTATGGCTGACACATACGTGGCAGTGGATGTGGAAACCACAGGACTGAGCCCGAAGACGGATCGGATCATCGAAATCGGAGCCGTGAAGGTGGAAAACGGAGTTGTGACAGACTGCTTCAGCCGACTGATTAATCCGGAACGGCATGTGGGTGAATTTGTGGAACAGCTGACGGGAATCACCGATGTCATGCTGCGGGATGCACCGCTCATTGGGCAGGTGCTGCCGGAGTTTCTGGATTTCTGCGGAGCATATCCGCTGGTGGGCCATAATATTCTTTTTGACTATGGATTTTTAAAGCGAAACGTGGTCAATGCCGGGGGAAGCTTTGAACGGCTGGGGGTTGATACGCTGGCTCTGATTCGAGTGCTGATGCCGGAGTTGCCCAAGAAAAGTCTGTCCTATGTCTGCCGTTGCCTCTCCATTGAGACGGGAACCAGCCACCGGGCGGAAGACGATGCCAGAGCCGCTGCCAATCTCTATGAATATATCAAGGGAAAATGGACCGGCGAAC
The DNA here is from genome assembly GCA_904420225.1 of uncultured Lachnospiraceae bacterium. Classification (GTDB taxonomy): domain Bacteria; phylum Bacillota; class Clostridia; order Lachnospirales; family Lachnospiraceae; genus Fimimorpha. Next base: position 6,080 of record CAJFUP010000065.1, read on the forward strand.
CGGATAAACTCGCCCCTCATCCCCTGATTTATCAAGTAAAACGAGAAACACCGGCCACGCCCCGCCAGAAAGACTATCTGAGAGCGCTGGTGGAATACCATAAGCTGGAAAAGGCGATTTTTTCGGAAACTCTGACAAAGAATGAGGCTTCCCGCCTCATTGACAGAATTTTGTCCGAATACGGCAGGCCCAGGTTGGGAAAATGGTAACGCGAAAAAACAGGAGGAAATCGTTATGATCAATATGAATAAGAAGAAAAATAAAAGAATAATGGCCGGTGTAATCGCTGGTATTTTGGTGGTCTGCATGGTGGTTCCCACACTGGCTTCCGCCATCGCCGGTTGGCTGGGGTGAGCGTATGGCGCAGATGGGACAGGGGAGAGCCCCCTACAATGTGCTGAAACGAAGCGTGCTGCGCCCTCTCTCGGCAGGGCTTAAGGCCGGAATGGGAGACGGGATCGGACAGCAGGTAGCCAGAGAAGCGGCAGATCCCAGGAGGATTACTGCGTCTTCCTGCCGCATTTTTGGAAAATGGCCGGAGGCGGCGCTCCGGTTTACGTTCTGGAGAACGGAGCAGGAGATTCTGGCTTCGGGCGGTCAGTGGACGGGAATTCGCCCGTCCTTCCTCTTTCCGCATCAGACGGAGGAAGCGCTGGCAGCAGTCTGGATGCGGGAATTGAATGCGTTTTGTCAGGACCGGAATATCCCCGTTTTGGGAGTCAGCGTCTCCGGATCCGCTGCCGTCACAGCGCCAATCTGTCAGCTCACCGGCTACGGGACGACTGCCATCCCGCCGGTGCATCCCGCCCCAGGATGGGATATTGTGGCTGTGGGCCATGTGGGCATGGAAGGGACGGCTCTCCTGGCTGGATGGGCCAGGGATGAGCTGGAGCGCCGGTTTACCCAATCGTTTCTGTCTGGAGCGTTGGAGATGGAGAGCGGGATTTCTGCGGAACCCATGCTGACCGGGTTTGACAAATGGGATCAGGTTTTGATCCATCCCCTGGGAGAAGGCGGGATCTTGGCTGGATTATGGAATTTGGCGGAGAGGACGGGCTTGGGGCTTACAGTTCGGCTCCGCGATATTCCCATCCGTCAGGAGACAGTGGAAATCTGTGAGTATTTCGGACTCAATCCCTATCAGCTGGCTTCCGGTGGAATGGCTTTGCTGGTGTCGCAAAAAGGAGAGGAATTGGCCAGGGAATTTCGGCAAAGGGGATTCTGTTCTCAGGTTATGGGAAAGTTGACGGATCAGAGGGAACGGGTTGTGGAAAACGGAGAAGACAAACGATTTCTGGACCGCCCAGCTCCTGATGAGATTTATAAGACAGGGTTGGAAGTATGATGGGCAATTGCGAAACACATGAAAACCAATGGATGTCGCAAACGGAAAGGACAGGGCGTAAATGAATATTATATTGCATGAGCCGGAGATTCCGGCAAATACGGGAAACATCGGCCGTACTTGTGTGGCCACTGGGACCAGCCTTCATCTCATCAAGCCGCTGGGTTTTTCCCTGGAAGAGAAGGCTTTAAGGAGGGCTGGATTGGACTATTGGCCCCATCTGGATGTCCATGTGTATGAAAGTTTTGAGGATTTTTTGGAGAAACATCCAGGTGCTAAAATTTACATGGCCACCACAAAAGCCCATAAGCGGTACGATGAGCCCAGGTATGAGCCGGACTGCTTCATTATGTTTGGCAAGGAGAGCGCCGGGATACCGGAGGAAATCTTGGTGGAGTATGAGGAAACCTGTGTACGGATTCCCATGAATGAAAATATCCGTTCACTGAATCTGTCCAATTCTGTGGCCATTGTTTTGTACGAGGCCCTTCGGCAGAATGATTTCAGTCATATGCAGCTTTCCGGAAGTCTCCACCGATTGGAGTGGAAAACGGAGTAGGAGAGGAGGAAGGAGAAGGTGAAGAAAGAGGAGTGGGAAGCGAGAAAGACAAGATATGCCATGTTTTTGGCGGAAAAAGGGGAGTTTGCATGCCCGTATCCATGGCATGAAGAGGAGCAGAGGCTCGTGAGGGAAAAGGCGGATGATTTGTGGCAGCGTATGAACCGGCGGGAAGGACGCAAATACCTGTGGGAAGAGTGTTCCGATTTTTCTCGGTCCCGGTTTTTGACGGAATCGTATCAAAATGTGAGAGCCATGGCATTGGCGCGGCACGAAGCGGGCGCTCCATACGAGACAGCTCAGCTGACAGAGGCGCTGGAGTGGCTGGAGGCATATGCGTATCATCAGGGGGCGGAGCAGGTGGATAACTGGTGGGATTGGCAGATTGGTGTGCCGCTGGCTTTGCTGGACTGCTGCTTTTTGCTCAGAGAAGAGCTGGGCCAAGAGCGTATTGAGAGGTTTTGCCTCCAGATAGAGTGGTTTTCCGGCCGCAAAACCCTGACCAATCCCATTTTTACCGGAGCCAATCTGGTATGGGTGGCCATGATTTCGGCCATGTGCGGCCTTTTGACAGAAGAGGAGGAAGAGATCCGTGAGGCCAAAGAAGCAGCCCTCAGGGTGCTGCGCTTTTCGGAGCAGGGAGATGGATTTTACCGGGACGGTTCTTTCATTCAGCACCAGGCCTTGGCATATACCGGCGGCTACGGCATTTCTTTTATGGATCAGATGACCAGGATGATGGTGCTTCTGCGGGGGACTCCCTACGCATTTCAGAAGGAAGAATACGGCGTGCTCACCTATTTCTTGGAGCACTCGTTCTTCCCGGTTATTGTGAAAGGCCATGTGATGGATATGGTATGCGGCCGGGAGATTTCCCGCTATTTTATGAAAGGGAATCGGGCAGGAAAGCAGTTGATGGACAGCATGTGGCGGATGCATTTTTGTGTGGATGAGGCCTGTGCTGCCTGGCTTTTGGATACCGTGTCGCGTTGGCTTTCCGGCGAAGCGGAAACGGATTCGTTTGTCTATTTCGGCCATATGGACCGGGCAGTCTGCCATAGGGAAACTTATGCGGCGGGACTGGCCATGTATTCTTCCAGGATTCAGAATTATGAAGCCATTAATGATGAAAACCGCAGGGGGTGGCACACAGGCAGCGGTATGCTGTATCTCTACGGGCCAGAGGGGGATGATTTTGACGGCTGCTATTGGTGTACAGCGGATATGGAAAAGCTCCCAGGAACCACGGTGATCAGAGGGAGCCATCCGGCCCATCTCCATGTCCAATCTTCTTCCATGGTGGGAGGAATCGGTCATGGCAGCGTCGGTGCTGCTGCCATGGAGATTTGCGAGCCGGGTTTCCATGTGAAAAAGTCATGGTTTTTCTTTGATCATGCCATTGTCTGTCTGGGAAATGATATGCGGGGGGAGGGCCGGATATGGGACACAACCCTGGAAAACCGAATGATGGTGGCTGATGTCAATGCCAGCGCCGGAGGAATCCAGTTGGAGATGGAAGAAACGGGGGACGGTGTGCGCAGCCTTTGCTATGGATTGCCGGATGCCGGAGGAAAGCGGGGATTTTATTTTTTGCTTCCCGTACCTGCTGGAAAAGAGGGGGGTCTCAGGACAATTCTTGAGACCAGGACAGGCACATGGAGTCAAATTAACGGCTGCAGTCCCTGTGATACGGTATACAGCGCGGATTATCTCACCATATGGATGGAACATGATATGGAAACAGAGAGTGCTCCCTGCTATGCCTATGTGATTTATCCCTCTGTGGATCAGGTATGGGAAAACAGGGAAAAAGACTGGGAGCTGCTGAGCCTTACGCCGCAGATGCATGCGGTGAGAATGAAAGATGAAAACCGCATCGCCGGAGTGTGCTGGGCAGAGCAGGGCGGCTGCCTGGATTTGGGATCAGAGGGAAGTCTTCTGTTTTCTGGCCCAGCAGTTTTCATGGCAAAAAAAGATGGGGACAGCTGGGGCATGGCGGTGCAGAATCCTTTGCGTCCTCGGGATCAGGTGGCAGTGGAGGGGCGCGGCGAGTTTTCCGGACTGTGCCCATGGAAGACAGAAGAAAAATGGAGGTAAGTCATATTGAAACTGTATCTGGTGCGTCACGGAGAGACAGATTGGAATCGAGAGAGGCGTCTGCAGGGACAGACCGATATTCCCCTCAATGAAAATGGAATCCGCCAAGCCCAGGAAACCGCAGAACAACTGCGGGATGTTACCTGGGATGGCATGGTGTACAGCTCCCTTGCGCGCGCCAGACAGACGGCCCAAATCATTGCGGAGACACTCCCCCAAAAGGGAGCCTGGATGCGGGCCAGTGATTTGCTGCGTGAGCAGGACTACGGTTCAGCCAACGGTCTTCCCATCACCTTTTCCGATGAACAGTGGGAGACTTGGTATGCCCTCCACGGCGTGGGAGGGGAGACCGACGGGCAGTTTGAGGACCGCATGAGGCAGGCGGCGGAGGAACTGCTGGAATTGGGATCTGGGAATCTTTTGGTGGTTACCCACGGCGCTGTTATGGAAAAGCTGTGGGAGATTTTCACAGGAGAACGCTTTCCCGTATCCTCCATCTCCAACGGACAAATTCTCTGCCTGGAAATAACTCCCAACAAAACGGGGCGCTTTCTGTACAAAGATGAGAAGAAAATGGAAATGGGATATACCACCGGAAGCTGCGCCGCAGCGGCGTCCAAGGCGTCCCTGTGGATGCTGCTTCACCAGGAGGAATTATACCATGTGGGTCTGATGACTCCCAAGGGGATTCCCCTTTTGCTGGAATTGCAGCGGGTTTGGTGTGGACAAGGGGAGGCGTCCTGTGCTGTGAGTAAAAACGCGGGAGACGATCCAGACGTGACGGATGGTATATTGATTGCCGCCAGTGTCTCTTGGACGGATGAGACGGAGAGAAAACAGGCGTATGTCCTTCCCCTGGATGGAGATAGGATATTGTTTTTGCAAGGGGGAGAGGGCATTGGGCAAGTGACCCGAGAAGGGCTGGCGGATCCGGTGGGTTTTGCGGCCATTAATCCTGTGCCCAGAGAGATGATTCGGCAGGGGGCCATTCAGGTGCTGAGACAGTGGGAGGAAAGGGAAAACATTGGCAATCCAGACGGAAAATTAAACAGGAATCTGTTGGTGACCATTTCTGCACCGGAAGGGAAGAAACGGGCAGAGAAAACCTTCAATCCGCATTTGGGTATCATGGGAGGGATCTCCATTTTGGGAACCTCCGGGATCGTGGAGCCCATGAGTGAGCAGGCCCTGGTGGAAACCATTCATCTGGAAATGAAGCAGAAAGTGAATCAGGGGCTGGATGTGCTTTTGTTGGTGCCGGGCAATTATGGGGAAGAATTTGTCAAAAAGCGTCTGGGAGAAGCGTTCCCCGAGGCAGCATACCAGGGAACTGCCTGTGTGGTAAAGTGCAGCAATTATATCGGAGAAACCATGGACCATGCCATGCGTCTGGGGGTCAGAGGTATTTTGCTGGTGGGGCATGTGGGAAAACTGGTGAAACTGGCGGGCGGAATCATGAATACCCACTCCCGCGTGGCGGATGCCCGCATGGAAATTCTGGCGGCCTGTGCTCTGCGGGCAGGCGTTCGTGAAGGGGTGGCGAGAGAAATTTTGGAAGAGATGACCACAGAGGGCGGGCTGCGGCTATGTCTGGAAGCCGGGGCAGGCAGAGCCGTCATGGATGGTGTGGCAGAGTGCTGTGTTCATTATCTGGAAAGGCGGTGTCGAGGAAAAATAAAAATAGGCGTAGTGGTATTCTCTGAGGCCCTCTCTCTTGTGGGAACATCAGGGGACATCCCATGGCTGTTCAATCAGATGAAGGGCAGGGGATGAGTCAGGCCGCCGCAGCGGTTCAGCGTATAAGAGGGCGGTGGGATAGGCAGAATGCGTGACTGTATAGAATATGTGACAGAGTGGAAACAGAGGAGGAAGCGGATTTGAAAAGAGGAACATTGTATGGCGTGGGCGTGGGACCGGGCGATCCAGAGCTGATGACACTGAAGGCTGTCCGCGTGATTCAGCAGTGTCAGGTCGCTGCCATTCCAGCGGGCGACAAAACGAGGTGCACCGCTTACAACATAGCGCGTCGGGCAGTGCCGGAAGTGGAAGACAAGGAGATTTTGCCCATATCGCTGCCCATGACCAGGGATAAACAGGTGCTGGAGGAAAGCTACCGCCGGGCAGCAAGGGCTGTTGAGGAGATACTGGATACTGGAAAGAATGTGGCGTTTCTGACACTGGGGGATCCTTGTATTTATTCCACCTATTTATATGTTCATGAACGGGTGAAGGGGGACGGATATGAGACGGAAATCATAAATGGGATTCCTTCTTTCTGCGCCGTCAGCGCTCGGCTGGGGGAAGGGCTGGTGAATCGGTCCCAGCGTCTTTTTATTATTCCGGCTTCCTATCAGGAGGTGCGCCCCGACGGGGAGGGGACGTACGTGTACATGAAGGCGGGAAAAGGATCCAGGGCTTTGGCAGATGACATCGAGGCGTCCGGGGAATCCTTTGTGATGGTGGAAAACTGTGGCATGGAAGGGGAAGCCGTCATACGGTGCGCCCGGGATGTGCCGGAAAGGCCCAGCTATTATTCCATGGTTATCGTCAGGAAAAAAGAGGAGGAAGCGCCATGATCCATTTTGTGGGAGCAGGCAGCGGGGCGGCGGATCTGATCACGGTGAGGGGACAAAATCTGCTGGCCCAGGCCGATGTGATCATTTATGCCGGATCTCTGGTGAATCCCGAGCTGCTGCGGGTAAAAAAAGAAGGATGTCTAGTATACAACAGTGCTACGATGACGCTGGAAGATGTGATGGCGGTCATGGAAGAGGCGGAGAAACAGGGGTTGACCACCGTGCGGCTTCACACGGGAGATCCCAGCCTTTACGGCGCGATACGGGAACAGATGGACTGTCTGCAAAAAAAAGAGATCCCGTTCGATGTCTGTCCGGGGGTCAGCTCTTTTTGCGGCGCGGCGGCGGCCATTGGAGCTGAATACACCCTTCCCGGGGTGTCTCAGACACTTATCATCAGCCGCATGGAGGGCAGGACGCCGGTTCCTCAGAGGGAAGCCATAAAAAGTCTTGCGGTTCATCAGGCCTCTATGGTATTATTTTTAAGTACGGGACTACTGGACCGGCTTCAGGGGGAGCTGATGGAGGGCGGATATCCGCCTGATACCCCAGCAGCCATCGTTTATAAAGCCACCTGGCCGGATGAGCGGAAGGTCTTTTGTACCGTGGAAACGCTTCACGAGACGGCACAGAAATATCATATCACAAAGACAGCCCTGATTCTGGTGGGGCGCTTTCTGGAAGGGGAATACGAGAGAAGTAAACTGTATGACCCATCGTTTGCCACGGAATTTCGGGCAGCGCAGGAGACGCGGGCGGCAGAGGAAAAGAGGGCGGACAAGGAGCAAACATGAAAAGCGAATTATTTTCCATCGGCCCTTTCCATGTGTACGGATACGGGCTGATGATTGGCATCGGTATCATTGTAGCATTTTTTGTAGCCATGAAGCGGGCAGAAAAAAAGGGAATGAACGGGGATCTGATTTTCAGCGCCGGGCTGTTCGGCCTCATCGGGGGAATTATCGGGGCTAAGCTGACATTCTATCTGACAGAAATCCCCGCCATCATAGAGGATCCCTCCATGCTTTGGGACTTTGCCAATGGATTTGTCGTATACGGCGGCATTATTGTCGGTATTCTGACGGCCTATATTTATCTGCGGATCAAAAAGACGGAATTTTTGCCGGTTATTGATCTGGTGGTTCCATCCATTGCTCTGGCGCAGGGATTTGGCCGAATCGGCTGTTTTTTGGCGGGATGCTGCTACGGAAGAGAAACCCATGCCTGGTTTGGCGTCACTTTCCCTGAAGGCGGCTTGGCGCCGGCGGGGATATCGTTGATCCCCACCCAGCTGATCTCCAGCGCTGGGGATTTCTTGTTGGGTATTCTGTTGATTTTCTTGGCTGGAAAAAAGAGAAACCGTGGTTTGATCACCGGTCTGTACTTCCTTTTGTATGCGGTGGGCCGTTTTCTGGTGGAGTTCCTGCGCAATGATCCCAGAGGAAATGTGGGGGTCTTGTCCACTTCCCAATTCATCGCTATTTTCATGGCGGCTGCAGGCATTGTGCTCATCGCCCTGTCCCCCAAGTGGGGATCCCCCCAGGGAGAGGACAAAGCTGCGGAGAAAAAGGCGGCGCAGGAAGCAGGTGTTCAAGAAGACGCAGATCAGGGAGTGGATCAATAAAAAGCGGGGAGCAATCCGGCACAGGGGGCAAAATACCTTTGGCCTTCAGCACCATGAGCTGTTCCAAGGGCAAGTCTGGGATGGCAATGGTATTGGAACCTGTAAAAATGTGTAAGAGGGGAGAAACGGATGAAGATTCGCATCATATGTTTTTCCGATGAAGGAGCAGCGCTTGCCAAAAGGGCTGCTTCTTTTTATGGAAAAATGGGGAGGGAAACAGTATGTTGTATGTCCCGCGGGGGGGAGATATGCCCGCTGGATGGGGGTGGGCGGCAACGGAAAAAAATGAATCTGATATCCTGGACAGGACAGGAGTTTCAGGAAGCGGATTTGCTGATTTTTATTGGTGCCTGTGGGATTGCCGTCAGAGCCATAGCCCCGTGGATTGCTGGAAAAGACAGGGATCCGGCAGTACTGGTAATGGATGATGGAGGCCGTTTTGTCATATCGCTGTTGTCCGGCCATATGGGCGGAGCCAATGAACTGGCTCATGAGTTGGCACAGGAATTGACCGCACAGCCAGTGATTACCACGGCAACGGATAGACGGGGAATCTGGGCTGTGGATACCTGGGCAAAAAAGAATGGCTGTGTCATCACAGACTGGACGTTGGCAAAGGAAGTTTCCGCAGCCCTTTTGAGAGGAGAAGTGGTGGGCTTCTATTCGCCTTTTTTCGTGGAGGGTTCTCTCCCAGAGGGGATGACTTTTGTAAATGGGGGGAAAGAGGTTTTGCCTTTGGGCGTGGCGGTCTCTCCGTATATGGAAAAGGGCCCGTTTGCCAAGACGCTTTTTGTGGTTCCCCGTGTGGTGACGGTGGGAGTGGGATGCCGAAAAGGAACAAAAAAAGAGACCCTGGCGGCCGCGGTGGATGCCTGTTTGGCCGGGCACGCATATTGGCCTGAGGCGGTGCGCGGCGTAGCCTCCATTGATTTAAAGAAAGAAGAAACGGGAATCGTAATGCTTTGCCGGGAGCGCGGATGGGATTTTGTGACATTTGGAAAAGAAAAACTCAACAGCCTGTCGGGGACATTTTCCCAGTCACCGTTTGTGCGCTCTGTCACCGACGTGGACTGTGTCTGTGAGAGAGCCGCCCTGTGTGCCGCCAGAGGTGGGACTCTGACGGCCGGAAAAACGGTGTATCATGGCGTAACCACAGCCATAGCTCAGGATGCGTGGACGGTTCGCTTTCCGTAAGTCAGAGGACCACCAAGAGGCCTACCGCAGATGATGCCAAAGGGTGGTCAGAAGATCCGCAGCAAATAAAAATAAGGACCAGCGGAAGAATAGGTGTAAAGAAGAGCGGCGAATGCCTGAGATCCGTTTCTCCACAAGGGGATGGATATGGCAGGTGACGGCGTAAGAAAGGACGCCGAAGGGAACCAAGGTTTCCAGGCAGACCCTGCCGTCGATTTGAAAAAAGAAGTCGCTGTAATCCCACCAGCGCTCATGAAATAGATATTCCATGAACACACTGGTGGAATACTCCAGGATTCCGCAGATGATCATGGCGGAAAAAATGAAGCGCAGTGGCTTTCTGGCCAAATTTCCTGTGAGAACCAGAATGGTCAGGCATCCCACACCGTAAATGGGGCAGTATGGCCCCAGAAGGAATCCCCGGTTGGTGAGGCCTCCTCCTGTAAAAAGTACAAAGAGAACCTCAATGATCCAGCCCAGGCAGGAGTATGTAAGAAAACAGAGCCAAAGCCGTTCCAGCTGAAGGTTTGTCAATCTGAGCCCTCCATTTCTTTTGCCGTATAGTATCATGATATGCAGCAGCAGAGAAACGGTGAGGATCATAAGTACGTCAGGGAGCGCTGGATTTTTTCACTGTATAGCACCCGCGTCCCTCCGACTGGATGGTATGGCTGTAAAAGGCGGACATGGCCCGGATCAGGTGGAGCGTATCCCGGACACTTCCCGTTTCATAGGGGGAATGCATGGCCAGCTGGGCAGCGCCGATGTCCACAGTGGGAATGGAGACCTGGCTGGTGGAAAGATTCCCCAGGGTGGATCCCCCCGGCAGATCCGAACGGTTGAAAAATACCTGACAGGGGATGCCCTCATCATCCAGGATGGAGCGAAACAGCGTGTAAGATACACTGTCAGTGGTATAGCGCTGGTTTCCGGCAAACTTAATCAGGACGCCGCCGCCCAGGCGGGGCTGGTTCACCGGATCGCAGACTTCCCCATGATTGGGGTGGATGGCGTGGCCGTTATCGGCGGAGACCATGAAGCTGGAAGCCAGGGAGGTCAGATACTCTTCCCGGCTTCTGCCCATGTTGGACGCGATTCGCGTCAGCACATCGGACAGAAAGGTGGAGAGAGCGCCCTGACGGGTCTGACTGCCCACTTCCTCATTGTCAAAAATGGCGCACACGGATACGCTGTCTCGGTTTAGGCTTTCCGTGAGAGCTTTAAGAGAGGAGAATGCACACTGGAGATCGTCCAGCCTGGGGGCGGAAATGAATTCACGGTTGGCGCCCCAGATGGTGCCCGGCATGCGGTTATAGAGATAGAGATCTGTGCCCACCACAGCGGCCTCCTCCACTCCCAGGGCCTGTGCCACCAGGCGTTTAAGAGAGCCGTCTTCGCAGTCCTGTCCAAATAGAGGAAGCAGATCTTTCTGCGCATTGAAAGTATAGCCGTCATTGCTTTTGCGGTTCATGTGGATGGCCAAATTCACCATCATCACCAGATCACGGTCCAGATTCACCAGGCGGGACACAAATCGGTTTCCCTCCCGTACCATGACCTTTCCGGCGATGGACAGAGGCCGGTCAAACCACGGAGCGCAGAGCATGCCGCCGTACCGCTCCACATTGAGCTTGACACAGCCGCCTCCGGCTTTCATTTCTGGGTTCTCTTTCAGCCGGAATGAAGGGGAATCGCTGTGGCTGGCGATGATTTGGTAATTTTTATAATCTTCCTTTGGTATTTTAAAGCCGATCAGGGCAGAACCGTTGCGGCGAACAAAATACTTTCCGCCTTTCTCAAGGTTCCACAGATGGCCTTCCTCCAGCTCTGTAAAACCGTCAGATGTCAGAAGAGCGGCCGCCTGATGAATGGCATGGAAACTGCTGGGGCTATTTTCAATGAAGTCGAATAATTCCAGGGATGACGTCTCATATTGTGTCTGTGTAAATTCCATAACTACCTCCTGTTGATGACGATACCGTGCGCCATGCACGGCCACACTCCATCATAGCAGATTTGATGCCATTGTGAAAGACAGAATTGAGGGAAATATCCTGGATTCTGTGGGATCAGTCACATACTGAAACGCTTTGGATGGGGGAAGTTACGCATCAGCGGTACATACTCATGTAATCCCCATGGGCGAGAATCAGTTCGTCTGTCATGGAAATCATATCGCGCAAATTCAGCTCTGCCGCCGTGTGGGGATCCATCATAACTGCCTGGTAGATCTTCTGGCGGTCACGGGTGCGGGCAGCTTCCACAGTGAGAAGCTGTACATTGATATTGGTCATGTTCATGGCAGCCAGTTGGGTGGGGAGGGGACCGACATGACAGGGATGGATGCCTGTGGAGTCCACCAGACAGGGGACCTCCACGCATGCTTCACGGGGGAGGTTATCGATGAGTCCGGTGTTCAGTACATTTCCGCCAATTTTGTATGGGATGCCGGTGATTACAGCTTCCATGATGTAGGAGGCATACTCCCTGGAACGGGTATGAGTGATATGGCCGCTATTTAATATTTCTTCCCGTTCTTTTTCCCATCCGGCGATTTGATTGACACATCGTCTGGGGTATTCGTCCAGGGGAATGTGGAATTCATCGATCATTTCCGGATAGCGGGATTTGATGAAGAATGGATTGTACTCGGCGTTATGTTCGCTGGATTCGGTGCAGTAGTAGCCCAGATACTTGATATATTCAAAACGAACCATGTCATCGTGGATTTCATTCTTGTTTTTTGCTGCGGCACGCCGTTTGATTTCAGGATACAGGTCATTGCCGTTGCGGTCTCTGATGTCCAAAAGCCAGGCCATATGATTGATGCCTGCAATGGTTTCCATGCGCCCTTCCAGCAGGTCCTCCATATCCAGCTTCTTTAAGAGGCCTTCCGAGCAGACCTGAACGCTGTGGCAGAGACCCACAGTGCGAATTTTGGTAAACCGCTGCATGTATCCTGTGAGCATGGCCATGGGATTGGTATAGTTTAGGAAAAGGGCATGGGGGCATACTTCCTCCATATCTCTGGCAAATGCTTCCATCACTGGGATGGTGCGCAGGGCACGCATGATACCCCCGATTCCCAGTGTATCGGCGATGGTTTGCCGAAGACCGTACTTCTTTGGAATTTCGAAATCGGTTACGGTGCAGGGCTCGTATCCCCCCACCTGAATGGCATTTACCACAAACGTGGCATCCCGCAGGGCTTCTTTTCGGTTTTCTTCTCCCAGATAGGTGCGGATCTGTGCGCGATTCTGATTAACATTTTTGTTGATGGCTTTTAGGATGATTTCTGAATCCTGAAGCCGTTGGGCATCAATGTCATACAGCGCGATCTGTGCATGGCAGAGGGCAGGGGTACACATACAATCCCCCAGAACATTCCTTGCAAATACGGTGCTGCCGGCTCCCATAAATGTGATTTTCAGCATAAAAAACCTCCTTGTTGTCAGACATATCATCTGTCCCAACAGGGACAATGTTTCGTCTCAAGCGTTAAAATAAAGAATTTTGGCAAATTGGAAAATTCCATCCATGTTCTTTTTCCCAACACCATGGTATAATAAGGGGGGCTTGAGAAGCGATGGTATTTGTTTCAGAATCAGAATGAAACAGTAATGATTTGTTGAATGAAATCCAAAGAGCTGTGCAAGACGATGGAGGATTGGGATGCGGACGAGAGATAAAGAAGGGGAAAGAAAGGCCATTGAAATTTTTTACTGCGGACGGGAGAAATGCGCACCGGGGCACTGCTGGGGGCCGGCGGTGAGGCCTCACTATCTTCTTCATGTGATTCTGGGAGGAAAGGGAACTTATACAGTGGAAAAGAAAACGGATGCGCTTGGCGCGGGGGATGCATTCCTAATACGGCCCATGGTATCTCATATCTATCGGGCAGATGAACAACAACCATGGGAATATGCTTGGGTGGGATTTGGCGGCTCTGTCATGGAACAGGTGCTTCGGGATACGATTTTCGCCCATGGGGATGTGTTTATATCCTCCAACAGCGGGGCGGGGGAAACGAAAGGAGCAGACAGCGTCAAATGGGAGGAAATGGGCGGGCAGGGAATGAAAAGAAGAATGGGAGATCCAGGGGGCCTCATGGAAGAACTGGGGCGGATCCATCAGGAGAGGGGAGATAATACCCTGCTGACCGGCGGACTTCTGCTGCAGCTGCTGGGGAATATGACAGTTCCAGATAGGAAAGATTCTCTGCGGAAGGGAAATGAATATATGGAAAAAGCCATGCGATATGCGGAAGACAATTACGGATATGACATTGGTGTACAGGATATTGCCGATTGGGTGGGGATTGACAGGACGTATCTATATAAAATATTTGTGCAGGAAACAGGATTATCGCCCAAAGCGTATCTCACAGGCCTACGGCTTCGCCATGCTGCAAAGATGCTGCAGACTACGGATTATTCAATCACAGAAATCTCCTATTCCTGCGGATTCTGCGATCCGGTTTCTTTTCACAGCTATTTTCGGAAGCAGACCGGTATGACGCCAGGGGAATTTCGAAAAAAAGAAAGACAAAATAGAAAAACATAGAAAAAATTCAGAGCATATACGGGCTCTTGACTTAGAGCTTACTCCAGAGGATATAATGAAGGAAAAAAGTGGATGGAACTGGAGATCATTGCTATAAAATGCGGATGACAGGACTTGAACCTGCACGTCACGGGACACCAGAACCTAAATCTGGCGCGTCTGCCAATTCCGCCACATCCGCACGAAACTGCAAGAAATATTTTATCAAATGGGAATGTCTCTGTCAAGTGCCGATAATGGGAATTTTTTCGTGTGGACGTGCATCCACCTCCGGCATGGAGATATTCTGCCGGAGGTGGATGCGAAGGATACAATTAAAAGTAAAGAACATATAATGATATACAATCGAAAGACTTTACAATTCTTTATCAAATAAAGAAAACAAGGGACTTTTAAAAGAAAATTTGATATAATGATTGAAAATATCAGAAATACAATCGGCAAGTTACAACAAAAAGGTGGAGATTATAAAGCATCAGCCAATGGGCGGGCTTTATGATTGGCGGAGGAAAAATATGGAGGATAAGCGGAATTTGGCATGGGCCATGCTGGAGGAAATGAACCGGGTGCTCATAGGAAAAAATGATTTTAATTTTCAGGTTTTGGCAGCTATTTTGGCGGACGGACACATTCTTTTGGAGGATATTCCAGGCGTGGGAAAGACCACCCTGGCGCTGGCGGTTTCCCGCATGATGAATTTGGAAGGGAAACGGGTGCAGTTTACCCCAGATGTGTTGCCATCGGATTTGACAGGTTTTACGGTGTACAGAAAAGATTTACAGCAATTTGTCTATCAGCCAGGCGCGGTGTTCTGCAACTTGCTTCTGGCAGACGAAATTAACCGTACTTCCCCCAAAACCCAGTCAGCACTTCTGGAGGTTATGGAAGAGCGCCAAGTGACGGTGGACGGGGAGACGAGACCGGTCCCATCTCCTTTCATTGTCATTGCCACCCAGAATCCTCCTGGAACCACGGGAACGCAGCGTCTGCCAGAGGCTCAGATGGATCGTTTCCTGGTATCCCTCACCATTGGGTATCCCGACGTTGAGAGCGAAATCACCATGGCAAAAGAAGTAAATGAAGGGAAGAGGTCGGATCGGATTCGCTCTCTCATCAATGGAGAAATGCTGCGGGAATTGCAAAGGGAAGTGGAAGGGGTATTTATACATGACAGAATTTATGAGTATATTGTCAGTTTAGTGACAGCTACCAGAAAACAGCCGGAGTTGGAATTGGGCGTCAGTCCCCGCGGAACGTTGGCGATGGTGAAAATGGCAAGAGCGGCAGCCTGGTTGTCTTCCAGGGATTTTGTGGCTCCGGCTGATGTGGCAGGGGAATTCCTGGCTGTGACCCGCCACCGGGTGAAAATGTCCAGAAGGGCGGAAATGGAGGGAATCAGCAGGGATAATGTTTTAAATCGTATTTTGGAAACTGTGGAGAAGCCATCTTTTAGAAAGAAGTGACATATGAAGAAGATAATATGGGCTGTGATTTGGTGTGCGCTTTTTTATCTGGCCGCTTATATGCGTCTGGAGGGAATTTTGGCGTTTGTTCTCGTGTCGGGAATGATGGCTGTGATTTTGTTTGCCGCATCCTGCTACCTGACATCAGTGCTAAGGATTTCCTTTCGTTTCCCCCAGGAAGAGGGGCAGAAGGGAGAAGGTATTCATGTCGTAGTCTGTATCCAGAACCCATCGTTTCTTCCCATCTCACGCTTTGCCCTCCATATATGTTATTCTTATGACGGATCTGGGGCAGAGAAGGAAGGGATTCTCCAGGGAATGGTACCGGCCAAATCCAGCGCGGAGATGGAGCTGATACTTTTGCCGCGGTATTGTGGCGTTGTGACGGTATCGGCCAATGCTCTGGACATCTGGGATTTGCTGGGGATTTTTTGCAGGCATGTGCGGGAATTGGGAAGTCAGAAGACGGTGCTTCTTCCCTCCAACCTTTCCATGCGTCTTGATACTGTGCGCCTCAAGACAGATATGATTTTATTACTGGAGCAGGAAGAGCAGAAAGGATCCGGAAATATTCCGCCGGATGTATCTCAGATTCACCCCTATCAGGAGGGAGAACCTCTGCGGTTTGTGCATTGGAAGCTGACGGCCAGGACGGATGAACTGATGAGTCGGCAATTCAGCGAAGAAACGCAGCCTCTGCCGGTTTTGTTTCTGGACCGATGGCGGGAAGAAGAGATGGATCTGCTTCAGATGGATGCTTTTTGGGAGATCGCTGCCGCGTGTTCCAGAGGCTTTATAAATTCGGATATTACCCATGAAATTATGTGGTATGCGGACGGAGATTTTTATAGGAGAGAAGTTTCCCATGCCTCCCAGTGCTTGCTGGCAATGAAAGAAGCCATGCTGTACGGACAGGAGTGCAGAGATCAAAAGCAGCGGAGCGAGGTGCTCGACCGAATGTATCAGATTGTAGGACGCGGTGTTCCGGTGATTATTTTGGACCAGTCACTGGCCATTGTCAGAGATGGGGTTAAGACGGCGCAGTTTTCCAAAGACAGCTACCGGGAAGAGATAGAAAAGAGGTGGACTTCTGTTTAGAAAACATGTGAAACCAGATGAAAAAGAAAGCGGCATTGACCTTCAGCAAAGTCAGTGCCGCATTACAGGGCCGCAAAATGAGCGCGGCCTTTTGGCGGGAACCTTTCTCTGCTTCATAAGCGGTGTATACGGTATCCTTGCGGCAGTCACAATTCTGGCAGAATTAAAGTACGATACGTTTATTGTATATGCTGTATTGCTGCTGATAAGCGGTGCTATATGGGGATGGCTCTATGTGATACAAGGAAGTCATCTGATTCTATGGGGCTGTCTTTTTGCTGTGACGGCCGGAACTATTTTCTGGAACCAGGCCTTTCTTTTGGAGATCGTCCGGCAGATTATCCGGGGAGATCTAACCCCTCTGCTTACCATGTCTGAGGATGTGGAGACTGTGATCTGCTCCTTTGTCATGTCCTGGGGGGCTCTTTGTCTGTATGAGCTGACATTCCATACCCGCTCCGGTTTTCTCCCTGTGGCGGTTTTTGCAGCTGTTATAGGCGGCCAAATCTATTTGGGGTTTGCTGTATCCTATTATGAAATTTGTTTATTAACGTTCTATTTGTTGTCCGCAGAGGTTCTGCATCACAAAAAACGCTTGGAACAGAAGGCGAAAAAGGGAGTGTTTGCTCTAAAAAGTGGAGGCGGAGACGGGATAGCGGCGGTGGAAGTCTGTACTGCGCTGCTTCTTGTGGCGGCTTATTTTGTGGTGACCAGTTCACTGCGGGACCATTTATATCAGATTCCTCTCAATATAGAAGCAGCCGTTTCCCAGCGGCTGCCGCAGCTCTTCTGGCAGGATCCCAATGAAGCGGTCATAAACAGAGGGGAGCTGCGAGGGCAAAACACGCAGAGAGTTAGAGTGGAAATGTCGGAACAGCCCAATGGCAGTATTTTGTTGAAAAGCTTTGTGGGAAGCGGATATTTGGGGGATGAGTGGGAGGAGGCTGACGAGAGTGAGTATTTGGCTCAGGAGTATATGATGAATCCATCTGCAAGAGAAACAGGAAATTTGTATGAAGAGGCATTTTATGACGCTGCCAGTTCGTTGTTTCAGGCAATCAGTCTCGATGTGCGTTATTCCATCATCACAGAAGATTTGACAGGAGATCGAGTATATCGTCCATACTTTGCCACCAAAACAGGAGAAGTAGGCACGGAACATTCCTTTGACGCCTATTATGTATCCAGTATCATGCTGATGATGGAACAGAGAGATAATGATTTAACCGTCGGTACTCTGCCTGTGGGACCGTATGCCCAATATGTTCAGGAGGAGTACACAAAGCTTCCTTATGGTCTGGAACGGCTTAAAGCTCTCTGCGCTTCCCATCCGGCAGAAGGAACGGAAGCAATTACATCGCAGATTTTGGAATTGTTATGGGATCATGCCTCATATAACTTGGAACCGGATCCCATACCGTATGGAGAGGATGTGGCAGAATATTTTCTATTTGAAAGAAAGGAAGGGTATTGCCAGCATTTTGCCACAGCAGCGGTACTGATGTATCGTATGTATGGTATTCCTGCCCGATATGTTTCGGGATTTGTGGCTCCCATAACATCTTTTGAAGAAGGGGACAACGGGTGGCAGGCAGTGCTGTATGGAGGACAGGCGCATGCATGGGCGGAAATTTATCAAAGCGGCCTGGGATGGATACCGGTGGAAACCACACCTCCTGGAAGTATAGAGGGAATCAACGACCGTTCGTATGAGGCTGATCCGTCTTTGGTGATTTCTGCGGATGACCTGGAATCAGAGACGGAGTCTGCACAAGAGTCGGAGGCAGAAACACCTGCACCCACGCAGCCTGTCACGGAGGCTGTTCCATCCTCAGCATCGGAGCCGGCAGCTCCTTCGGATCCTGAAACAGGCGGAATCGCAGGCCAGACGTCTGTTCTGAAGGTTTTGTCCTGGATTGGCGGCATTGTGGGAAGCCTTCTGGCGGCATCTGCCGTGCTGGGAGGCAGCGTGTACGCAGCCAAAGAGCGGAGACGGCGGCTGCTTCAAAAACAGAAAAATGCGTCCGCCACCCAAATGCTGGAAAGTGTCATGGGGATGTTGCATTTGCGGGGGCTGCTGCGGGCATATCAAGGAGATGAAGAGGATATGGCTCTCGTGTTGGCAGAAGCTGTCCCGCAGATTTCTGAGCGGGACGCTAAGCTGTTCTTGGCGGCCGTGGAGCGAGAAACTTTTGGCAATACACCGATCTCCCATCAAGAAAGAGAAAATGCCCGTTTTGTGAAGGAAAAAACGGCAGAGCTGGTGTATCCGCAACTGGGTTGGTGGAAAAGACTGTATTTTCGGTATGGAAAAGTATATGGGTAAAAGATAAAGGAAACCTTGCCGCGACATTATAATGGGCCCCTTGGGCATTACCTTTTTCATTCCTATAGCGATGCTTGGAACCGTTTTTCCCTCGCAGTCATAAACTGATATTGAACAGACAGCATAAGAAAGGAGATCCGCCATGGATTATCGATATGGAACACGCCGTTTGGAAGGACGCAATGCATCGTCCGGATGCGGAATGGGCACTGGGGGATGCGGCCGAAACTCCGGATGCTGTGTTTCTCCCCAGCGCACCGCCTCCCCCAGATGCGAACATCACAGTATCTCCATCGATGCCCCCATCGGAATGGCTTATGTGCCCAGCCAGAAATTTTCCAATGTATATGACTGGGAAACCGGCTTTTCCCGGGGAACGATTTTCTCTGCCCTGGATAAACCATTTTTATTTGACTCTTGTTCGGGGAGGTGCAGAAGATGAATGAAAAGCAGACCCTCATGAAAAAAATCAATGAATCCAGTTTTGCCATGAATGACACTGCTCTGTATCTGGATACCCATCCCAATGATGAGAGCGCACTGGAATATTATCAGAAATGTGTTTCGGCCAGGCGGGAAGCCACCTGCCTCTATAACAATAAATTCGGCCCGCTGCAGATCGATCAAGTGGAGGGCACCAATCATTGGCATTGGATCCATGATCCGTGGCCATGGGAGACAGGAGGTAACTGCTGATGTGGAATTATGAAAAAAGGCTCCAGTATCCGGTGAAGATCACCCAGTGCAATCCACAGATCGCTCAAGTGATCATCAGTCAATTTGGTGGCCCGGACGGCGAATTATCCGCTTCCATGCGCTATCTTTCTCAGAGATACACCATGCCCTATAAAGAATGCCAGGCACTGCTGACCGACATTGGTACGGAAGAGCTGGCTCATATGGAAATGATCTGTGCCATTGTCTACCAGCTGACCAAGGATCTGACTCCTGAGGAAATCAAAGCCTCTGGGTTTGACAAATACTATGTTGATCACACCCTGGCCCTCTGGCCTCAGGCGGCTGGCGGCATTCCGTTCAACGCCTGCGAATTCCAGTCCAAAGGGGATCCCATCACCGATCTGACAGAGAACCTGGCGGCAGAACAGAAAGCCCGCTCCACCTATGACAACATTCTCCGCTTGGTAAAGGATCCGGAAGTCTGCGATCCCATCCGCTTCCTCCGCGCCAGAGAGATCGTTCATTTCCAGCGCTTCGGTGAAGCCCTGGGGATTGTACAGGAAAAGCTGGATTCCAAGAATTTCTATGCATTTAATCCAGCTTTTGACAAACGCGGCTGTTAAGCCTGTCTCTTTCATTTGACAGACGCCCGGTGAAAAGCCTTTGCCCGCAGCATCGGCGTCTCACCAGGCGTCTTGTTCTTTTGTCAACAGTTCTCTCTTTTCCAAAGACAGGAAAGATATGACTCGAATTCCACACCTTCATTTCTGTCGGTCCCAGCTTTTACCGCATCGCCAATGGCACGATCCAGCATCGCCACTGCGCAGCGGGCACAGTCTTTCAAATCCTCGCCTTTCACCAGACCTGCGCTTATAACCGACGCAAATAAGTCTCCTGTTCCCGAATAACTGCCGCCCCGTTTCGGCGAATCTACCCAATCGGCGCGCTCTCCTTGTAGGATCAAATTTCCCACACGCTCCTCCTGTTGGGCCCGATAGTGGCAGCCTGTGATCACCACCGCTTCCAGACCGTACTGTTCCCGCAGGGATACGGCAAGTTTTTCCACCAGGCTTTGATATGCTGTCCGATCTTCTCTCACCCTTTCCAGACAAGCGTATATTTGACGCCAATCCCCGCCCTGGAGGATCAGCGCTTCTGTCACATTGGGCGTGATCACACTGGCCTCCTGAATCAGCATTTTCATTTGCCTCCGCAAACGCTCTGTAAAAAAATCATACTGTTTCCCTCCGTCTCCCATGACGGGATCCACAATCACTTTTGTTTTTTCCCCGCGAAAAGCATGTACAAATTTTAGGATTTCTTCCGCCTGTCTTTCACCTGCCAGAAAGCCGGTATAGATCCCATCCGGTTCAAAGCCCGCCTTTTTCCATTCCCTTATGAAATGCCCAATCCAGTCTGTGCCGTCCTCGCTATAATAACTGGGGTACCCCGTCTGATTGGAAAGCACCGCAATGGGGAGCGGGCAGGCCTGTACGCCCATGGCCGAGATCACTGGAATGGCGGCTGTCAAAGAGCATCTGCCCAGTCCGGATATATCCTGTAGTACCGCTATTTTCTTCAAATTTACTGCCTCCTTTTTTCATTAACCTCCCATATTATACCAAAAAATAGGCGTTTGCGAAACTCTGAACGCTCTGTAATTACTATGCTTTTGAAACATTCTGAAACAAAAAAGATCCCGCAGGTGTCCGGCTTGTGATATAATAAAAACAAAATTGCGGTTATACAATATACCCAAACTGCTATGCCTATCATTGCAGAAAGGAGACTCCCATGGCACTGGAACTGGACAATACGAATCACCATCTCTATATGCGCGTTTACCAATATTATAAAAATCTGATACTCTCTGGAAAGCTCAGGGCAGGTACAAAGATGCCCTCCCTGCGCCGCTGCGCACAGCAGCTGCAGATCAGCCGCACTACAGTGGAGGCCGCCTATCTTCTCCTGGCAGCAGATGGCTATATCATATCTCGAGCCCAAAGCGGTTATTATATTACGGACATTGCCGCCAAAACACCTGTCCATCCATCGGCCAAAAAGGAAACAGCGCCTGCTATCCGCTATGATTTCGCTTCCTCAGGCGTGGACCGGGAAAGCTTTCATTTTGATGTTTGGAGACGGTATATCAAAAGCGCTCTCCGCCAGGATGAACGCCTTCTAAGCTACGGCTCCCCCCAAGGAGAGCCGGAACTGCGGGATGTCCTGTGTTCCTATATTCATGAACGCAGAAACGTGATTTGTTCCCCCGATGATATTGTCATCGGCGCCGGAATCCAAAGCTTGCTTCATATTTTATGTCCCCTGCTCTCAAATCGTCAGACAGTCTCCTTCCCCAATCCTTCTTTTCTTCAGGGAATTTCTATTTTTGAAGACCATGGCTTTCAGATCCGTTACCGGGATAAAGACAGCGAAATCATCTATGTATCCCCGGCCCATATGACAAAATGGGGAGAAATTATGCCTGTCTCCCGCAGGTTGGAGCTGATCCGCCATGCTGCCCAGCGTCAGAGGCTGATTCTGGAAGACGATTATGAAAATGAATTCGTATATATGCAGCGGCCCACACCTTCTCTTCAGAGTCTGGCAGCAGGCCAAGGAGTCGTATATCTGGGATCCTTTTCCCGTCTTCTGCTGCCATCTATTCGCCTCAGTTTTATGGTTCTTCCGCCGGATCTGTCAAAATCCTATCAGCGCATCAGCGGCAGGTATAACCAAACGGCTTCCAAGATGGAACAGATTGCCCTGTGCCAATTTATCCGAGACGGCCATCTGGCTTCCCAGATCCGCCGTCTCCGCCGTCTCTACTCAGGGAAATTAAAAGAACTGTATCAAGCAGTCCAGTCGGCATTCGGCGCCAATGCACGCATCCGGGTGGGGTCCGCTGGCATCAGCCTCTCCCTCACCCTTACCTGTTCTCTGTCTGGCAGTGCATTCCTATCTCTCTGCGCCCAAAATGGAATTCGAGTGGGGCTTCTTCAGGAACAGGAAAAAGAGCTGGAATTGATACTTTCCTGCTCTTCTTCCCCTGTCTCCGATTTTCTGCCAGGCTGCCAGGCACTCTTTCAGGTATGGCAGTCGACTCAGTGAACATTAAAGCCATTTTTCTTCAGATCGCTGATGATCTTGGGAAAATTATCGCATTCAATCCTCATATTGACCTCCTGAAGCCCCATAACGTCTGTATCCCTCAGCACAATATTGCGAATGTTTCCCCGATCTTTGGCAATAATTTCTGATATGGTGGCCAGGATTCCCCGAGCATTATACGTATAAATGGTGACGGGATTGTATCCCTGGCCAAAAATTTTCTGATATTCCTTAAATATTGCCTGCTGGGTCACAATTCCAATCAGCCGATTCTCCTCGTCGGTTATTGGAATGAACCGGATTTTGGAATTGATGAAAATAGCGGCGGCTTCTTCAATGGTGCAGTCTTCACGGATGGGATCAATGGGTGTCTTAATCATATCGCCCACATGTTTCTCCAAATAAACGGCTCTGGGAATCTCAGAAAACTCCTTAAAATACATCTCAAATACGTATTGCTTTGATAAGATTCCCACAAACTTTTTTCCGTCCACAACCGGCAGGGATAATAACCGATTGTTTTCAATCTTCTTTATGGCCGTATCCAAAGTATCGTCTACGGAAAGACACTGAAGCTGAAAAAACGGAATCATAATGGCCTTGACTAACATTGGAACTCCTCCTTTATCTTGTACTGTTTTTATTATACTATATGGCGCTGATTTTCGAAAGCATTTTCACCTTGCAATCTTTTATTTCCCATACTATAATGGAACCATTGAGGAGGTTCAAACCATGAGTGAACAAAACGTGAATGAACAAAATTGCAACCATGACTGCTCTTCCTGCGGTCAGGCGTGTGAAAGCAGAACCAGCGCTCCTACCTTTGATAAACCCAATGCCGCCAGCAAAATCCAGAAAGTCATCGGCATCGTCAGCGGCAAAGGCGGCGTTGGAAAGTCTCTGGTGACATCCATGATGGCTGTTCTTTACCGCAGGAAAGGATACCGCACAGCAATCCTGGACGCGGATATCACAGGACCATCTATTCCCAAAGTCTTTGGTATCCACGGACTGGCCACAGCCTCTGAGGCTGGCCTGAATCCGGCTGTCTCTTCCGATGGCACAAAGATCATGTCCGTTAATCTTCTTTTGGAAAAAGAGGATGTTCCGGTCATCTGGAGAGGTCCCATTCTGGCAGGAATGGTGAAACAGTTTTGGACCGATGTGGTCTGGGGCGACGTGGACTATATGTTTGTGGACATGCCGCCGGGAACCGGCGATGTTCCCCTGACCGTCTTCCAATCCATACCTCTGGACGGCATCATTGTCGTCACTTCTCCACAGGAATTGGTATCCATGATTGTCTCCAAAGCCGTGAATATGGCTCAACAAATGAATATTCCTATCCTGGGACTAGTAGAAAACATGAGCTATCTGGAATGTCCAGATTGTCATAAAAGAATTTCCGTATTCGGTGAAAGCCATATCGATTCCATTGCCAGTCAATATCAAATCCCTGTTCTGGCCAAGCTTCCCATTGATCCCGCCTTGGCCCGTGCCTGTGATGAAGGGAAAATTGAATCTTTCTGCGCTGATTGGTTTAATGGCTTCGACCTTTCCACTCCTTGATAAAGGAAAACCCCGCGAGTGTGTCGATATGATCCCTCTTAAGCAGATAGGGTAAATAACCCAATCTACTTAAGAGGGATTTTTATGTCCAGAACAGAGGAGAATTTTTACTGGTCTATGAACTGGTTGCCTGAACTGTTACAAAAAGGCCACAGGCAAGTCGGTTTTTTTTTATCAAGTAGCTTGAATTGTGTCGAAAAGTGCGATAGAATAAAATTCATATGTATAATTAGACGCATGATGAAACGCATGGAAATTGAACGACGATGGCAGGTGAAGATTGTGAAAGAACGGATGAATCAATTGGCTCACGGAGCCGTACAATATCGAAAACCGAAGATTGCGCTGTCCCAGACCAGTATTCAGGATACTGTGGCAGAGGGAACGGTCCAGCGGGCTGAAATCAGTGTGAAAAGTGAAAATAATGTGCCCATTCGGGGATTTTTATATTCTTCACATGCCCGCGTGGATCTCAGGCAAGAGCAGCTTATTGGGGTCAGAGGACAGATTGGGTTGGAGATCAGTGCAGCCGGGCTGAAAGCGGGGGATCAAATCCGCGGTCAGGTGCAATTTGTGTATAATGGGGGAGAGATGATTCTGCCCTATTGTTTTCATGTGGGCAACGCAGCGGGAAAGGAAATGCCGCCGACCATGGAGAACATCCATGAGTTTGCGGAGTTTGCCAGGGAGAAGCCGGAGGAGGCAGTGCGCCTGTTTGCTTCCGAAGCGTTTTTTAAGCAGCCGTTTATGAAAAACATGGCATATAGAGTTCTCTGCCGCGGACTTCTGGAGGGCGGTCATGAGGACTTGGCCATGGAAGAATTCCTGGTGGCGGCAGGAGAAAAGAAGCCGGTGGAGATCGCTCTTCTGTCCGATGAAGAGATCTTTGAAAATCCTGGCCAAGATACCATGGGCGAATTGCAGCTGAATATGAGTACTTGGGGATATGTGGACGTGACTTTGGAAAGTGATTCTCCTTGGCTGATTCCGGAGAAAACCCAGGTAAGCGGGGCATCGTTTGCGGACAATATGTGCCGCATTCGCTTTGCTTTGGATGGGCGATATCTGCATGGGGGCAGAAATATGGGAAGGATTACTGTCCGCACTGCCAGCCAGCAGCTTTTCTTTACTGTCCGCGCAAACTGCGGGTCTAGGAAGGAAGAGCGGGGAGCCATCCGACGTTCCGATTGGTTCCGACTGGAGGAATTGTATCTGGAATATCAGGATAAAACATATGAGGATAGTATGGTTTTGGCTGCCATGGAAGGGGAAGTGGCGGCGCTGATCAAGAGGAGACCCGATGAGCTCCGATTATATTTGTTCAGAATCTGGCTGCATATGGAGCAGAATCAGGAAAAGCAGGCGGAAAAGCTTTTAAGTTGGGTAAAGGATCCTGTGACCAAAAACCGGGCGGATCAGCTGGAAAACTATTGTCTTTATCTATTTTTGAACGCCATGGTTACTCGGGATGAGGCTGCGTTTGTCAATATGCATAAGCTGGTCCACAAATATTATGGAGAGCACGGTGGGACGATTCTTGCTCTTTTGGAGCTTCAGGTGAATCCGGAATATGCCAAGAAACCGGATTTGGCCATCAACTTCCTCAAAGATCAGTTTAAAAAAGGAAGCCGCAGCCCGCTGTTGTATTCCATGGCCTGCCGCATCTTTAACCGGGAGCCGGATCTTCTTCGCCAAATGGATGGGTTTGAGATCATGACATTTTCCTACGGCGCAAAACGCCAAATCATCTCCAAGGCGCTGCGGGAGAAAATGCTGGATCTATCGGTGGGAGATAAAAAATACCTCTCTGTATATTATACCGTTCTAGTAAAGATGTATGAGAGGGATGAAAGTGACAGGATTTTGGGAGCCATTTGCAGCCTTTTGATAAAAACCGGCAGCACAGGAGCCGCATATTTTAAATGGTTTCAGAAAGGTGTGGATAAGGATTTGAAGTTGACCAGCCTGTATGAATACTATTTATATTCCGTGCCGGAAGACTATGCCCAGTCACTGCCCCAGTCCATTTTGATGTATTATTCCTATGAAAATGAGCTGGATGATAAGAGCCGCCTGCTTTTGTATTCCAATATTTTAAAATATCATGGCACTGGCAGCCGAATTTATGAAAGCTACAGTGCACAAATGGAAGAGTTTGCCATCAGTCAGCTTCTCAACGGTACTATTTCAGAAAAACTGGTACCGCTGTACTGTACCATTCTTCATCCCGACATTGTGGATGAGACATTGGCGGAGACACTTCCAGATTTGCTGTATGCCAAGAAAGTAACGGTTTTTGGCAGTTACGCCAAGCGGGTGGTGGTTAAATATCCTCAGCTGAAAAAGGAGTTTTCTGCCCCGGTGAAAAAAGGGACGGCTTGTGTCCCCATATATACCCAAAATGCTGTTTTGCTGGTGGAGGATGGATACGGCAGACGCTACACAGACACTGCTATTCGGACGGAGGCGCTGTTGGAAGACGATAAGCTCTTGAAAAAATGTCGGGAATTGTGTCCCCAGCATCTTCTGATGCGTCTGGCAAGAGCGGAGGAAGTCCAGGATAAGCCCATCCAGGGGACGGAGCAGCTGAAACAGGTGCGGGCACTTCTTGTGGATTCCCGTTTGGAAGACGATTACAGGCAGTTCCTTCTCACAAAGGTGATTGAGTACTGCTATGCGGCCAGTGACGCCAAGCGTCTGGACTGTGATGGCCTGTTTGTGGAGTTGGATGCAGGAAAACTGTCCGAAGAAGAGCGAATCCGTGTCATTGAAATTTTGATTCGGGACGAGTACTATACGTTGGCATATCAGCTGGTACGGACATATGGATATAACCGCATTCGTCAGGAATATCTTTTGAAAATGGCTGTGCGCATGATTCAGGAAAAGTTGTATGAAAAGAGCCGCTTTTTGGTTCGTCTTTGCTACTATTTATTCGTTCATAATCAGTACAATGAGACGACCTTGGCATATTTGGCCGCTTTTTACAATGGTCTGACCAATTCCATGTATAAGCTTCTTGCCAAGATTCGAAAGAGCAAGGCAGACAGCAGGGATCTGGCGGAGCGCGTCCTGGCACAAATGATGTTTACGGGGCAATATGATAAGCTGGACCAGGTTTATGAGTGGTATTGTGAAGGAAAACAGGTGCTGGAGGAAATGCGCATGGCGTATCTGGTACTGAAATGTGATGCTTATTTCATGGAACGAGAACGAGTGGATGCGGAGCGAATTCGGGCGGTGGAAGAGCTTTTGAAGCAGAAAGAATGGGAAGATATCCCCAAGGTGTGCTGTTATGCACTTTTGACCATGTACAGCCGCCAGAAAGCCATGACAGAGCGGGAAAAAAAGATTGCCTCCGCTCTCATTGGTCTGCTGGCCGGAGAGGGATTGCTGCTTTCTTGTTTTGTTCAGCTGGGCAGGCAAATACAGCTGCCCCATGAACTGGAAGGTCGCATAATTTTGGAATACAGAAAAGAAGGCGTCCAAAGGGTTGCCGCGGAGGGGAAGCGTTATCCAGACGGCGTCCGCATCAAGCGAGAAATGACGCAGGTATATCCGGGTGTTTTTTCCAAGACATTTCTTTTGTTCGAGGATGAATGGATTGATTTGAAACTGATTTGTACGGGAGA
>CAJFUP010000066.1 GCA_904420225.1 uncultured Lachnospiraceae bacterium
CTGCCAAAATATACCCTGGTCCGGTATACCCGATCTCCCCATTCTCCTCTCAGTTTCTCGTCCTGTAACAAAATTTCTTCTATCGCCACCTGGCCGTCTGCTTGAATCTTCAGGGAGCCCGCATCCCCTATGGAAAGAGCGCTTCCATCCCATACAGGCTCTCCCAGGGTCATCAGCGTCAGGCAGGAACCCTCCGGAATTTCGCTGAGGGTATCTGTAATGGTGATGGCAGACTCTTTTTCGAAGTCCACTCGGCGCAGGTAACTGCCCACCGTCCCATCTGGATAAGCATGGGACAGTTCCATGGTAATTCCAGCCCGTTTCTCCTCCAGGGCCACTTCCCGCACCTCTGCCCGGTACTGCTCGCCCGGCAGCTGCTGAACATCGCCAAAATTTACCACATTGTGATAGTGGGACTGCATGGTCCAGATTTCATACCGCTGTGGCGAAAATGTCTTTCGGCTGTACGTTTCCACTCCCACGTCAATGAGCATGGGCTTTCCGTCCCGATAAACCGTGACGCTTCCCACATCATTGTGATTATGGCTGTCCCCATTGCAGCCCGCCTTCACACCCAGAAAATATCTGGAATCTCTGGCAATCAGCAGGCCCACGCTGTCATAATACAAATCCCGCTTCTCAATGGATTTGCTTAAGTCCACCTGGCACAGTTCTTTCTCTGTAAACGCCGCCTGCAGACGGTAAAACAAATTTTCCGTCCTGGGATTTAAATAACCGTCATCCCTGCTGTGATCCAGGGCGGCAAACCGCATCATATCCTCATTGCCCACACGCTTGGCAAACAGATATTCCCGGGCGCCCGCCCGACCGGCTGTGGGAGAACAGTCATTGAAGTTGGCATAATAGCGGTCATCCACATGAACATTCATGATATACGGGGCGATATTTTTGATTTTTTCTTTTCCATACAAATGGGCAAAGGCCCCGCCTGTCACCTGATCCAGCACTTCCGTGGCGTTAAACAGGCACAGCCCGGCGGCCCGATAATATCCGGCCCCCTCATTGCAGCAGCCATCTTCCCCATACTCATCCAGAAAATAATCCAGGCTCTTGGCCGCCTGATATAAAATCAGCCGCTGCTGATGAGCAGTCAAATCTTCCCTGGAAAAAAGCGCGATCAAAACATTCTGTGTAATCCACGGAGTCCAATTGTTGATGACACCACTCCATCCTCCCATCCAGTGGAACTTGTCTCCCAAATAGGGAACCAAAATCCGGCGCCCCACCTCGGCATGGATCCGCTTGGTCACCACCGGACTGATTTCATCCAACTCTTCTTTCAGAAGATACGATACCATGGACAAAAGCTCCGCTGTCTCCGCCGCAAATAGATCAATCACCGGCTCTTCCGAATCCGGCAGGCAGTACGTCTCAGTATTGAAATAATAATTGTGGGCAGGCAGCTGCCATCCGCTCTCCTCACAGATGGCCATGACGCCATTGATGATATCATCCAGGAAACGGCCCTGGTATTGCGCGCATTCGGCCATGACAAATGCATTGAGCCTTCTTCTTCTGTCAAAATACAGGTCCTCGAACATCTTGCGGTCCCCAATTCGGCAAAATTCCATATACTTGGTTGCCGGAAGCATGGGATACGCATATCCTCTATGTGTTTCAGCCTCTGCCACGGCCGCTTTCTTTACCCGCTCATCAACCTGTTCCCAGGCTCGTCTGTCTTTTGCCGGCGCATAAGGCCGAAATGTCTGGATCTTATCCTTATAAGACAGCGCCACTTCATAATACATAATTTTCCTCCTCCTTTTCCATTACGCATCTCTCCTCACCGCATCTCACTTGCCTTCCGACGAAGAGTCCGCTCATCCAATTTCAGGCTGCGCCCATCTTTCATCCGCAGTACCATTGAAGTATCCCCAGGATCCGCCGATGCCTCCACAGCTTCCAAAGGACAGCCCCAACCAGATGCCGGATACAGCAGCGTGACAATACGCCTGTCGGCGCCTTCTACCTGCTGAGCAAGGGTAGGCACTGGAGCATAACAGCCCTGGAGAGATGCTGTGGCCACATACCCCTGCCATTCCGGCTTTTGCTGGCCAATGATCAGGCTCCAGCCGGGAGTCTCTTCTGCGGTGAAGATTGTCAGATTTTTCGTAACCGTCCTGCGCCCCATTATCTGCGCCCAATCTTCATTCATATGCCACAGCAGTTCATACATTCTCTCCCCATCCGCATGCATCCGATCCACCACAAGGAAAAACGGCACC
>CAJFUP010000067.1 GCA_904420225.1 uncultured Lachnospiraceae bacterium
ATTTCCTCCTAAGAATAAACTATGTCCGTTTCTGTGCAAACGGATTGTGCTGTATATGCAAAAGCGGAAATCCATATTTTCCGTCTTAATGCCCATCACTGCAATCGAACTTTTTCAATTTTGTCATCACTGACCACAATATATTCTCTCTGCGATCCTCCTGGCAACATGGCTGTAATGGCTGTCTCAAAAGAATTATCGTATCGCATTCTCCCCTTCACTGTCTGGATCAGACAGGAGGACGCCTCATACATAACGATCTTACCGCTGTTTAAAAAGACATGTTCCATCTGGTCGGTCAGCTCTTTTTGAAGGAGGCACACGCCTTCTGCGCTGTAAAGATAAAGCATGGGCACCGTGGCGCCATCCTCTGTTGTTTTGGCTGTCACCAGCCCCAGATACGTCTCGTCACAAAACACCTTTTGAATCGGCTCTGTAATGGGCACATTCTTCTGTTGGATGTCTGTGCGATCCTCTGTGGAGTAAAAAGAAATCATATTATCCCCCACTGCCACACCGGCCTGATTACTCATATAAGCCACAAAAGGCACCATGGTATCTGTTTCTTTATAATTCTGAAATGCTCCCACTACTCGATTGGGAACATCTTTTCCCTCTTCAAAATCGTAGAAAACCACCTGGCTGGAAACGGCTCCCCCAGAGACTGATAAATATGACACCATCAGCTGCTGCCCATCCGGCGAAATACTGATGGCCGCAGGATATCCCTGGGATTCCAGGGGAGACTTGATCTCAATCTCCAGCCGACCGGCAGATGAGTCAAAATAGGATATGTAAGAGGATTCTTTTTCCTCTGTCAAGACCACAGCCACTCCCTGGGAAGAGATATCCGCTGATGTGATGGCATATGATGTACTGCTTCTTCCCCGCTCTCCCTGGGTATCACAGATGATCAATGACTGCCCTTTCTTATCATAAATAATCATATACGCATCTTGAACCGCACCCTGGGGAGACCGCATCTCATAGGGAACAGACCAAAGCGTCTCTCCCCCGTCACTGAAATATGTGGCGCCATCTGCTCCCAACTGCACCGTTCCATTTCCCAATCGCACAAATTGGGATGACTCGGCCCCGATGACATCCTTCTCCCATTCCACGCGGAAAGTCTTATATGTTCTGAATGTTTCAAACAGATAAATGCCAAGAATCACTGCCGCCACAATAAGGACAGCTCCCAATACAGCCATCCAGTTCTGAAACCTCTGCTGCTTTCTTCTTCGCTGATAATCCTTATTTTTCTTCAGCTCCTCACTGCTTATAATCTGGCGCCGAAGCTGATTCTTCTTGGCTTCTCTGGATATCGTATCATTTGCCATTCCTGCATTCCTCCAGGGACAGTATAGCATAAGTTTAGCCCCTATGGCAATTGAATTTTCTGTCCGATGGAAATGGCATTGGGATCATCAATTCCATTGAGTTCACATATCTTTGAAACCATATCCGTGGTGCCATACACGCCGACACTGATATAAATCAAGGTATCCCCCGGCTTCACTTCATAATAGCGGATGGTTCCGCTGACCTGTGTTTCCAATTCTGTCCATTGATAATCGGTCTCATCCTCTCCCCGGCTCCCTGCCGTCTCTTTCTCCCTGGTTTCTGCCGTTGAGGCTTCCTTGGATTCATCCGTCTCCTCCTGGGTAAGGGACGCGGACTCTTCCGGCGTCTCTCCTTCATAAGGCGCCGGCGTAGCATTGACTTCCTGCAATTCCTCCTCAATGGACTGCGCCTGGGTAGCCAACTCATTCATTTCCCGATAACTGATGTAATTATTGATACCCAAAATCAGGACCACCACGGCTAGGCCAGCACATACCCGATATAAAACCGCATTGTGTTTTTGCCCAGCCTCCTCCTTTTTTTCCTGCATAATGTTGCGAAAGTTCCTGGTGGTCTTATCCTCCACCACGGCATCCACTCGTGTGCCCTCATTTCTGCTGACCATATACTCCTGCATCTGCCGATTGCGTTCATAATAAATATAAAAACCTGACACTTGGCTTAGGCCGTTTTCGCCCCCAGCCCACACCTTTGTCTCATCTGCCTGGCAAACCAAAAGCAAATTGTCACCATCGGGAAACGCCTCTCTGTGGATTTGCTGCAAAATCAAGAAATCCAGCTTCTCCTCATCCGCTTCTTTGAGAAACCAGCCGCATATTTTCATCCCTGGAAAATAGGCATCCATATCTTCCTGCGCCTTGGTCCACACACTGTCGTCCAGCTTTACTTCCTCCTCTTTTGACCACAGTTCATCCACCAAAACGGCGCCGCTGACAAACCAGCAGGTATCTCCCTCAATGACCTCCATTTCACCCAGAAGAAATCCTGTTTTGGCCATCCGGGCGATTTCCAATTTTCGAATAAAGGTATCCACGTAATCTTCTATGTATATGCGGTATAACGAATCCCTCTCACCCATCTGCCGAATATTTCTGGGAAGCTTTCTGTTTTCCTGCATTGCCTTTCCTCCATTTCACCGCGTTTTGCAGCCCCATCCATTTTGTCCTGCCGCTTCCTACTATTGTAGTACACCGTCCATGCATATTTTGTTGGTATGGGCTGTCGAATCACTAAAATTGAGCGACAAACTTCTCCCTTTTTCTCCCGCATGGAGGTGGATTAAGCGGCATATAAATGGGTAAGAATCATTAGGTGGAACGAATCAGAAAAGGAACGCGGCAGCTGCCTGCGGCAAACATGCCCGGCTTCGATCCGCTGTCTGCGGAAATGAAATGGAGGATTACTATGCGATTGGATTTACAGGAAACATTCTATCATCGGGCTGACAATACCTTTTCCAGCGGCTTGTTTGCCAGCCAGCTTTCCCGGTTCGTCTCGTCCTTTGAAAAATGGCCGGGAAAACGGCCGCTCCTCTTTCTATGCATCGGCAGCGACCGGGTAACCGGCGACAGTCTCGGCCCTGTCATAGGCTACAAACTGGGAAAGGTATGGGGGCAGGAAATTCCCATCATCGGCTCCCTGGATCATCCGGTTCACGCCGTCAATCTGGAGCAAACGCTGGAATGGATCAACAGCAGAAAAGATAAGCCCATTCTGGTAGCCATTGATGCCTCCGTCGGCGTGGAAGAACATGTGGGATGCATCACTTTGAGCAACCGACCTTTAAAACCCGGCTTGGCTGTCAATAAGGATCTGCCCGCTGTCGGCCACATCTCCATAACCGGCATTGTCAGCAGCCGCCAAAGCGATCCCATGTTTCCCCTGCACAGCACCAGTCTGGCCTTGGTAATGAATCTGGCAGACTGCATCTGCAATGGAATCTCCCGTTTCTGCTACATTCGCCGATAGCTGTTCTCCGCACCATTTTATCAACCATCCAAACGCCCAAAACACCTGGTCGCGGAATACATCCACCCAAGCGATACCTGCGTTTTTTGGCCCTGGCATCATACCGCAAAATGTGTTATAATGACTCCTGCAAAATCAGACGGGAAAAAACTAACCCGCCATTCAGATGCCGGTGAAATGGGTTTAAAATGCAGCACAGTCAGGACATCTAAAAATTCTTGATTCTCCGGCATCGTACAGCAGAAAGGATGGAGATATTATGAATACGTATAAGACTTCTGGCGTTTGTTCCAGGGAAATACAATTTGAAGTGGAAAATGATATCATCAAGAATGTCAAATTCATCGGCGGCTGCAGCGGAAACACCCAAGGGGTATCCGCGCTGATTCGCGGAATGAACATCGACGATGCCATTGGCAGATTGGACGGCATTCAGTGCGGCGTTCGCAAAACTTCCTGCCCCGATCAGCTGGCCAGGGCACTAAAACAATATAAGCAGTCTCATTAAACTGCGGATGGGAGCAGCAATGAAAAATACGTACTTTTCCAAGAAAGTATTATTGACCGGCGGGGGAACAGCCGGACACGTAACCCCCAACATTGCCTTGCTGCCTGGTCTTCGCCAGGCAGGTTTTGAAATCCGCTATGTGGGTTCCTACAGCGGAATGGAACGGGGACTTATTGAAAAGGAAGGGATTCCTTATTATGGCATCTCCACCGGCAAATTCAGACGATATCTCAGCCTGAAAAATCTTTCTGATCCCTTTCGGGTACTGAAAGGATATTCCGAAGCAGTGAAGATCATGAAGGACTATAAACCAGATGTGGTATTTTCCAAAGGAGGTTTCGTCTCTGTCCCAGTGGTATTTGCCGCCAAAAAATGTCATGTGCCGGTCATTATTCATGAATCCGATATGACCCCTGGACTGGCCAACCGCCTCTCCATTCCCTCCGCCACAAAAGTTTGCTGCAATTTTCCAGAAACTCTTGAAAAGCTTCCGGCTGATAAGGCCGTGCTCTCCGGTTCTCCCATCCGAAAGGAGCTCATGGAGGGCAGCAGGCAGGCGGGTCTTGTCTTTACGGGGCTGTCCGGGCAGCGTCCCATATTGATGATGATGGGGGGGAGCACGGGATCTCGTGCCGTCAATCAGGTACTGCGCCAGGCACTGCCCTCCCTTCTCCCCCATTTCGATGTGATCCACCTGTGCGGAAAAGGAAACTTGGATCCGCTTCTGGAACGGCAGACCGGCTATGTCCAGTACGAATACATCAGCCGTGAGCTGAAAGATCTCATGGCCGCTGCTGATGTCATCCTATCCCGCGCAGGCGCCAACTCCATCTGTGAACTGCTGGCGCTGAAGAAACCCAATGTTCTCGTTCCGTTATCTGCCGCTGTTAGCCGGGGCGATCAAATTCTAAATGCCGCCTCCTTTGAGCGTCAGGGATTTTCCCTGGTCATCCAGGAAGAGGCGCTGACTCCGGAGAGTCTCCTGGAAGGTGTGACCCAAGTCTACGAAAGACGGGCGGACTATATAAATGCCATGTCCAAAAGCAAGCAGTCCAATGGAGTGGAAATCGTTCTCAATCTCATTAAGGAATTGAGCGGGGCTTTGCAGTGATATAACATACATACCCCTCTGCCTCGTTAGTCCAACCCCCGCATATACGCATCCATGGCGTCGGCCACATGTTTGGAATATGCCACCGCTTCCACCACTGTCTTAGCACCTCTCACCACATCGCCGGAGGCAAAGATTCCCCGGCATGTGGTTTCGCCGTCCTCATTGGTAATGAGCTGTCCGCTGTCATTGGCCTCCAGGCCTTTGGTGGTATTTACCAATTTGTCCTTTGGCCTCTGGCTGATGGAGACAATGGTGGAATCGGCCCGATAAAGCTCATGCTCGCTGGAAAATCCTGTAATATTTTCCTCCTCGTCATAATAAATATCCCGGAAAACAGGGCCATCATCTGTAATTTCCACGGTATCTTTACAGTATACAATGTCCGCCCCGTCAATCATAGCATAGGAAAGTTCTCTTTCGCTGGCGGCAGACGTTCTCCCCCGCTCAAACAAAGTCACCTTGGTGGCACCATGGCGGAGCACTGTTCTGGCCACATCCATGGCAGCGTTGCCCGCACCGATGATGGCTACGGTCTGCCCCAAGTCATGGGCATCCGGATTTGCCAGATAATCAATGGCAAAATGAACATTTCCCAGAGACTCTCCTTTGACGCCAAGGGTCTTGGGTCTCCATACTCCCGTTCCGATGAAAATAGCCCGGTATCCATCCCGGAACAAATCGCCGATCTCCAAAGCCCCTCCAATGGTGGTATTGGGGCGAATCTTTATCCCCAAACTCAGAAGTTTCTTTTTATACCTCTCCAAAATCGTTTTTGGCAGGCGGAAATCGGGAATGCCATATTGGAGAACCCCTCCAATCTTGCTTCTGGATTCAAAAATGGTAATATCATATCCCCGTTTGGCCAATATAATCGCTATGGTGATTCCCGCCGGACCGGACCCGATGATCGCCGCCCTCTTTCCATTCTTTGGCGCACAGCGGATCTCTGCCTTGTCAAAGTATGTGTCAGAGATATAATTTTCAATACTGCTGATGTGTACCGGCTGCCCCTTTCTTCCCAGGACACAATGTCCTTCGCACTGGTTCTCGTGATTGCATACAAGACTGCACACCATGGACAGCGGATTATTTTCCAAAACTTTTTCTCCGGCTTCATTCAGTCCAACATTGAGAAACGTGTGAATCATGTCTGGAATCGGGGTATGAATGGGACATCCCTCCATACACATAGGCTTCTTACAATTGAGACATCGCTTTGCTTCATTGATTACGTGAAATGCCATGTACTGCTCCTCCCTGTCATCTATATTTTCTCCCTCTTTAGTTTAACCGTTTATCCAGCTAAAGTCAATGTGTCTTTCCGGTTCGCCTCTTCCATATCCCGATTCCCATGCCACAATCTATTTTAATTTATTCCATTGCACTGCGAATCTGCGCAGCGGTTTCTTCCCTGCCATTTGCGGTGGTCTCCATCTGAGGCCAGCAGACAATCTGCTCCCCTCCCTCATAGCGGGGAATCACATGCAGATGGAAATGCATTACCGTCTGTCCTGCTGCTTCTCCGTTATTCTGAACCAGATTGAATCCCGCACATCCCAAGCTTTTTTTCATAGCGGTTCCAATCTTGGCAGCCACAGCCAAAATTTTGGAAGCATATTCTTCCTCCAGCTCCGTCACATCCCGCATATGCTTTTTGGGAATGATGATTGTGTGGCCTTTGGTTGCCGGAGCCATATCCAAAATGGCTTTGAAATATTCGTCCTCGTACACTGTGGCGGAAGGGATTTCTCCAGCCGCTATTTTACAAAAAATACACTGTTCCATATCGTTCTCCTCCTGATTTTTCAAGATTCACTTTACGGCCGCCGAGGTCAACAGCTTGGCGCTATTTATGGCGAATCAAGTACACCTGACCTCTCAGCCCTTTCTAAATTATATCACACCCTCCATGAAGCGTCCAGCTGTTGGGCCTGCAGCTGCGGTCCGTTGCGATATGGTATCTGCTCGTTTTGGTCAACCCAGATAAAGGCATAATCTGACAGCCGGATTTCCTGCCCGGGCACGATCTGCATACTTTCTCGTTCTTCCAGCACATGGCCGTTGACAGATGTAAATCCGCAGGAATAATCTGTTATGTATACTGTTTCGTCTTCTCTGTCCAATTGGGCATGTTTTTTTCGTATGGTAGAATCCAAGATCTGAAAATCACATTCCCCTGTCTTTTTTCCAATGACAAAGGGAAAATGGCGTACTGGAATATTGGGAATTTTATCCGGCTGGCAGGACAGCAGAGCGTATTTCATTCCGGCACTATGGTCTGTCTGCTTTTTTCCATCACGCTTTTTCTCTGGGGAAACGACTGTCGTTACAGGCCCTGTACGACTTTTTTTAACAGAAAGCTGTTTCTCCCGTTCTTGTGGACTGCCATGGCTTTCCTGCGCATAACTGCTTTGTCTCCCATTCCTTTCCGCAAAAGATGCCTGGATTCTTTTCTTTTCACCCAAAGATTGCAGTACGCTGCCAAATACATAAATGACATTGGAGGCAAGAATCAACAAAATAATTCCAGTATAAAGGCGCGGATTTTCCCTCCATGGATATTCGCCCTGCCAGGAATGGTATCCAAACCACGCCAAAACCACGCTTGCTGAAATCAATGGCACCAAAATTTCACCCAGCCGCTGTCTCAGTAAAGAAGTCTTTTTCTTTTCTGTCTTGTCCCCCCTCTCCGTCACCCCTTCCCCTGGCGTACGCGCTTTGCCCATCCATTCTTTTTCTCCTGGCTCCTCAGACATGACAGATGTGGTTCTGGGCGGTATGGAGCTCAGCTTTATTGGATCTGTGTCCCCATTTCTTCCGTCATTTTTTTCTTTACTTCTCTCATTGGCCAATTCCTGCTGTGTTTTTTTCTGCGGCCTATGTTCTGTGATCCCCTCTCCGTCCACCTGCATCTTCTTATTTTGTTCTTCGGCCTTCCTGTTTTCTATTCTGGGCTTTTCTTCTTTTTTCTCCTGCGCCATCTGGCCCAAAATGGGAGAACTGAGCGTTCTCTTGAGATCTTCCACCGTCACTCTCTCTTCCAACCCGGCTTGGTATAAGCTGTATGCCAGTATAATGGCATCCCGGTCCTCATGATCCGCTTTTTTTAGCAAATAGGGAAGAAATGCTTTCATGGAATCTGAAAAGTTTTCCTCTTTGTCTGGATAGTAACAAAAATACAGTTTCCCATCGGACAATTGGCAAAAAATCCGCCGCGGATCCAGCAGAATC
This sequence comes from uncultured Lachnospiraceae bacterium, assembly GCA_904420225.1. GTDB lineage: Bacteria > Bacillota > Clostridia > Lachnospirales > Lachnospiraceae > Fimimorpha. The sequence continues at coordinate 8,187 of CAJFUP010000067.1, forward strand.
TTATCCTCAGAAAGGAGATATTCTCCCAGCATCCTCACCGCCTGCTCCAGGCTTTCCACCAACTTCCTAATATCTTGGGCAGCAAATGAAGTTCTTGCCATGCTTTCTTCCAGTGTTCTCATGGAGGTGATTTGATATCGGTATTCCACTCCGCCGTCCACCTGCTTCAATTCACATTTTAAAAAATGGTCCACAGCATTTCCCGCCATCATCTTTGCCTGATAGTCAGGTTCTTTACAGGGAGTTCCCTTTATTACCAGATAATCATTTCCCATAACCCTGATATATTCCGTTTTGTCCTGTTCTGTTTCCATCATTGTTTGTTCCTCTCCGCTTACTGTAAAATTCCCCGGCATAGACGAATCAACTCCTCCGCCTCTATCTTTTTCCATGGCACTTCTCCCTGGATCACGATAATTTGCCCCAGCCACCTCTTCAAAAAACCGAAAGGCCTGGGCACCTGCATCTGATATCGAAGCACTGCCTTTTCCCGGGAGATTTCTGCTTCAATTCGCGGTTTTATCCCCAAGAAGAGAAGCCCCTCCAGCCGTTTTTCCACCTGCTGTACTGCCTCTTCCTCCTCTTCTTCATGGGAATCCAGAATCCTCCACAAAAGACTCTTTTTCTCCAGGCGATGAATGTCCAATTCTCCTGTTTCCAGAGCAGTATTTTCCTGAATTCCGTAAACCTCCATTCCCGCCACTTTCCAACATATCCCTTCCATCACAGCCTTATCATGAAACGTACAAACAGCACCAAACAAAACCACCACAGCCCATAAGATAACTGTCATCAAAATGGCCGTCTCAATGGTATAACTTCCCTCCCTTTGCATGATTCCCCTTCCCTTCACAGTCCCGCGATCATAAAGAGGAAATAACCTCCTGCTGTAAACGGAGCAAAGGGAATTCTGTATTTCCCGCTCCTTTTCCTGATCTTCATCTGAAGAACCCCATATCCCGCGGCCAAAAACAGGGAAAAAAGCAGCACCGTCAGAGTTTTGCCCATGCCCAGCACTGCCCCCACCGCCAAATATAAAAGCGCGTCTCCTCTCCCCATGCCGCCCTTGGTGAGAAGACTCACCATATACAGAAAAGTTCCCGGCAAAACGCTCATGAAAAAGAACAGGGCTCCCGCCCCAAAGGATCCATTGGCCAGCCATCCCACCATAATCCACACAAGCAGCCAGAGCGTCGGTAGTTTTTTGATTTTGACATCCATCACGCAGCAGGGAATCAAAATCCCTGCAATACACACAGCTTGAAGCGCCCCATTCATTATACTTTCCCCCCTGTTTCTTCTCGCCATATGATATCCCCAACTCTATCAGCCATGAATAATTGAAATGGTTTTTATTCATATATTCTTTATTCCCCTTCCCCGCATTTGCTGCATGGAGGACGCCCGCCGACTTCCGACAGCCTAACAGAACGAATTCCCCTGGTCAGTGCCGGACAGGCCAAAGTGTAATGGTACTTGGTTCCGTATTTTGTAATATAGTAACAGAGGTAGCCTGTTGTCCCTTTCCCTTCATTGGGAGAGCATCTCTCACATGGAGTATATCTGCTTCCCGACTCATTTCGATACTCTTCAATCCTCTGTGGATCCGCTTCTGTAACAGACTGCTTCAGGTACGTGCACTGAAGGCTCTTATGGTACACGGTACCCGTCTCCGTAATATAAACCACCGCTTCTTCCTGTGACTCGGACTCTTGTTTTCCTGTCCAGGCCCTATGTACACTCCGCTGCGTCACAGTGATTGGATTCAGAAAGCCAAGAAAAGGCA